>JANPBI010000282.1:0-21450 GCA_031430315.1 Rhodobacterales bacterium | reverse complement strand
GACCTGGCAGATGTGATGGAACGCCCGGTATCCGACATGTCCAACGGCATGTGCCAGCGGGTTGGCATGGCGCGGGCCTTTGCACTGTCGATCAAGCTGCTTCTCGTGGACCAGCCGTTCGGGATGCTGGACAGTCTGATCTGATGGGAACGGCAAGAAGTGCCGATGGAAGTTTGGTTTCGCACCAAGGTCGCCGCGATCTGCGTGACCCATGACGTGGACGTGGCGATCCTTCTGGCAGACCGGGTGGTGATGATGACCAACGGACCGCAGGAAAGCCTCGGCAAGATCACCGAGGTCAAGCTGCCGCGCCCGCGCACGGGCCGCGCGCTTCTGGCATCGCTACTGCGCCGAAGTTCTTGCATTCCTGGAGGAATATAAGAATGGCCCTAGCAACAAGGATGTCGCATGTTGACCCGCAAACTTGTTGTCATCGGGGCGGGCATGGCCTCGAGCCGGGTGCTGGAACACTTGACCGAAGGCGCGGGTGGCTTCGACATCACCTCTTCAACGGCGAGCCGCGCAGGAACTAAAAACGCAAAATGCTGTCGCTGGTGCTGTCGGGCGACAAGACCTATGCCGAGATCGTCACCCATGCCGACGCCTGGTGCTGCGTGCGCGGGATCAAAACCCGCTTTGGCGAACATGTGACCCGCGTCGACCACAACCGCAAATGCGTGACCTCGACATCCGGCGAGACGCCTTATGACGACTTGATCATCGTCCCCGGATCGGCGCCCTTCATCATCTCGTTGGCGGGCAAGGACCTGCCTGGCGTCGTCACCTGCCGGGCTCTCGAAGATACCAACGCGATGATCGCTGCCGTCGAACCGGGCGCGAAGGCAGTGGCTATCAGAGGCGGCCTTCTGGGGCTGGAAGCTGCGGCGGGCATGCAGGTACGCGGCGTGGAAGTGCTGGTGATCCACATCATGGGACACCTGAAGGAACGCCAGCTGGACCCGGCGGCAGGTTGCCTCCAGCAAAAGTCGCGGGAGGCGCGGGGGATGCGCATTCATTGCAAGGGGGCCACAAAGGCGATCCCTGGGACCGACCGGGTCGAGGCGGTTCTGCTGGAGGACGGCACCGTTTATGATGCTGACATCGGCTGCATGGCCGCAGGAACCCGCCCCGTAGGTGCGGCTGGCGACCGACGCGCATCTGGAGACCGGCTGGGGCATCACGGTGAACGACCAGATGCAGACCTCGGACCCGGCGATCTGGGCTGCGGCAGAATGCCTCGAACATAACAACAATCAGCTTTTTGGCCTCGTTGCGCCCTTGTACGATCAGGCCAAGGTGCTGGCCAAATCGCTTATGGCCAAAGAAGCTGCGTTCTGTCCCGTCCAGACCGCCACAAAACTCAAAGTCACTGGGTGTGATCTGTTCTCCGCTGGCGATTTCGCGGACGGTAAGGGTCAAGAAGACATCGTGATCCGTGACCCGGCACGGGGGCTTTACAAGCGCTCGGTGATCGAGAGCAACCATTTGGCCGACGCGGGGACATATGGCGATACGGCCGATGGCAACTGGTTCTTTGGTCTGATCAAGGACGCCACAGACATCACGCCAATGCGCGACACGTTGATCTTTGGTCCGGCCTATCAGGAGGGAGGTGCCCAATCGGACCCTCTCGCGGCCGTTGCAGTCTTGCCGCGTGATGCGGAAATCTGTGGTTGCAACGACGTGTGCAAAGGCAAGATCGTGGATGCCGTCGCAGGTGGGGCGGCCAGCCTTGATGCGGTCCGCGCGACGACCAAGGCGTCGTCGTCCCGTGGCACCTGCACAGGGCTGGTGGAACAGGTGCTGGCCGTAACGCTGGGTGACGCCTTCGTGCTGCCGACCAGCCAGCCGATGTGCAAATGCCCCCATCACATGCATGTCGACGTGCGGCGGCTGATCAAGTCAAGCGGCCTGAAATCGATCCTGGCAGCAATGCATGAGCTGGGCTGGAAAACCCCCGTCGGGTGCCATTCGTGTCGCCCGGCGCTGAATTACTACCGCTTTGCGGATTGGCCTACAGAATACCATGATGACCGCCAGTCGCGGTTCGTCAAAGAACGAAACCACGCCAACATCCACAAGGACGGCACCCATTCCGTGGTGCCGCGCAAGTGGGGGGGTGTCACGACTCCGGCGGAATTGTGCGCGAGCGCCGATGCAGCCGACAGATACAACATCCCGATGGTGAAGGACACGGGGGGGGGGCAGCGGATTGATCTCTTGGGCCTGAAAAAACAGGGTCTGCCCGCAATATGGGCCGAACTGAATGCTGTCGGGATGGTTTCTGGACACGCGTGTTCCAAGGGCCTGCGGAAAGTCAAAACCTGTGCTGGCAGCGCATTCTGCCGGTTCGGCACGCAGGAATAGACCGGCCTTGGGATCAAGCTTGAAAACCTGCTTTGGGGATCCTGGACCCCGGCAAAGGTCAAGCTCGGTGTCTCGGGCTGCCCGCGCAATTGCGCCGAGGCGACGTGCAAAGACGTGGGCGTCGTCTGTGTGGATAGAGGCTGAGGTATCCTTCGCCAGTGTTGCCGTCACGAACGTCAAGGAAACCGAATTCCCGTGCAAGGCCACGACCGAGGAGGAAGTGCTGGAGCCCGTCGCGGCCTTTGTGCAGCTGTACCGCGAAAACAGCCGATATCTGCACCGCATTTACAAAAGGGTGGCCAGGGTCGGCCTTGGCTGGTGCCAAGCTCAAATTGCCGATCCCGCGATACAACGGGCCTTATTTGACCGTTTCATGCTCTGCCAACCCGTCTACCAGGCGGACCCTTAGGCTAAACATGCGGCGGCCTCCGAACGACGCAAATGGCACCCGATGGCCCACCCGACACTGGAGGTCGCAGAATGATGATTGAACTGGGCGCGTTGGCCGACATCCCTACGCAAGGCGCAAGGGTCGTCAAGACGGCCAACGGCCGCGTTGCGCCGTTTCGCACCGCCGCTGATCAGGTCTTTGCCCTCGAAGACCGCTGCTCGCACAAGTGTGGCCCATTGTCCGAATGCATTGTGCACGGGGGCAGACGACCTGTCCGCTGCAGAACTAGGTGTTCAACCTGCACTTCGCCATCGTTCCGGGTGCGGATGCGGTCCTGTTCAACCGGCTTCTTGCCGTAATCTCCGCTCATCAGGGCCGGCTGTCCTTTGACCGGCAGATCTCTAATTTACTGAGGCCGCAGCCGCCAGCATGGTGGATGCTGCCCGTGGTTCAGCGAGGATCTCCTCTCCGGCAGGCCCGCGGGGAATCAACGGCACGCCTGGGCCATCGTCTGCGCCTTGTCTCAACATCGGGTGCAATGCGATCGTGGCGACAATCGCCAGTGGCCGCGCTACCACGGTGGCCGGCCTTGGCGCGGAGCTTGCGGCGGGCACCTCTTGCGGATCGTGCCGTCCCGAGCTTGGGGCCTTTATCGCGCGGAATCGTTTGGCATTGGCGCCTGAAGAGGGGTGGTAGGCAAAGGCGGTGCCATCGGGTGGTCGTCAAAGTTGCGCGACAAGATGCGAGCGGCATCGCCCTTGGGGTCGCCATACTGGGAATGTCGCAACGTCCAGACAAAACCGACCAGGCCCAAAAGTCCAAGGGCGAGTGAGATCGGGATCAACACAACCAGGGCATCCATCGCAACTCCTTTCTTACTTTAGCCGCAAGGCGTTCACCGATACGAGGATCGACGAGGTGGACATTGCCAAGGCGGCAATCAGCGGCGTGGCGAGGCCCGCAATGGCGATCGGAACTGCCAGCAGGTTGTAACTGAGCGACAGGGCGAAGTTCTGTTTGATCCTCCGCCGGGCCATAACGGCGATGCGGATCGCCTCGGACAGGCATGCCATGTCGCTGCCCAGAAAGACGATGTCGGATGCCGCCCGGGCCGCATCCAATGCCGAAGCGGGAGAGATCGAAACATGTGCCGCCGCCAGTGCTGCCGTGTCGTTCAAACCATCGCCGACCATCAGGACCCGGTGCCCGGCTGCCCCAAGACTTCGGACGATTTCCGCCTTTTCGGCAGGCAGGACGCCTGCGCGCCAATCCGTGATGCCGACATCTGACGCCTTTGCCGCGACTGACGCGGCGGCGTCGCCAGACAACAGCACAACCGCGTGTCCCGAAGCCTGCAAGGCGGCCACTAGGTCCGCAGCTCCGGGGCGAAGCCGGTCATGGAACACAAAGGCGCGAGGGGCGCTCCCTTCAATCGCAAGATAGGTTCCCAGTCCTGCCTCAGGATTGGTCCCGACCCAGTCCGCCCGGCCAAGCCGTACCAAACAACCACTGCTGCGCGCCGAAATGCCGTAGCCTGGATGCTCCACTATGTCGCTCAGCAAAGCAGGGCGTATCGCCATGGCTGAAATTCCTGCGGCCAAAGCCAGCGACAAGGGATGCGAAGACGCCTGTGCCAGTGCGAGCGCCACAGCCAGATCGCGGGCCGGAACTGCATCCAGTCCCACGGGTTCGGGTGCGCCGGTGGTCAAGGTGCCGGTTTTGTCGAAGACCACGGTATCGACCTCGGCGAGCCGTTCCAGCGCTGTTCCATCCTTGACCAGCAGGCCAAGGCGAAAAAGCCTGCCCGTTGCCGAGGTCACCACGGCCGGGACGGCAAGGGCAAGGGCGCAGGGGCAAGTGATGATCAAGACGGCTGCGGCAATGTTGAGTGCCAATCGCAGATCCCCCCCCGAAATCCACATCCAGCTAGCAAAGCTGCCAAGCGCCAGAATGTGGACCACCGGCGAATAGGCTCGCGCCATCCGGTCGGCCAGCGAGGCATACTTTGTGCGGGCATTTTCGGCCTCGGCCACCAGATCGGCCATTCGATGCAAGGATGTGTCGCGCCCCACCGCCGTCGCACGCAGGGTCAGGGGCCCTGTCAGGTTGACCTCTCCCGCACTGACAGCGCTGCCGGGCGCGGCCCGGACCGGTGCTGTCTCGCCCGTCAAGAGCGATCGGTCGATTTCGGACGCGCCCTCGGTTACCACGCCGTCGACCGGCATGCGCCCGCCCGGCCTGACCAGCACCAGATCATGGACGCAAATTTCCATCACCGGGACGGTCTCTTCGCGCCCGTCCCGCAGCCGGATAGCGCGGGGCACTTCCAGGGCCGTCAGTTCCTCGGCAGCAGATCGCGCGGCTGCGCGGCTGCGATAGTCCAGATAGCGTCCTGCCAGCAGAAAGAAACACAAGGACACCGCCGCATCGAAATAGGCATGGTGCCCGCCCATCGCGGTCTCGAACAACGAGATCGACGCGGCAAGGATCAGCCCCAGCGAAATCGGCACGTCCATACCCAGACGGCGCGCCTTGAGCGAGGCATAGGCCCCGGCAAAGAAGGGCTGCCCGGAAAATGCGAGTGTCGGCAATGCGATCATGGCGCTGAGCCAATGAAAAAGGTCGCGTGTCGCGGCCTCTGCGCCGGACCAGACGGCGACAGACAGCAACATGATGTTCATCATCGAAAATCCGGCCACACCCAGCCTCATCAGCAGGTCCTGACCAATCCGTGTGGTTTCTGTGGTTGACAGAAGTCCGGGGTCCAGTTCATGCGCCGGATAGCCGATGCGGGCCAAATGCGTGACGAGATCAGACGCCGACACCCCCGGCTCGGCGACCACGCTGACCCTGCGCAAGGTCAGGTTGACACGGGCGGAGTGCACTCCAGGCACCTTGATCAGCGCTTGTTCGACATCGGCGATGCAGGCGGCGCAATGTGCGGTGGGCAATGTCAGTACCAGACCAACCGGCACAGGCCGATCTGCAAGGGCCTGGGCCGCTGGCACTGCCGCACAGGCCGGGCAGGCCGACATCGGAAAGGTCGCCAGCTGCGTTGTCATCACTCTAACCCCGCACCGAAAGTTCCAGCCGCTTGTGATAGCGCGTGCCTGACTTGGCGCGCGCTTCAAGGAACACGACCCATCGGCCTGGCTGCAGCAGGATCGGGGCAACATAGGCCCCGCCATCGCGGGTAATCTGCAAGACCATGTCGTCGCTCGCTTCGGTCGGGCGACCGACCGTTGCGGTGACAGTGGCAAGGTCAACCGGTTGTCCGGTTCGGTCTGTCAGGTCGAGGCGAAGGACCGCGCCGTCATAAGTCGATGCCAGATGCCATCCCAACGCCTGCTGCGCGGTCCGGTCCGCCTCGAAGGTTTGCGAGGCGACATAGGAACTGGCGACCTCCAACCCTGGAAAGGTCCGCACGGCCTGGACCGCCAGCAAAGCGTTGACCGCAATGATCACCCCAAAGGCCGAGGCGGTGATGGCAAAGACCCCTTTGCCAGTCAGTTCGCGGGGCATGTCAGTCTCCCTTGCCGGTAAAGATGGTATCTTTGGACACCCGATCCGCGCTGGCGATATCCTCGATCCAGATCCGCACATCCGTGCGCGCCGCCGTGGCGGCGGGACTTTCAGACGGCGCGGTCAGATAGACGCGCAGATTTTCGGTCAGGTCGGCGGGAACCACGACCTGTCCGTCTTCCGCCCCCTCGACTTTCAGGATGAGCGGCGTGTCTGCCGCAACTGAGACCTGAAAGGTGCGTGGCTCGCCCGTCATGTTGCGCAGCCGCAGTTCATAGATATTGCGGATGGCACCATCGGCTTCGGTCACGAACACGGGATTGCGCTCAGGAGCCACTGTAACCCCAATGGGCGACCGCAAGAATAGGGCCGCCACAAGTCCAATGCCCACGCCCGACCAGAGTAGCGTGTAAAGCACCGTGCGGGGACGAAAGACGTGCTGCCAAATCGGTTTTGGCGGTTGCCCCGCGCGTTCACGCGTCTCGTCCGTCAGGGCAAGGTAATCGATCAACCCGCGCGGGCGACCGATCTTGGCCATGACGTCGTCACAGGCATCAATGCACAGGGCACAGGTGATACAGGCAAGCTGCTGGCCGTCGCGGATGTCGATGCCCATGGGGCAGACGTTGACGCAGGCGGCGCAGTCGATGCAGTCGCCAGCACCTTGCAGATCCTTTTTGCCGCGTGGCTCTCCGCGCCAGTCCCGATAGGCGACGGTCAGCGTTTCTTCGTCCATCATGGCTGCCTGGATGCGTGGCCATGGACAGGCATAAATGCAGATCTGCTCGCGGAAAAACCCACCAAAGAAAAAGGTGGTAGCGGTCAGGATGGCAATGGTCGCATAGGCGACAGGGTGTGCCTGTCCCGCCATCAGGTCGCGCGCCAGCGTCGGGGCATCCGTAAAATAAAAGACCCACGCCCCACCCGTCGCCAAGGCGATCCCCAACCAGATCGACCATTTCAAGGTCCGTAACCAGGCCTTGTGGATCCCCCATGCCTGTTGCCAAAGCCTGACCCGCGCATTTCGGTCCCCTTCGATCCAACGCTCTACCAGGATGAACAGGTCCGTCCACACAGTCTGGGGACAGGCATAGCCGCACCAGACCCGCCCCAGAGCCGAGGTGAAAAGAAAGAGGCCCAGCCCCGCCATGATCAACAGTCCCGCAACGAAATAGAATTCATGCGGCCAGATCTCGATCATGAAAAAGAAAAAGCGCCGATTGCCGATATCGACCAGCACGGCTTGATCGGGCAAGTTTGGCCCGCGATCCCAGCGCAACCAGGGCGTAACATAGTAGACCCCGAGGGTCAGGGCCATGATCACCCATTTCAGGTTGCGAAACCGGCCCCGGACCCGGCGCGGAAAGACCGGCTCGCGCGCGGCATAAAGACTGGGAGGTGTGTCCGTCGGGGTCATCGGGATTTCGGTTCTTTCATAGCCGGGTCAGCCAAGAACTAGGCAGGCTGCGAGAAGTCTGTCTTTGATCCCTGTCAATGTAGCGCACCGCGCCAAAGGTAGGGCCCGGTTGCAGATCCCCCGAACCTGTCGGCGACGTTGTCATTCGACCGCCGGTGCTTCGCCCCCGCCCAATTGGTGAACAAAGGCCGAAACAGCGCGTATGTCGGCATCCGATAGGCGTGGGCTCCAGTTGGGCATCACACCAAAGCGGGAATAGGTGACCGTCTGGGTCAAGCTGGCCAGGTCGCCTCCGTAAAGCCATATCGCATCTGCGAGGTTCGGCGCACCTTGCGCGCGGTCTCCCGTGCCTTGTTCCGTGTGGCAGCCTGAACACTGGTCGACAAAGACCGTCGCACCAATTTCGGCAAGTGCTGCGTCATGTTCCTGTCCCGAAATGGCCAAGACATGTTGCACGACGGCGTCGATCTCGGGCTTTTCCAGAAGCTCTCCGAAAGCGGGCATCTCGGAATAGCGGGCATCAGGGTCGGTCGTATTGCGGATGCCATGGGTAACGGTCGTGTAGATGTCTTGCATCGACCCGCCCCATATCCAGTCATTATCCAGAAGATTGGGATAGCCCTTGGCCCCCGCCGCCCCATTTCCATGGCACTGGGCGCAATTGGCCCGAAAGACGGCGGCTCCTGCGTTCTTGGTAAAGTTCGCAAGTTCAGGATCGTCGGCTACAGTGTTGATATCTGCAGAAACAAGTTTTTGTTCCAGGGGCGCGTTCATGGCGTCAAATCGGGCAATGTCGGCCTGGACATCGGCGCGCATGTCCTGGCCGACCAGTCCTTTGGTCGCACGAGTCAAGAGCGGCCAGGCCGGGTAGGCAATGGTGTAGGCCACGCCCCAGATGATGGTGAGGTACAAGGTCCAGAGCCACCAGCGCGGCAACGGATTGTCATATTCGCGGATACCATCCCATTCATGGCCCGTTGTTGCAGGTTCAGCAGGTTTGACGACGGGTTTTTTGGTCATTTCATCGTGTCCCCTGGCGCGGCCTTGACGGTGTGAACGGCTCTGGCGGGCCGGTCTTCGTGTCGAAAGGGGATGTTGGCGGTGTCTTTGTGGATGCGCGACGACCCTGGCCGGAACGCCCAGAGCATCACCGCCACAAAGACCGCAAACATGGCCAGAAGTCCCCAGCTGTCAGCGAATTCCCGCAAGAGTGAATAGGTTTCCATTTCGTGCTCCTTCACCGCTGCGGGTCGGGCGCGTAGGTCGAAAAATCGACCATTGTGCCAAGGACCTGAAGATAGGCGATCAGGGCGTCCATCTCGGAAACGCCGGGTCGACCGTCAAAATTGCTGACTACGGCCTTTGGATACCGCTCCAGGACACCTGCCGTGTCACTGTCAGGATCGGCCTGGGCCGCGAAATCCGCCTTGGCCTCTGTCAACATGGCGTCGGTGTAGGGGACCCCCACCAGGGCTTCGGTTTGCAACCGGTCACCAATCCAGGCGGCAGTAATCTCGCGGTCCAGCAAGAAGCCGTATTTTGGCATGATGCTGGCCGGGACGACGGACTGCGGATCCGTCAGGTGATCGACATGCCACTCGTCCGAGTATCGCCCACCCACGCGGGCCAGGTCTGGTCCCGTTCGTTTGGAGCCCCACTGGAACGGATGGTCGTACATGGATTCCGCGGCCAGCGAATAGTGCCCGTAGCGCTCGGCTTCGTCGCGCATTGGACGGATCATCTGGCTATGACAGACGTAGCAGCCCTCGCGGATATAGATGTCGCGCCCGGTCAGCTCCAGCGGTGAATAGGGCCGGATGCCGTCAACTGTTTCGATCGTATTCTGGATATAGAACAGCGGTGCAATCTCGACGATGCCCCCGATGGTCACAACCAGCAACGACCCCACCAGCAGAAGCGTCGCGTTTGTCTCAAGAATCTTGTGCTTGTCCAAGAATGCCATTTTCCAGCCTCCCCTATTCAGCCGGAACCGGCACGGCGCCAAGCGATGTCGCCGGTTGCCGGGCAACGGTTGCCCACAGATTGTACGTCATGATCATTCCGCCCAAGAGATAGAGAACCCCGCCAAGTGCACGCACGACGTACATCGGAAACTTGGCTTCGACCGTGTCGACAAAGGCGTTCACCAGGAACCCTTGCGCATCGACTTCGCGCCACATCAGGCCTTCCATGATCCCGCTGACCCACATCGAGGCGGCGTAAAGCACGATCCCGATGGTCGCGAGCCAGAAGTGCCAGTTGACCAACCGCAGGGAGTATAGCCCGGGTCGGTTCCAAAGCCTGGGCACCAGGAAGTAAAGGACACCAAACGTGATCAGTCCGTTCCACCCTAAGGCCCCGGAATGGACGTGGCCGATGGTCCAGTCGGTGTAATGCGACAACGAGTTGACCGCCTTGATCGACATGACCGGTCCCTCAAAGGTCGACATGCCGTAAAAGCCCAAGGATACCACCATCATGCGCAGGATAGGGTCGGTCCGCAGCTTGTCCCAGGCCCCAGACAGGGTCATCAGCCCGTTGATCATTCCGCCCCAGCTTGGCATCCACAGGATGACCGAGAACACCATGCCAAGCGTAGCCGCCCATTCCGGCAAAGCGGTGTAATGCAGGTGGTGCGGTCCGGCCCAGATATAAAGGAAGATCAGTGCCCAGAAGTGGATGATCGACAGTTTATAGCTGTAGATCGGGCGGTCGGCCTGCTTTGGGACAAAGTAGTACATCATCCCCAGAAAGCCCGCCGTCAGGAAAAAACCGACCGCGTTATGCCCGTACCACCATTGCACCATGGCGTCCTGGACGCCGGAAAACACCTGGACGGACTTCGAGCCCAAAAGCGATACGGGGATCGAGATGTTGTTGACCACATGCAGCATTGCCACAGTGACGATGAACGACAGCAAGAACCAGTTGGCGACGTAGATGTGGGGCTCCTTGCGCTTGATCAAGGTGCCGAGAAAGACCGCCAGAAAGCCAAGCCACACCACAGTCAGCCACCAGTCGACATACCATTCCGGTTCGGCGTATTCCTTGCTTTGTGTCGCGCCGAGCAGATAGCCCGAGGCCGCGAGCACGATGAAAAGCTGATAGCCCCAGAACACGAACCACGCGAGATTGCCGCCCCAGAGCCGCGCACCGCAGGTCCGCTGGACGATGTAAAAGCTCGACATGATCAGGGCGTTGCCGCCAAAGGCAAAAATGACTGCCGATGTGTGCAGGGGCCGCAAGCGGCCAAAGTTCATGTAGCCTTCGGCCCATTCGAAATTGAGCGCGGGAAACGCCAGTTGAAAGGCGATGAAGGTCCCGACCAGAAACCCCACAACGCCCCAGAGGACAGTGGCAATGGCCCCCGCCCGGATGACATCATCCTGGTATTCATGGCTTTGATCCGCTTTTGGTTCGCCCACATGGCGCAACACCCAGAGAAAGGTGATCGCGGCAACCACAAGAATGACCATGGCATGCACCAGATAGGCGGTGTCGCGTGCCCAGTTTGCGCCAAGGCCCGCAAGGATGGCAATTGTGCCCAGCGCTGCCAGCTTGAAGGCATCCATCATGTCTGTGTCCCCTTCTCTCGTCCTTTGGACCGGTCCGCCCGACAAGAGCAGGCGGCGCCCCGGGCAAACAGATCATGGGCATGTCTGGACCGAGACAGCGCCAGTGACCTTAATCTGGATCAACATTTTCCAACGTTCTGATTGATGCAGGTCAGTGAGGCCGTGTCGTTGCAAGGCTAGGCTAAATGGTAGGAACGCTTATTCCTGAAAGAGAGGGTCGCCATGGCCTACAAGTCGCTTGTCATCGTGATCACTCAGGAAACCGGACTTGGTGCCCCCTTGACGGCGGCCATAGACCTTGCGCGCCAGTGGGACGCCCACCTGCATGTTCTTTGTGTCGGGATCGACCGGGTGGTCACGGACGTCTATTTTTCGGGTACCGGCATGGCAATCCGGCTTGATGCCATGGACGAGGCGACAAAGGCGGCCCTTCGGTTGCAATCTCTTGCCCGCACTCATCTTGAAGCCCAGGACATCCGTTGGAGCCTCGATCAAGCCGTTGTGGCCGACGGCATGATCTACAACGCCGTGGCACAAGAAACGCGATATGCCGATGTGGTGATCTTACCCAAACCCTACGGCCCCGACGGCAGTGATGCCGCCGTTGCAGTGACCGAAGCCGCGCTGTTCGGAGGCAAAGTGCCCGTCCTGGTCCTTGGATCCGCAGCGAAATGGCAGGGACGCCACCGGCGCATCGTCCTTGCCTGGAATGAAAGCCCTGAAGCGTTGCGCGCGACACGTGCGGCCTTTCCTTTGTTAAAGAACGCCGACCTTGTGGATGTTGTCGTGGTGGATCCAAGAGCCTCGGGGCCAGAGCGGTCGGATCCTGGGGGCGCATTGTCCGAAATGCTGGTGCGCCATGGGATCAAGGCGCAGGTCTCGGTGGTCGCAAAGACCTTGCCAAGGGTGTCGGATCTGATTTTACGACAAGCCCGCGAATCCGGTGCGGATCTGATCGTGATGGGGGCCTATGGCCATTCGCGCTTGCGTGAATCAATCCTTGGGGGGGCCACCCGCGCGATGTTGGAACAGGCCGACGTCCCGGTCTTCATGGCACATTGACGCGCCTGTCAGGCCAGCGTGCCGCCGCCTGATTCATTCCCCGCCGCGTCCTGCAAACGTTCGTAACTTGGAATCGCGATGCTCCGGTTGCCTTGCAACGCGATCAACCCGTCCCGCCGTAGCGCCGAAATCTGGCGGCTGACCGTTTCCAGCGTCAGGCCAAGATAGTCGGCCATTGCTTCACGGGTCAGCGGCAATTCCACCAACATCCGCCCTGTGACCGGTGAAAGCTGCAGAGAGGCGCTTCGCATTGCCACAATGGCAATCAGGCTGGCGATTTTCTCGCGCGCGGTCTTTCGGCCCAGCACCAGCATCCATTCCCGGGCGGCATCCAGTTCGTCCAACGTCATTTCCAACAGCCGTTGGGCGATCCTGGGATTGGACTGCATGAGGGTCTCGAATGGTTTTCGCCGAAAGCAGCACATCAAAAGGTCGGTGGCTGCAATGACATTGTAGCTTGCCCGGTCGCGGCCCGGTCTGCCGACAAAATCGGATGGCAGTAGCAGCCCCACCATCTGCGTCCGACCGTCTTCCATGGTTTGCGTCAGTGTCGCCACTCCCGAAACGATCGAGGCCACGAAATCCGTTCGATCGCCTGACCACACCAGCGTCTGGCCGGCCTCAAACGTCCGGTAGAACTTCATGTCTTCCAGCTGTTTCAACTCATCGTCATCACATCGCGAACAGACCGCCTGATGCCGGATCGGGCAATCCGCGCAGTTTTGCGATATTCGAAGCGCTGGGAGCGAAGCCATGTGACAGACGATCCCTTCTTGGATGCGAAAACAGGCTGAACCAGGTTCTGATAGCGAGCATAGGGCTGTGGACGGTGCGTCGCAATCTGCATGACCTGCACATTTGGCGCAGGTGCGAAATTGTCGGCAAGCCGGATCAACCGCTCGGGCCCTGTGGTGCAGTACTTTCCACCTTGGGCGAGGTGTGTCTGCACCCCGACCCTTGGTCGATCAAATGGTCTCAATAGGGAGCTGGCGCATCTTATTGAAAATGGATGGAAAGTTGGCTGGGGCGCTAGGATTCGAACCTAGGTATGTCGGTACCAAAAACCGATGCCTTACCGCTTGGCGACGCCCCAACTGGCGCGGTGTTTATCCAAGCATGTCAAAGCCCGCAAGGGGGATTGTCCCGGTTTTTCTGTTCGACGCCATCTTGCACCGGGGGGCTGTGACGGCTTTAAGTCAGGCGATGACCGAATGTGACGTGGCAATCCTGGGCGCAGGGGCGGCTGGCCTGATGTGCGGCATCGAGGCAGCGCGCCGGGGCCGCCGCGTCATCGTCGTCGATCATGCCAAGGCAGCGGGGGAGAAAATCCGCATCTCGGGAGGCGGACGCTGCAACTTCACCAACCTTGGCATCGCGCCTGATCGGTTCCTGTCGCGAAATCCGCGCTTTGCAATCTCGGCGCTGAAGCGGTTCACGCAGTGGGATTTCATAGCGCGGATGGATGGCGCGGGGATCGCTTGGCACGAGAAAACGCTGGGGCAGCTGTTCTGCGATGGGCCTGCGACGCAGGTTGTGGCGATGCTGACGGGCGATCTGGCACGGGCGGGTGGAGCACTGTGGCTCGGTTGTGCTGTCGGGGATGTCGAGGCTGCTGACCAGAGCTTCCAGATCGAGACGGCGCGCGGACCGCTGCACGCGGCCTCGGTCGTGGTGGCCACAGGCGGCAAGTCGATCCCCAAGATGGGCGCGACATCTTGGGGCTACCGTCAGGCCGAGCGCTTCGGGCTGCCCTTGGTCGAAACGCGGCCCGGACTTGTCCCGCTGACATTTGCCCAGCAGGAACTCGACTGGATCACGACGCTGGCCGGGGTTGCGGTGCCGGCACGGGTCACGGCGTCCGGCCCCGCTTTCGACGAGGCGCTGCTGTTCACGCACCGGGGGCTTTCTGGGCCAGCGATCCTGCAGGTCTCCAGCTACTGGCGCGAGGGGGAGGCGATCACGGTCGATCTGGCTCCCGGACGCGACATGGGGGCGGAGTTGCGCGCGGCCAAGGCTGAGGCGGGGCGTGGGATGCTGCGGACGGCGCTGGGGCGGGTCTTGCCGGAGAAGTTGGCGCGGCATCTGGAGCAGGCGTCGGGGGTGACGGGGCCGCTGGCGGAGGTGCCGCAGCGCGACCTCAACCGCGTCGCAGGGCTGGTGTCCGACTGGCGGCTGGTGCCGGTCGGGTCGGAGGGCTACCGGACTGCCGAGGTGACGCTGGGGGGGGTCGACACCGACGCGCTGGATGGGCGCACGATGGAGGCCAAGGGGAGCCCGGGATTGTATTTCATCGGGGAGGTGGTCGACGTGACGGGCTGGCTTGGCGGGTACAATTTCCAGTGGGCCTGGTCGTCGGGATGGGCTGCGGGGCAGGTCGTTTGATAGGGTGTCCCGAGTCGGGACGGAAATAATGTGTCTTTAGATCATGTGGTTAGTGTGGTGACTTTAGGTCTTTGTTAACGCTTTCGCCTTTGCGTCGAGTGATGGAGGCCGTCCAGTAGGCGGTCGGCGCATGTTTGAAAGGGTCGGCACGCAAAGTCAGATGAGCGGCAGTAGCGGCTTGGCTTTGCTTAAGGTGCCGGGGGCACGTCGGAAGGTAGCTTTGAGCCCGGAGCCGCCGTTTGCATCTGCTGGGATGAATGTCCGCCTTCGAGTCTGGACTTGCGACCGACAGGTGACGGTTTCAGCGATTCAATCGATGGCGAGTGCGTTCATGACTTTAGCTTTGCATGTTCCCGCCGCCTTCTCCGAGAACATCACCGAGCCGCCCGAGCCTGGATTCCCAGCTACCCCTGCGGGCGTCGATCCATCCTTGCAGAATGTCGATTCCGCGCGTGTCAATTCTGCACATGCGAACGCGGCCATTTTTTTCACTGGCAACAAGCTGGCACGCTTCGAGTATTGCGACATGCTGTCCGACCGCAGTCTTCGTGACGCTTAATGCATTCGCAAGATCGGAAACGGAGGCGGGCGATTGAGCGAGGATGCCGATCAGAGCACGTCTTGTCCCGTCGCCGAGCGCATTCAGAACCTGATCGGCATCCATTGCCTTATCCTCGGTTGTCACTGCTGGGACAGTTGACTGCCAAGCTGCTCCAAAAGCGCCTGCCAGCCCATCTTGCGCATTTCGGGTCCGTCTGATCCTTCGAAGAAGGCGGCTTGGTGTGTCAGCCGCACACGGCATCCCGTGTCGGCTGGCAGGAACTCGACGCTGATCAGCGCACAAGAAATGCGCCTTTCATTCATCTCGACGACCTGCGAAAAGACGATGCGACTATCCGCTTTAACCTCGGCATAGATCGAAGACCATTTCAGAACCGCTCCCGCAACGGGCGTTGAAGGCAGCATCTTGCCGACCAGCACTTCCCGACCGCCGACGCTGAAATCCAGATCGTATTTCAGTACCTCATACATGGTGCTATCCGCATACCACTGCTTTTTTTTCTCAAGCTCTGCGAACGCGGCAAAGGCCTCAGCTGGGGCAGACGGATACCTGTTTTCTAGAGTGAAGGTGTCGTGGACGATTTCAGGTTCAGTCATTTTCAACTCCATAGTTAAGTCATGACTTCACTATCTGCGACTCGGTTGAAATAGTCAAGCGCGCGCTTCACTATTTTGTAGTCGCTGTTTGAAATAATCTCGCCACTGCAAATGGCTCCCTCGGCATGGTAGAGAAGCCGACCCCGCCGAAAGTAACTAATGCCGTCACCGGATCTGGCGAGTTGCCCCGAAGCGGTCCTTGGTGCCTTCGCAGCGAATTCACACTTTGTCCGCAAAGCCGCCGCCCTGAAACGCCGCATTTCCGATCGCCCCTCCCCCGGCTTACACCCGGATCGGGTTCGCCTTTGCCAGCCGATCAAATGCCATCAAACTCGCGACCAGCGCCGCCATCTGGTCCAGAGGCACCATGTTCGGGCCGTCGCTGGGCGCGTTGTCGGGGTCCTGATGGGTTTCGATGAAGACACCGGCGATGCCCAGCGAAACGGCAGCTCGGGCCATCACGGGGGCAAATTCGCGCTGGCCGCCAGAACTTGATCCCTGTCCGCCGGGTTGCTGCACTGAATGGGTGGCGTCCATGATCACAGGATAGCCGGTGCGCGCCATGATCGGCAGACTGCGCATGTCGGTCACCAAAGTGTTGTACCCAAAGGACGCGCCCCGTTCGGTCAGAAGGATGCGCTGGTTGCCCGTCGAGGCGACCTTGTCAGCAACATTCGCCATGTCCCAGGGGGCAAGGAACTGACCCTTCTTGATGTTGACCACGGCACCCGTTTCACCGGCGGCCAGCAACAGGTCAGTCTGACGGCACAGAAAGGCGGGGATCTGGATGATGTCTACAACCGTTGCCGCCTCGCGTGCCTGGGCAATATCGTGGATGTCGGTCAGAACAGGAATGCCACTGGCGCGGATGGCCGCAAGGACTTGCAGGCCTGCCTCCATCCCCATGCCGCGACGGCCTTTCAGCGAGGTGCGGTTGGCCTTGTCATAGCTTGCCTTGAAGACATACTGCGCGCCCGCTGCCTGACACGCCTCGGCCATGAGGCCCGCGATCATCTGCGCGTGGTCCAGGCTTTCCAGCTGACATGGCCCGGCGATGACCAGCAAGGGGCGGTCGTTGCCGATGGTCAGGTTGCCGATTGCCACGTCTGTCATCTGACCTAAACCCCTCGTCCTTGTCGGCCCACCCGCCATAGCGGATCAGCGGCAGGCGCGAAAGGGATCAGGCTGTCATCTGTTCGCGCAGAATGGCCGCTGTCATCGAGATCATCAGGTAAATCCCCGAAAAGATCAAAAGCGCCACCATGGTGTTTTCAAAAGCGCGCGGATAGCTGGCCTCGTCCGGGGCGGTCGGATTGACCGACAGCGACAGATAGCGGACCTGCCGGTTCGCCTCGATCCTTGCGGTTTCCAGCTGTTGCAGGGCCTGCGCCAACAACAGTTGCCGCGTCTGCAGGTCGGCTTGCGCGATCAGAAGTTCGCTTTGAACCTTGGCCAGGGACAAACCGGAACTGCTATCCTCGGTCAGTCTGGAGCGCAGGTCGGCGATTTCGGCCTCCAGCGTTCCGATGCGGCGTTTCAGCGGTTCCATCCTCGCCAGGTTGGGGGTTTCGTTTGATTCCATCTGGGCCAGCGACAATCGGTCCTGGGTCAGTTGCGTTTCCAGCCCCGAGATTTGGCCAGTGATCAGCGACACTTCGACCTCGGACGAAAGGACTTTGTATTTTTCTTGCAGTGTGACGACCTGGCGCTGTGCTTCGACCATCTTTGCCTCGGCATCGTCATAGCTGTCGCGCGCGCCTTCCATGTTTTTCTCGCGCATGCGCTGGGTCAGTTGGTCTACCTGTTCCTCGGCATAGCCGATCAGCGCCTTGGCAAAGGCGACGGCGGTTTGCGGATCGGTTGCCGCCACTTCAAGCCGCACCAACCCTTCGGTCGGGTCATACGAGATCCTCACGTTGCGCTTGTAGATTTTGTAGGCCGCTTCATCCGTGGCGTCGACATCAAGTCGCTGCAGGGGGTCGACCGCGGGATCGGTGAAATGGGCGCGGAACCCCAGATCCTTGTCCAGCCGCAGCATGGCATCGCGCGACTGCAAATAGCCCTGAACAGCAATGGAATCCTGCGAGGTGGCAAATTGCGTGCCTGAGAACAATCCGCCCAGGCCGCCGGTTGCGGCCTCGGACTGTTGGATGACGAATTCGGACCGTGTTGCGTAAAGCGGGGTCGCGATCTTGTAATAGTACCAGGCTGCAAAAAGCGTGGGCAAGGCGACGAAGAAACACAGGCGCACGAACAAAAGCGTCGCCTTGCGCCGCCGCCGTTTCAGGATGTCGCGCTGGATCTTCAGGATTTCAGTGGCCTGATTGACTTCGGCGCGTTGTTGCGGGGAAGGCGCGCTGATGGGCTTTGCAGGCATCGTTCCCGGTGTCTGCGGGATCGGGGCCAGTTCGCGCGAAGTTTGCGCCGAGGCGTCGGATGGGCCGTCGCCGGTGACGATGTCCAGCATATTTGCGCGCTGGAAGGGATCGATCCCGGATTGGCGCAAAACCCGCACGGCATCGAAATCTGACGTGGCAGGCAGGTCATGTTTCTGGGCCATTCGCCGGGCGAGCCGCAACTGGCGACCCGTCAATCCTTCGCGCCGGATCGCGTCCAGCGCCGCTTCGATAGAGTTCTCTTTGGGGGCAGAGGGCGCGATGGGCCGATCCAGCTGCAGCGCAGCTGCAACCGGCGCGGAGGTGGCGGGCGGATGCGATGCCTCGGCAAGGCGCGCGGGCTGTGGCGCCGCAACCTGAGAGGGGGCAGGTGCGGGGTCGGCCGGGCGGCGAATTCGGTACCGGCTAGCTGTGAGCTTCGTAGTCATAAAGCCGCTTTGCCTCTTCCAGGGTTTCAAACATGTAAAGCTGTCCGTTGCGCAAGACAGCCGCCGTGTTGCAGAACCGTTCCAGCGTCTTTGGATCGTGCGATACGACGACCACGGTCCCGTTTTGCAGCCGGTCTTTCAAGAGACTGCCTGCTTTGCGGTTGAACTCGGCGTCCATCGTGGCGGGCATGCCCTCATCGATCAGATAGATGTCAAATTCGATCGCCAGCATCAAGGCAAAGCTGAGCCGCGCACGCATGCCCTGGCTGTAGGTGCCGACGGGCATGTCAAAATACTCCTCAAGCCCGCAAAGCCAGCGGCAGAAGCTTTCGACATAATCGGGATCCAGGCCATAGAGCCGGGCAATATAGCGCACGTTTTCGGTGGCTGTGTGTCGCGTGACCAGCCCCCCCATGAAACCCA
Organism: Rhodobacterales bacterium; assembly: GCA_031430315.1. GTDB lineage: Bacteria > Pseudomonadota > Alphaproteobacteria > Rhodobacterales > Rhodobacteraceae > JAJNPS01. The sequence continues at coordinate 2,329 of JANPBI010000282.1, read as the reverse complement.
GCGGAAAGGAAATCCGCGAGGTGGTGATGATCCGCCCCTCATCAGGTTTTTCAAGGCCCGCCATCATGTTGATGATCGTGGTTTTGCCAGTGCCGTTGGAAGCAAGGATGCCAAGCGACCGACCGAGCTCGACCCGGAAAGAAGCGCTGTCAAGAATGATCTTGCGCCGGGTCCCGGTCCAGAAAGATTTTGATACCTGCTCGAACTCGATCATGACCGCCCTTTGGTCCGGACATCGGGGCTCGGAACCTTGCGGCCCGGACTATAGTGCGATTTCCTTACTGAGCGGTGCATGGCGACCTTGCAAGGCAGGGGCGGGCGGGCTTGCGGTATGTGAGGTGTCTTTGCAGCATCCGGTACACGCAACACTATGGGGGCAAGCGGGGATCTTAGGCAATGGGGCAGCTCCTCGAAAGCCAGCAACCAGCTCGCGGGTCAGTCTGCACGCAGGACCCGCGCCAGCAGGATCGCCAGCGGGGCCGCAAGAAGGCTCAGCGCCAGGCCCGCACGCGCGGCCTCCCGCACGACACCACCCGGCAAGGCAGGGTCAAGCATCAGTGCGGGGACAGTCAGGCCGATGCCCATGATCACCGCAATCAGGATCAGGTCGCGCAATGTCAGCCCGGGAGGGAGCCGGAGCTTGAAAAACAGCCCGGCAGCAATGGTCGCGGCCAGAATGCCCAACAGCTTGCCCAGCCAGAGTGCGCCGAGAATGATGAACGATGTCGGCCCGATGGCCAGCAAATCTATGCCGCCATGGGTCAGTCCGAACAGGAACAGAACAAGGATCACCGGGCCGACCAAGAGATGGGCAAGCCGGTTGAGGGGGTCATGCAAGAGATGCTCGGCCTCGGCGAAGATTCCAAAGGCGCGGTCGGCATGGGCAACAGCGGGAACAATCGGCAACAATCCCAGCGCGGGGGGCAGGCCGGACGCGGCGACCCCGAACCAGGATGCGGCCCCGGCCAGAACATAGGGCCAGATTGCCGACAGCCGGCGACGATCCTGTTCGGTGGCGTCTTGTGCCGGCCGGCGACCATAGAACCACCAGACCAGCATAGCTGCAGAAAGGGGAAGCAAAAGCCAGGCCAATCGGGGCGACGCTTCGGGGCTGTAAATCCCATGGATCAGCAAGGCGGCAATGTTTGTGGCAATGCTGATCAAAAGCAGGACATGTAGTGCGGGATGGTCCGGTCCGAAGACATGCCGCCCGACGACGTAGCACAGCACGACATCGGACGCCGTGGGGACATACCATCCCATCGTCCGGGTCATTTCTTCGGCCGTTTGCAAGACCGTCGACAGACCAAGCCACATCACGGCCGCCCCGAACATCGCGCCTGCCGTCATGGCAAAGGGCATGATGGCTTGCCGCCCCGTCAGGGCGCCGCGCTGCAGCACCAGGGCTTCCCACAATTCCTTGGCGATGAAGGCCAGAAAAAGCGACATGGCGCCATTGGCAACAAGGGTCTGCGGCGTGACAAGGATCCCAACCGACGCGATCCAGCCGGGCAGGGCAAGATCCGCCAGACGCCATTCGACCGCATCATAATAGCTGGCGGGATCGAGGTTAAGCCACAGGGTCGCCACCCCGACACCGCCCAGCAAGGCCCAGGCAAAGTGACGGACAAAGGGGGAAACTCGGTACATGCGGGGATCGTCGCCGGGCGGAATGCCCGTATTCCTTGGCTAGCCAATGGCCGTTGTCGCCGCAAGCGGTGATGGTCGGGATTGCCGAGGGCTGTGGCTTGGGCGCAAGATGGCACGATGCAGCTTCAGGACGAAATTCTCGGCTGCCGCCTTTGTACGGATCGCTTTGCTGCAACGCTCACCGCGCATGCGCCGCGTCCTGTGGCGTGGTTTCACCCCGCAGCGCGCATCCTCATCGCGGGACAGGCCCCGGGGGCAAGGGTCCATGCCTCGGGCCGACCATTTACCGACCGCTCGGGGGACCGCCTGCGCGACTGGTGTGAATTGGACGCGGACCGGTTCTATGACCGGGCCCGGATCGCGATTGTACCAATGGCGTTCTGCTTTCCGGGGTATGATGCAAAGGGGGCCGATCTGCCACCACCACCAATCTGTGCGGCGACCTGGCGCGCCCGCGTCCTGGCCGGATTGCCGGACATCCGGCTGACCCTGCTGGTAGGTGGGGCGGCCATCCGCTGGCGTCTGGGGCCGACATCGGTCAGCGAGGCCGTGGCAGACTGGCGCAGATGGGTGGCACGCGGCATCTTTCCCTTGCCCCATCCCTCTTGGCGCAATACCGCATGGCTGACACGTAATCCGTGGTTCGAGTCTGATCTTGTGCCGATGTTGCGGATACGGG
>JANPBI010000281.1:0-5218 GCA_031430315.1 Rhodobacterales bacterium | reverse complement strand
TGCTGGCGGCGGCGGCGCGGTTGGGGGCACCCTTGGGTCACGACTTTTGCGCCATCAACCTGAGCGACAACCTGAAACCCTGGGACATCATCGAGAACCGCTTACGTCTGGCGGCACGGGCAGATTTCGCGATGGCGTTTTACAACCCGCGCTCGGCCAGTCGTCCGCATCAGTTCGTGCGGACGCTGGAGGTTTTGCGCGAGGAATGTGGGGCAGACCGGTTGATCAGTTTTGCCCGCGCAGTCGCGACAGCATATGAAAAGCTGCTGACTGTCACACTCGCCGACGCAACCCCCGAGATGGCCGACATGCGGACCCTCGTCATCGTGGGGTCATCGGCGACGCGACGGGTCGGGCCTTGGGTCTACACGCCCAGATCGGCGGGCGTCTGATGCAGCCAGTCAAGCACTTCGGCCATAGTTGCGACGGTCCGGCGGTTGGGCATGGCGGGGCGGTCGATCATGATGACCGGCAGTCCCAGGGTTCTTGCGGCCGTCAACTTGGCTTCCGCCCCCGCACCCCCTGCGTTCTTGGCGACGATCAGGTCGATGTGAAGACCTTGGATCAGTGCAGTATCGCTCGCCACATCAAACGGCCCGCGCGCAAGGATGACTGTGGCATGCGGAAGGGGCAGAGGCCGGTCTGGCGGATCGACCAGTCGCAGGATGTAGTGGTGCTGCGGTTTGGTGGCAAAGGCGTCCAGTGTCTGACGGCCAATAGCCAGAAAGACCGTCCAGGGTTCCTCCGGCAAGACCGCGACAGCGGCGCCGATATCGGCAACCGAGGTCCAAAGATCGCCGTCGGTTGCGGTCCAGGCCGGACGTTCCAGCGCGATCAGCGGAACGCCGGACTGGGCGCATGCGACAACCGCATTGCGGCTCATCCCGACGGCAAAGGGGTGGGTAGAGTCGATGACATGGGTGATGTTCTCGGCGCTGAGGTAGATCACCAGTCCTGCCACGCCGCCAAAGCCGCCCGAACGGGTTGGGATGGGTTGCTCCACCGGACTGACAGTGCGTCCTGCATAGGAATATACCGCATCGACCTTGGCAGTAGCCAAGGCTGCGGCCATCTGACCCGCCTCAGTTGTTCCGCCCAGAACAAGGACGCGCATCGTGTCTGATCCCTGGCTGTCGATTATCGGTATGGGAGAGGATGGCCTGAATGGCCTTACTCCCGCAAGCCTGGTTGCTTTGGCCTCGGCGGATGTGGTCTTTGGCGGGCTGCGGCATCTGACGCTGGCGGGGGTCGACGCGGGGCGCGCGCGAGAATGGCCGGTGCCGTTCTCAACCGCGCCGGTGCTGGCGCTACGGGGGCAGAACGTCGCCGTGCTGGCCTCTGGCGATCCGTTCTGGTTTGGCGCGGGCGGCAGTCTGGCGCGGGACCTTGCCCCCGGTGAATGGCGGACCTTTCCGGGTGTCTCGACGTTTTCACATCTCGCGGCGACGCTCGGTTGGCGAATCGAAGAGGTCGCCTGCCTCGGTCTGCATGCCGCACCTGTCCCTGAGATCAGATCGCGTATACAACATGGCCAGCGACTGATCCTGCTTGTGGCGGACGCCGCACAGGCATGCGACGTTGCAGCCTATGTCACAGCATCCGGTTTTGGGGCGTCGCCTTTCTGGATCGGCGAATGCATGGGCGGCCCAAACCAGCGGCTGCGCCAACTGATGGCATCGACGCCTCTACCGGATGACATTGCCAACCCTGTCGCCATTGCGATCGACTGCACTGGTGCGCCTGGCCTGCCGCGATCCACCGGCCTGCCCGATAGTCTGTTCTTGAACGACGGGCAGATCACCAAACGTCCGCTTCGCGCCTTGGCGTTATCGGCACTGGCCCCCCGACCCCGCCAACATTTGTGGGATATCGGCGGCGGCTCGGGATCCATTTCGGTCGAATGGTGTCTGGCGGGAGGCACTGCCCATGCGATTGAGCCGAGATCCGAGCGCGCGGCCCGGATCCTCGCCAATGCTGCTGCCTTTGGCGTGGCGAAATCGCTACAGGTTGTTCAAGGCTCGGCCCCCGCTGCATTGGCCAATTTGCCGCCTCCAGATGCGGTTTTCGTAGGTGGCGGGGCCAGCGCTTCCCTGGTCGAGGAATTGTGGGCAAAGATTCCTTTGGGTTGCAGACTGGTCGCCCATTCCGTCACATTGGAAACCGAATCCCTGCTGGCCCAATGGCACGCGCGCGTAGGAGGTGATATGATGCGGATCGAGATTGCCGAGGCGACGCCACTTGGCCGGATGCGGGGATGGACGGCCAGCCGTCCGGTCGTGCAGTGGAGCGTGGTTCGTTGAGGGTCGCAGGCATTGGATGCCGGGCCGAAGCGCCGCAAGCCACCTTGCGCCGCCTGTTGGCCGAGGCGGGTCCGCTTGATCTGGTTGCGGGCCTTCTGACACGCACCGGACAGGTTCAGCCGGTTGCCGCCGCCCTGGGTCTGCGGTTCCACGCGGTGCCGGAAACCGCATTGCACGGCACTGTAACGCCGACCATTTCGCCTCGGTTGGGGACCCGGTTCGGCACGGGGTCGGTCGCCGAGGCCACAGCCTTGATCGCCGCCGGGCGCAATGCTCGGATCGTCGAGGTCCGCAAGATCAGCCCCGATGCCACCGCCACCATCGCCATTGCCGAAGGCGACGGCCCATGACAATGACCGCGCCATGACTGTACATTTCATTGGTGCTGGTCCCGGCGCCCCGGACCTCATCACCCTGCGTGGGCGCAATCTGATCGCGGCCTCGCCGGTCTGCCTTTACGCCGGATCGTTGATCCCCGATGGGGTGCTGGCGCATTGTCCCTCGGGGGCGCGGATCGTGAATACCGCGCCGATGTCGCTGGAGGCGATCATCGCAGAAATGGCAGCGGCGCATGCGGCGGGGCAGGACGTCGCCCGGCTGCATTCTGGTGACCTGTCGGTCTGGTCCGCGATGGGCGAACAGGTACGGGCGCTGCGGGAGCTTGGCATTCCGTATACCGTGACGCCGGGTGTGCCTGCCTTTGCGGCAGCAGCGGCGACTTTGGGAGTGGAGCTGACCCTGCCCGAATTGACGCAGTCGGTGATCCTGACCCGGACCTCGGGGCGGGCCTCGGCGATGCCTGCGGGCGAGACGCTGGAGAATTTCGCCAAGACCGGGGCTGTGCTGGCGGTGCATCTGTCGATCCATGTCCTGCCGCGAGTCATCGAGGAACTGACGCCGCATTACGGGGCCGACTGCCCCATCGCGATCGTCTGGCGGGCGAGTTGGCCGGATGAGGTGGTGATGCGGGCGACCCTTGGCACCGTCGATCTGGCCGCAGCAGCTGCAATGGAGCGGACGGCGCTGATCCTCGTGGGTCGCTCGCTCGGCGAGACGGAGTTTGGGACGAGCCGCCTGTATGCCGCCGACTACGACCGCCGCTATCGCCCTTTGGGCACCGATCCAAGGTTTCCCGAATGACACCGCCCGGCCTTTTGATCTCGGCCCCGGCATCGGGCACTGGCAAGACCACGCTGATGCTGGGCTTGCTCGCGGCGTTCCGAGCGGCGGGGGTCACGGTTCAGCCCTTCAAGAGCGGGCCGGACTACATCGACCCCGCGTTTCACACCGCAGCGAGCGGGCGGGTGTCGGTGAACCTGGATAGCTGGGCGATGGGGGCGGAACAAATCGCCGGGCTTTCGCAGGTGGCAGCTGGGGCCGATCTGGTGCTGGCCGAGGGGTCGATGGGGTTGTTCGATGGCGTGGCCAAACCGGGGGTCAGTGGTGACGGGTCGTCGGCGGATCTGGCGATGATGATGGGCTGGCCGGTCGTGCTGATCCTGGACGTCTCGGGTCAGGCGCAGACAGCGGCGGCCGTGGCTTTGGGCTGTGCCTCGATGCGCCCCGGAATGCGGCTGGCGGGGGTGGTACTGAACCGGGTGGCCAGTCCGCGTCACGAGGCGCTGGTGCGAGCGGGGATGGAGGCGGCCGGGATCAGGGTGCTGGGCGCCCTGCCCCGCAACCCTGAGATTTCGTTGCCAGAGCGGCATCTGGGCCTGGTGCAGGCAGAGGAGCAGCCGCAACTTCAGGCACTGATCGCTAAGGCCGGTACGTTCGTCGCAGCGCATGTGGATTTGGATGCGTTGCGCGCGATTGCAGATGGCGGACGGGTTGGCACGGGTGCAGCGGTGCGCCCACCGGGGCACCGGATCGCCTTGGCGCGCGATGCGGCGTTTTCGTTTGTGTATCCCCATTTGCTGCAAGGCTGGCGCGCGGCAGGGGCAGAGGTTGTGGCATTCTCGCCCTTGGCCGATGAAGCGCCTGATCCAAGTGCCGATGTCTGCTGGTTGCCCGGCGGCTATCCCGAACTGCACGCCGGTGCGCTGGCAGGGGCAAACAGGTTCCGCTCCGGTCTGGCGGCGTTTGCCTTGAACCGCCCGGTGCATGGCGAATGCGGGGGGTACATGGCGTTGGGGGCCGGACTGGTCGATGCCCAAGGGGTACGCCATCAGATGGCGGGGCTTTTGGCGCTGGAGACCAGCTTTGCCAAACGGCGGATGCATCTGGGATATCGCGCGGCGCGGCTTTCGGCCCCGATGCCGGGCTTTGCTGCCGGGGCCGATCTGCGGGGGCACGAGTTCCATTACGCCACCATCCTGTCTCAGGATGATGCGCCGCTGGCGGAGGTCACCGATGCCACCGGAGTCGCCGTGGCCGAGACCGGATCGCGACGCGGGAACGTCACAGGCAATTTCTTTCATCTGATCGCCGAGGCCCCACGATGACCGATCCGTCGAAGCCGGGCTTTGTGTCGTTTGTGTCCAGCGGGCCGGGCGATCCGGACCTCATGACGGTCAAGGCGGTGCGGCGACTGGGCGAGGCCGATGCCGTGCTTTATGACGATCTGTCAGCCGGGCCGATCTTGAAGCTGGCGCGGAACGGCGCGGACCTTGTCGGCGTGGGCAAACGTGCGGGTCGCGCCTCGCCAAAGCAGAACCATGTGAGCCAGTTGCTGGTCGATTATGCGCGGACCGGTCAAAAGGTGGTGCGGCTGAAATCCGGCGATGCAGGGATTTTCGGGCGGCTGGAGGAAGAGATCACGGCACTGGCCGATGCGGGGATTGGCTATGAGATCATCCCCGGCGTCACAACCCCCTCGGCAGCGGCGGCGGCGGCGGGCATTCCCCTGACCCGCAGGCTGGCAGCGCGGCGATTGCAGTTCGTCACGGCGGCGGATGTCACGGGCGGCCTGCCCGGCG
>JANPBI010000280.1:0-3394 GCA_031430315.1 Rhodobacterales bacterium | reverse complement strand
TCTCCGTCTGCTCCAGACCTGGATGAGGTTGATGACCAGCAGCATCGCGAAAGAGATCAGCAGCATCGCGATGCCAATGGCGGCGGCGGCGTCATAGTCGAACTCCTCCAACTGGATGACGATCAGCAGGGGCGCGATTTCCGTCACCAGTGGGATGTTCCCCGCGATGAAGATGACCGAGCCGTATTCCCCGACCGAGCGCGCCAGGGCGAGGGCAAAGCCGGTCAGCGCGGCAGTTGCCAGCATCGGCAGAATGACATGCCGCAAGGTGTGAATGCGCGAAGCCCCCAGCGTGGCAGAGGCTTCCTCCACCTCGCGCTCGATCTCTTCGATCACCGGCTGCACGGTGCGGACGACGAAGGGCAGGCCGACGAAGATCAGCGCGATCAGGATGCCCCATTGGGTATAAGCGATCTTCCAGCCGACCTCGGCCGCAAGGCTGCCGAAAAGCCCATTTGGCGCATAAAGTGCGGTCAGCGAGATGCCGGCAACCGCCGTGGGCAGCGCGAAGGGCAGATCGACTGCGGCGTCCAGAATGCGGCGACCGGGAAAGCGGTAGCGCACAAGAACCCAGGCGAGGATCACTCCGAATATCAGGTTGAAGATGGAGGCAAAGAGCGACAGGCGGAACGACAGGTAAAGCGCCATCCAGACCCGTTCGCGGTTCACCGTTTCCCAGACGTTGCCAGGACCGAAGGCGGCGCCCTTCAGAAGAAGGGCGCCGATCGGCAAGAGGACGATGAGGGACAGCATCGTCAGGGTGATCCCCATGCTGAGGCCAAGCCCCGGCATGGGGGAGCGGTGGACCAGCGGTCCGTTCATTTCGGCACGTAGATCTGGTCGAAGATGCCGCCATCGGCGAAGTGTTCGGCCTGCACCGATGCCCAGCCGCCGAAAGACGCGATGTCGCGAAGTTCCAGCGTGGGGAAGCGTGCGACATCTTCCAGGGCGGCCTTGGAGGTATCCCAGCCGCGATAGAAGTTCTTGAAGATGATCGCCTGCGCTTCGGGCGTGTAGAGGAAGTTCAGGTAGGCCTCGGCCAGCGCGCGCTGCGCGTCGGTCTTGATGTTGCCGTCCACCACGGCGACAGGCGGTTCGGCCAGAACGCTGACTGACGGCACCACGATGTCGAACTGATCCTCGCCCAGCTCCTTCAGCGCGAGGTAGGCCTCGTTTTCCCAGGCGAGGAGCACATCACCAATGCCGCGCTGCGCAAAAGTCGTGGTCGATCCGCGCGCGCCCGAATCCAGCACCGGCACGTTGGCGAACAGCTTGCCCACGAACTCTTGCGGATCTTGCCCGTTCTTTTCGGCCCAAGCCCATGCGGCAAGATAGTTCCACCGCGCGCCGCCGGATGTCTTGGGGTTTGGGGTGATCACCTGCACCCCTTCGGCGACCAGATCGCCCCAGTCCTTGATGCCCTTGGGGTTTCCTTCGCGCACCAGGAACACAATCGTGCTGGTGTAGGGCGAGGAATTGTTCGGCAGTTTGGTCTGCCAGTCGGCGGGCAACTTGCCCGTCTCGGCGATCCGGTCAATGTCACCGGCAAGGGCCAGTGTCACGACCTGCGCCTCCAGCCCGTCGATCACGGCGCGGGCTTGCGATCCCGATCCGCCATGGCTGACCTCGATGGTCGGAGCCTCGTTTCCTTGTGCGACCCACCAGGCGGAAAACGCCTCGTTCACCTCGCGGTACAGCTCGCGCGTCGGGTCATAACTGACATTCAGCAAGGTTTCGGCCTGAACCTGTACCGGCGCGGCACCCAGGCCGAAAACGGCAATCGCAAGCGCGGCCAGCGCCCCCTTTGCGCGGCGGCCCACCGGCCAGCCGGTCAAGCGACGAAGGCCGTCGGCGATGGTGATATGGCCATCGGCGTGATCTGCAACGCGGGTGCCTTGCGCGGTGATCGTGCCCGCAAGCTGGATAGTGGCGATCATGGATGTCTCCTGTAGGTGGGCTCTTCGGCGAGGTGGAAGCGGTCGGTAGGGCGCAAGGTCCAGGATGGTCATGGGAAGACGTGGGGCAGTTGTCATGTGCGGCTCCCTTGTGTCAGCGGCTCGACCCGCGCCTCACAGACTGTCGCATCGCGACCAGCCAGCAGCTCGGCTGCCGCCTCTTCCGGGTTTCGGGTGTAAACGACCAGCGGGCTGCCGTTGATCCGGTGGGATTGCCCGGTGCGCCGGTCGATCAGACGGACGGCGCAAGGCGCGTGGCGATCTACCGTCATGCCGGACAGCGCCGGCGTATGGAGGGTGCGGGGGAATGCAATCGCAGTCATCTGCCGTCTCCTGTCGTGACCCGGCAGGACCCGATGTCCTACCGTGCATTAATAACGACAGAGTTTGTCGAGTATTGCAAAGGAATATTCACGCTAAAGTCTGTCGTGATTAGAGAAGAATTTTCTCCGGCCGCCGACACGGCGTGGTCGTCGGGTCATCGACAGAATGATCGTGAATTCAGCAGCTTGCGCCTACTGCGCGGCGCCCAGAACCTGATCGGCCACGACGCCCGAGCGCAGCATGTCTTCCAGCGTCAGCGAGTCGATCATCACAAGGTAGGACCAGAACACCTCGGCAAAGACCTTGCGGATTCGGCAGGTCGCCTCGTCCGCGCAGTCCTCGCAGCGCTGATAGGCCCGGCGCGAGAGGCAGGGCAGCGGGGCGATGGGACCGTCGATGGTCCGCAAAAGCTCGGAGATGGAGATTTCCGAGGGTTTCTTGATCAGGCTGTAGCCGCCGGACCGGCCCCGGATCGAAGCGATGGCACCGGCATTGCGCACTTCCAGCAGGATGTGTTCCAGAAACCGCTTCGGCGTGCCGGAACGTTTCGCAATCTCCTCGATGGTCAGCGCGTCGGGCACGTCCCTTTTGGCCTCGTCAGCCAGGACCAGAAGCGCCTTTAGGGCATATTTCATCTTCTGCGTGATCATGTTTCAGCGATACGCCTGAGAAAAACGAGAATCAATGTCGGGATTGTCGCGACAACCTGGAATTCGCTGCGGCGTCGCCGGAAAGTCGCAGAAAACAAGGGAAAATGCTGCGCATGGATAAACACGATAAAGACGCTAGACATTTATGGTTTCCAAGTCATGCTAGGTGCCAAGGCTAGCTTAAGGCGCACTTTGGCTCAGCGAAAAGAGGCCGCGATGGATGACCTTGACCTGATCGACCGCAAGATTGTCGCCGAACTGATGCGCGACGCCACGCTGCCCGTAGCGCAGATTGCCGACAAGGTCGGCCTGTCGCAGACGCCCTGCTGGAAGCGGATCCAGAAACTGGAGGCGGCTGGCATATTGACCGGCCGCGTGGCTTTGGCCGATCCGGAACGCCTCGGGTTTGGGCTGACCGTCTTTGTCGGCATCGAAGCGCCAGACCACTCTGCCGAGTGGCGCGAA
>JANPBI010000279.1:0-3807 GCA_031430315.1 Rhodobacterales bacterium | reverse complement strand
TGACCGCGATGCAGCTTGTCCGCGAGGGCCACGCTGCCGATGTGCTGGAGTATATCGACGCGGTCGACGCTGGCATCCACGCCTGACGGATGCACTTCCAAGGTTTTCTCTACCGCGCGCTCAACCCGATCCGCGCCCGCGAACCGCTGTCGGGAGAAGGGGCCCGGCTGCATGGCGGGCGCTTCAACCCCAAGGGCATTCCCGCGCTCTACACCGCGCTGTCGGTGATGACGGCGATCCGTGAGGCCAACCAGATCGGCACGCTTCAGCCGACCACCTTGGTCTGCTACGAGGCCGACATCAACCCGATCTTTGACGCCACGGATTCCGATGCGCTGAGCAACTACGGCATGACGCAAGCCGATCTTGCCGCCGACGACTGGCGGACGCGGATGCGGACGGAGGGCAAGGCCCCGACCCAGATCCTCGCAGAACTGCTGATTGCGGATGGCTTTGCCGGGCTGCGGGTGCCGAGCTTTGCCAAAGGGGCAACCGGCGAAGATCTAAACTTGGTGCTCTGGGTCTGGGGCAGCACGCTTCCCGCCAAACTGGTGCTGATCGACGACGAAGGGCGCTTGCTGCAATAGCGATGCTCGCCGGGTTGCACGCTCAGTGCAGCATATCCGCCAGTCCCAGCCCTTCGAACGCCGCCTTTATCGCCGGGTCAAAGCCAGGATCGATCCGGGCCGGGCCGTAACCATGCGCCCGGTTCCAAGCATCAATCTCGCGCAGTTCGGCAGCGAATTCTTCGGGCGACGCGGCCTCCTTCAAGGTGGTGTCGCCCTCACAGTAGTTGAAGATCAGAAGTCGGTTCGGGTTGGCCCACGTCCCGAAATATGCCGCGTCCTGTGCCGTATCGACCTGCGCCCAGCCCTATTCATAGCTGCAGAGCCCGAAATCATACAAATACCGATCGCCGGGGCAAAGCTCGCGGGTGATCTTCATGCTGGCACCTGCGCACGGGCGGTGATGGCGATGACGCAAAGGTCGCGGTAGCGCGCCATGGCCTTCGGGCTCGATGAGACCGGGTTGATCTCGAAAGCCTGCAGGGCCGCGATGTCGCCCGCCTCGGCCAAGGCACCGATCTGGGCCAGCTTGGCGCGGAACCGGGCGTGGGTCGGCTTGGAGAAGTCCGGCGCTTGGGGAAGTGTGCCGGCTTGCGCCTGATCGAGGGTGGCTTGGCACTTGCCGACCACCGGGGCGGGCGCGGCCTTCGGTTCGTCGACGGGCGCCGGAATTGCCTCGCCCGCCGGTTCGATGTTGCCGTAGTCCAGCACCAAGGTCAGCCGGGCCTCCGCCTGATCGAAGGTGTCGGCGGTCATGATCGAGGTAAAGGCGAGGGCCGCGCGCTCGGCGCCGATCCTTGCCGCAAGCAAGCGGGCGAAGTTGTCGCCCGCCTTCTTGGCGCTCGTAGCCGGTTCGATCGGGGTTTCGGAGAGGCGCTGGGCGAGCATGTCGATCTGCGCGGCGGTGAGGGCTTTGGTTTTCATGGGTCTTATCCGTCAGGCGTTGGTGATGTGGGCGGAATGCCCCAGGGTGGTGACCGCGTAGATCATGGTGCGGCCGTCGCCGATCGCCGCGCCAAAGGCCTGCGCCTCGGGCAGGGTCGCGAATTGCTCGCGCGTGCGGGTGGCGGGCGTGCGGCCACGGGCGGCAACAAAGTGCGCGGCGATCTTCAGGCAGAATTCTTCGAGGGTTGTCAGGGGCTTCATGGAGGCCTCCATTGCGTTGCGATGGCTGCAGACAGCGGTTGAGACCAAAAGAGAGAAACATGTAAGTTAATGACTTAGCTGTATTTATTCTAGAGTCCGAACGCCGATCCTCCTTGCGCGTCTGTCCCCCCAAACTCGTCGCGACAATTGACCTCGGTGCTACTTGGTATTACTTTTCGGCAACGGGAGTGGCCAACATGACGGTAAAGTCCTCGATCGCGTTGACCGACGAACAGCACGGTTTGGTGATGGAACTGGTGAAAGCCAGGCGCTATCTCAACGTCAGCGCCGTGCTGCAACAAGGGACCGATCTTTTGCGACAACGGATGCAGGACAAGGATCTCGAAAGGGTGGCGCTGAAGGCCCTCTTGAGCCAGCGTGCCGCGGGTGCGTTCGTCAGCGGCGCTTTGACGGAGAAATCCACAGCGCGCATGATCGCAGTGAAGCGCCGCGCACTGGCGGTTCAGAATTGAATTCTTGGCCAAAGCCGTACGTGATTTCGAGCTGATCTTCGGTCACCTGTTCGAAAGCTAACTTGGCTTCGGCGACAGCGTGGAACTGGCAATAGATCAGTGCGCAGCCCGCATCCATGATATCCTGCAAGCCGAGCGGTTCGGCGAGGCGCATTTCGGGGAAGAGAGCCATGACGATCTGCTGCCGCGCTTGCGACATCTGACCATCGACCAGGCCACGTGTTGGTTTGACTGAACAAGGCCGAACGGCAGGCTTGTGTGCCCGCCATCTTTTTCAATGGCCATGGTCACGTCCGCCAATTGCTGACCCGACTCCTTTCGCACTGAAGCAACCGCCTGATATCGCGCAGTCCAGCGCGTTCTCCTTAGACCGATCAGTCCTCGCCGACAGGCAGGCGAACGATGGCGTTCAGCCCGCCGCCAGTCCGGTTCTGCAACTGGATGGTTCCGCCATGCGCCTGAGTGATCGTCCGGGCGATGGCCAGACCCAATCCGACGCCCCCGGTGTCGCGATTGCGGGACGCTTCTAGCCGCACAAAGGGCTCAAACACCGCCTCCAACTGGTCCTCGGGCAGGCCCGGCCCTTTGTCCGCCACTGTGATCACCGCGAACCCCGGTTCCTGCGTCAGGCTGACCTCTGCGGTGCCGCCGTAGCGCACCGCATTGTCGATCAGGTTGCGCAGCGCACGGTTCAGTGCATGGGGGCGGACCGTGGCGGTCACGGGCGATGAGGGGACAAGGGTCGCGCGGTCGCCGCCCACGTCTGCCACAAGATCACCCAGCATGGCGGCAAGATCAACGGTGGCTGCGGGATCTGTCTTGGCAACTCCCCTCGCAAACTCCAGCGTTGCTTCAACCATGGCCTGCATTTCCTCGACCAGTGCTTTCAGCCGGACGCTGTCTTCGGTTTCGTCCAGCATCTCAATCCGCAGCCTCATGGCGGTCAGGGGCGAGCGCAGATCATGGCTGAGGGCCGCAAGCATATGAGTGCGCTCGGACACGAAGCGGGTCAGGCGGTCTTGCATGCGGTTGAAGGCTTCTGTGGTATCGCGCACCTCTGACGGGCCGGTCAAAGGCAGCGGGTTTGCATCAAGCCCTCGCCCCAACCGGTCGGCACCTGATGCCAGTGCACGCATCGGGCCCACGACGCGCCGGGCCGTCCAGAATGCCACCAAAGCAACAGCCACCACCATCAACAGGAGCGGCAACAGGGCTTGCGGCGACAGTTGCAGACCGGGCCGGATGAACATCGTACGCACATTCAGCCAATCTCCTCCGGCCAGTTGGATCGAAAGCGTCAGTTCGATAGGCTCGGCGTGCGCCGCCATCATCGCCTCATGCATGGGCCGCATGGCGGTGGGAACATTGTCACGCAGGACGCGAGGAGTCACGGCGAGGGCATGGATATCTGCCAAGACCTCGCGATCAGGTTGGCCAAGGATCTGGCGGATCTGGTTCAGGAATGGGGCCGCATTCTCGGTGTTGTGCGATGCCTTTGGGCCGGGCCCCACTTCGAACCGGACCAGCGGTGAATCCGCCGACCGCAGGATTTCGGCCCGCAGATCGGCGGGCGCATCATCCAGCAGCAAGGCCACGTTGGCCGCCCGGCCTGCCGCTTCCAG
>JANPBI010000278.1:0-4463 GCA_031430315.1 Rhodobacterales bacterium | reverse complement strand
TGTCCGCCTGGCGATCAGGCGCAGGGCCAAAACATCGCTCGGGGCAATTGCGGCGGAAACCGTGGCGCGCTGCGGGCGGCTGACGCGTTCCGCAACCACAGGCGCAAGCGCCCAGATCAATGCAAAGGGCACGACAAGTGGCCAGACAGCCGGGTTGGCGAAAAGCACGCCGAGTGTCGAGACCAGTGCGAGCGTGACGCCGCTTGCCATGAACCGATAGTGCCCGACGATCCCGGGACGACCCGCCGCCCCAGCCTGCGCCGCCGTGAGCCATTCCAGAAGATTGTGGCGCGTGAGAACCAGCCGGACGGCCGTCCGGACGATAGCGTCGACCATCCGTGATGCCTGGTCAGCCAGAAACACGACTGTCAGCGTGATCTGCGCGAGTGCCATCAAGGCGTCCCTGCCCAATGCAGCGAAATGCGGCCACAGGCTTAGCCCTAACCGTCGTGGCAAGATGGCATGCGGCAGGCCCAGAAGACGCGGAAGCGAAATCATCGCCAGCACGCAAAGGGTCCAAACCGCTGCTTGCGGCAACGGCAACATCCAGCCCCCAACAAGCGCGGCAAAAGTCAACGGAGCGACGAGCGACCGGCGCAGGTTGTCTGTCATCTTCCACAATGCGACTGCGGGCAAACCTCCACGTTCAGCGCGGCGCGTGCCAAAGAGCCAAGGCAACAGCTGCCAGTCGCCCCGCGCCCAGCGGTGCTGGCGCTTTGCAGCGACATCAACACGCGTCGGAAAATCCTCGATCACCTCGATGTCGGAGGCCAATGCCGCCCGAGCAAAAGTGCCTTCAAAAAGGTCGTGGCTCAGCATCGTGTTGTCAGGCACCCGCCCGTCCAGCGACGCCATGAAGGCATCGACGTCGTAGATACCCTTGCCGGTGAAAGACCCTTCGCCGAAAAGGTCCTGATAGACGTCTGAAATCGCCGCCGCATAGGGTTCAATCCCGCCGGGGCTGGAAAAGACGCGCTGATAGATCGACCCTTCGGTCCCCACCGGCAACGCGGGCGTCACGCGAGGCTGCAGGATGCCGTAGCCTTCGGTCACTCGCTGTAGTGCCGGATCGACAGTGGCGGCATTCATCGGATGCGCCATTTTGCCTATCAGCGCCCGCACGGTGTCACGCGGCAGGCGCGTGTCGGCATCCAGCGTGATGACAAACCGCACGCCTTGCGGCACGCGGTCATGTCCGGTCACAAATGTGGTGTCTTTGGCCCCCCGCAGCAGGCGGTTCAACTCGTGCAGCTTGCCGCGCTTGCGTTCCCACCCCATCCAGACGCCTTCGGATGGGTTCCACACGCGGCGGCGGTGCAACAGCAGGAACCGACTTTCCCCATCCATCGGGTACCGCTGGTTCAGACGCACCATCGCCTCCGCAGCGGTCCGGATCAGGCCATCGTCCCCGGGCATGGTCTCGGCAGCGGCATCCGGACCGTCGGTCAGCAGCGCATAGTGCACCGCGCCTTCGATGCTGGACAGATGGTGCACCTCAAGCCGCTCGATCTGTTCCAGCAAGTCACGCTCATCCGCCAAAAGGACTGGCACGGCGACCAGTGTGCGCAGATGTGCAGGCACGCCCCCCGTCAGCTGCATCCCCGGCAAAGGGTGGGGCGCGACAGTGCGCGTGATGATGTCGTTGACCAGCGCTGTACCAAGATCCGAGGCCGGCAAAATCCCTAAGGCAGCCAGCGGCAAGATCACCCAGATTGGCGCGCCCACAAGCGACAACGCGGCCAACAATACGAGCAGTGACACCAACGCAATGGCGCCAAGATAGCTGCCAAGACCCCAGGATGCGATGACCCGAAACGCGCGCGCGCGATATTGCGGCACATAGCCAAGTTCTGCCTCGAGCGATGGTCGGCCACGCCCGACAAGCACATAGCCCGGGTCCTGTTCACGCGCGGCGGCACCTGTTTTCGACAGCGCCAGTGTCGCATCGACGACGGCTAGCTCGTCCGGTATGCGGTCGGTATTCTTGCCGCGCGCGACGCCACGGGCCAGGTCTTCGATCGCTGTGCGATAGCTGTTGCGGGTCGCAAAATCCATCGCGGCAAAGTCGGACCGTTCCTTCAACCTTGCGTCAACGAGACTGACCGCTTCGAAGAACTCTGCCCAATCAATTTCGGAGATAATGCGCATGCTGGTGACGATATTGCGCATCGTGACATTGGACGCGCCCTGCCGCTGCAAGGCGCGTTGCACGACATCCTCGACGTCGGTCCCTTGCCTGCGCAACCGGTCCTCAAGCCAAGCATGAAGAGGTGTCTCAACGGGATCGAGGCCACGCAGACGACGCGCAAGCTGGGCCGCGATGATCTCCGGCAGGGGGGACTTGTCATAAGCGGCGACCGCGATGTGCAGCGGAACCGCGTTCGCCGATGTACCAGTTACCTTGTCCACCAAAGCGTCGGCTTCGGCCCGCAGCCTTTGTCCATCGACGATCTGTACGGCCAGACGTCGCATGTTTTCGACCAGCACGATCCGCAAGGTGATCGCGACCGCCCAGAGTTCACCAATCATGAGGGGTGTTTTGCGCTGATAGGCCTGCACGAACCGCGTCAGGACTGGTTCCGCGATCAGGCTGTCAGTATGCGCGATGTAGGCCCAGGCAATCCCGAAAACACGCGGATAGCCCGCCAAGTGCCCTTCCGCCAGCTTAGGCAGCTGGCGGTAGTATCCAGGCGGCAGATCCTCAGTGATCTGGCGCAGTTGCAGCTCGACCAGGTGGAAATTGTCCAAAAGCCATTCAGCGGCAGGCGTGACCACCTGGCCGCGCTGGAGTTCGGTAGCACTCGCTCGGTAGGTGCCCAACAGGACCCGCACATTGCCCCGCAGCCGCCGCGTCAGGCTAGGGACGCGCGGCGCGCGTGAAGAAATGCCCTGCGCCTCGGCCAGGGTCTCGGCGTGATGCTCAAGCCGTTCGGTACCAAAGAGATCTGCCCGGATCGGCGTCGCATCGCGCCAGATCGAAGGGTCCCTGGGTGGTTTCAAGCCACTTCGCGCGTCAGCGGTGCGATACTGGCACCGGAAGGCGTGTCCCCGGTTAGGCTGGATGGTTCAGTCTGGGTGGGCTTCACAAGACCTTGCTCAGCGGATCGGTTGGCCTTCGGTGAGCCGCCGGTACCTTTGGCTGATTGCAACCGTTGTGCCATTTCGTTCCATTTCTCTTCTATTCTGGTCCATTCCATCGACCACTCCTTTCAAATGCGGAAGGGGAAGCTCTCCTCCCACCGAGATGCAACGCCGACGCCGCGCTGTGGTTCCGGCTAAGCATCGAGAGGATAAAAAAAGGTCTAGCTGTGCTCTAATCCGAGCAACGGTTTTGCTAGGAAGTAGAGGGACGGTTTGGGACGGGTACCTTGCTACCCCGAAACTCGCAAATAGCGTTGAGCGGTGGGCTGCTTGCTGGCGATACAGCACGGCACCGCAGCGCGAGCTTGTCCGCTTCACAGACTTGGTCGGACTGGGAATACTGCCACAATCATGAACGACCGGTTCGAAAAAGCTGCGCCGCAACAGGTCGTTAAAGCTGAATGGGGGCATCGGGCCGGGTGCGTCGTTGCGTTGCTGGTGTGCTCCATTCGCCGGAATACTAGCCAATTAATCGCCAGGGGTTCGACCCTCGCGCGGGCGGGGGTGAGGCGCGAGCGCCGCCCGGAGCGGCCTCCCCGGCCTTCCGCGCGGATGCGAAGGATCGAATGTTTTCCGACAGCTGATATCCGCTTATGCAAGCCGGGCGATCCCTTTCCACCCCAGATGCTTATGTCCTTGCTAAACCGGTGTCGCCGACAGGCCGGGGTTGGGACCAGCGCTGAGCTCCAACCTTGCCAAAAGCTACATCGGGTTAACAGTGTTTGCCGGTTGGCACCTGGATGCTTGGCATTGCCTTTCGCAAGATGCTGAAATGTGCCCCCGCTTGTCATGGCGCGTGTCCCGCACATCGCGCCAAGCAATTCAGATCACTGGAAAAGGGGCAAGCTTGCAGGCCGCGCCCATTTCGCGCGATGCGCAAACTCCCCCTGTAACCAGTTGAAAAACAACAACCATCCGCGGCAGCACCTCGCGGTCTTTTATCTTGCCATCGGTCGGACGTGCATGCCGCGCCTCCCCCTTCTATGCGCCACTGCACGCCAGGAAACGCTGGATAGCGATAGCGGAACATGACGGTCAGTTCCGCTCTGTCGCAACGATGCGGGCGAGGAAAAGGCCGCCTGCCCTCGCCCGCATCCCTGACTACTAGATCACCAAGGTCGATGAACTCCTACCATGGTGCCGGAACGGATAGCCGTCAGGCCGGACGGCTAGGAATCCCGTCGCGACTTGCCCTGTTTTGTTGACCTATTGTTGACCCAGCGGCCGCGTAACAGAATACCCCACGCTGGAAACAGCGTAGGGCATTGATAAAACTAAGGATTTTGGTTGCGGGGACAGGATTTGAACCTGTGACCTTCAGG
>JANPBI010000277.1:0-1660 GCA_031430315.1 Rhodobacterales bacterium | reverse complement strand
CAAAGCCCTTCACCTGGACCAAAACCGCTGAGGACATCCTCACCCGAGAACGACGCGCGCTGGACAAACTCGATGAAATCCGTGGGCCAAGGTAGCAACCGTCAGACTCAGAACACTAGTATCTTTATCAAAACGAAACTCGTTGCATATCTGGCATAGGCATTTCCTTTGGGTACTGTTTCGTTGTCTGTTCGCGATATCCGCCAATGCCGTTAATGTGCCGGATACTCCTCCAGTGGGTACTGCCCGCTGTCAAGGCCTGCGTCCTGCCGCTTGCGTTGCCGGTGGGCGTGGCAGAAACCGTTGCATCTCTGTCCGGCTGCCCCCCCTGCAAGCCTCACTCCGCCGCCGTTTTCTGAAGCCATTGCCAGGTTTCCCGCACCCCTTCCACAAGCGTCGCGCGCTCGCTCCAGCCAAACGTCGTGCGCGCCCGCGTGACGTCCAGAACCGACCGTGGCACGTCCAGTGCGCGGGCGGGTTTATAGACCGGCTGGATGTCGTTTCCCGTCACCTCGGAAATGATCTGCACGATGTCTTTCAGCGAAACGCCAACCCCGCTGCCTGCATTGTAGGGGCCGACCGCATCCGAGGCGACGGCAAGGCTGCACAACTCGGCAAGGTCCGCCACATGAACATAGTCGCGCACCACGCTGCCATCGCCCCAGATCTCGATCGGCTCGCCCGCAAGAATGCGCCGCAGGAATGTCGAGATCACGCCCTGCACCCCCAGATGGCCCTGACGCAAGCCATAGGGGTTCGAGGCACGGATCACGACCGGCGAGATGCCGCGCGTCCGGCGATACATCTCCATGTAATGTTCAATCGCGACCTTCACGATTCCATAGGAATTGATGGGGCGCAGTGGATGGGTTTCCGGAATCGGAACCACATCGGGAACGCCGTACACCGTACCGCCCGATGACAGGAACAGGATGCGCGAAATGCCCAGGCTGATCATGCTGTCCAAGAGGCTGATCGTGCCGACCAGATTGTCCTGCACATCGGTTTTCGGGTCGAGGTCGGCCGTGCCGGGAAAGGTGGTACTCACCAGATGCAGAACGGCATCGACCCCCGCCATCGCGTCGATCAGCGCCATGCGATCGGCAAAGTTGCCAAATCGGTAGTCCACCACGCGCAGCGGCGGCCTGAACCGTTCCGGCTGGCGGTCAAACACCCGCACCGCGTGGCCGTGGATAAGCAGTCGATCCACCACATGGGATCCGATGAAGCCGCACCCTCCGATAACCAGTACCTTCATAGCAGCGGCGTCCCCCTCGCGTGCGACTGCGGATCCT
Organism: Rhodobacterales bacterium; assembly: GCA_031430315.1. Classification (GTDB taxonomy): domain Bacteria; phylum Pseudomonadota; class Alphaproteobacteria; order Rhodobacterales; family Rhodobacteraceae; genus JAJNPS01. The sequence continues at coordinate 365 of JANPBI010000277.1, read as the reverse complement.
GAAAAGACAAAAGCGACAAACCGCACCGCAACGCAAGTGACTCTGTTGCAACAGAGCCTTGGCCTACGCTCACTCGTCAGCGTGTCGGTTCGCCTATAGGGCTCATCGGGACGAAGCGACGGCATCTTTGGCCCCGCCAAATTTCAGATCAGAGGCATTTCCTGAAGTCGACCTGCGGCGTGAAAAATGATGTCCTATGTTACGCTCCCGAGTACGTTGTACTTGGATAAACGGAACTCCTGTGGCCAAACACAGAACATAGGGTGGCGAAACGTGGCTCGTGTGACGAAACATCAATAGGTTGGCGGGGGGCCGTGTTCTTGCCAAGGTTAGGGTCGAGAGTTCGAATCTCTTCGCCCGCTCCA
>JANPBI010000276.1:0-16904 GCA_031430315.1 Rhodobacterales bacterium | reverse complement strand
CACGTTCTGGCCGACCAAGCCGCCTTTGCTCGCCTGACCCGCAAAGTGATTTCCGATCTGGGCTACGGCGATCAGCTGGGCGATGACCCGGACCAACCCGACGACGACAGCGCCGGCGATGAGGCCGAAGAAGATCAGGACAACCCCGACAGCGACGGGTCCGAAGAGGATCAATCTGACGAATCCGATGCCTCACCTGAACAATCCCAGGAAGATCAGCAAGATCAATCGCAGGCGCAAGTCTCGATGGACGATCAGGCCGATATGGAACAAGGCGACGAGGCCGAATTGCCCGAAGGTGAGGCCCCGCTGGAACCCCCACCGCCCGCGCCCTATTCCGATGCCGATCCGAACTACACCGTCTATGCCACCGATTTCGATGAAGAAATCAAGGCCGAGGAACTAGCCGAACCCGCCGAACTGGAACGCTTGCGGGCTTATCTGGACCAGCAACTGGAACCCCTGAAAGGGGCCGTCAGCCGCCTTGCCAACAAGCTGCAGCGCCGCCTTCAGGCGCAACAGAACCGCAGCTGGGAATTCGATCTGGAGGAAGGCACGCTGGATGCGGGCCGCCTTGCGCGCGTGGTCGCCAACCCGACCACTCCCCTGTCCTTCAAACGCGAAAAGGACACCGAGTTTCGCGATACTTGCGTGACGCTGCTGCTAGACAACTCCGGCTCCATGCGGGGGCGGCCGATTTCGATTGCCGCGATCTGTGCCGACGTTCTGGCGCGCACGCTGGAGCGTTGCTCGGTCAAGGTGGAAATCCTCGGGTTCACCACCCGCGCGTGGAAAGGCGGGCAGGCCCGTGAACGCTGGCTGGCCCAGGGACGCCCGTTGACGCCAGGTCGGTTGAACGATCTGCGCCATATAATCTACAAATCAGCTGATGCGCCCTGGCGGCGGGTCCGACCGAACCTCGGCCTGATGATGAAAGAGGGTCTCTTGAAGGAAAACATCGACGGCGAGGCGCTGGAATGGGCGCATCGGCGCATGATGGCGCGGCCAGAGGCACGACGGATCCTGATGGTGATCAGTGACGGCGCCCCGGTGGACGATTCAACCTTGTCCGTCAACCCGGCGAATTATCTGGAAAAACACCTGCGCGACGTGATCGCCATGGTGGAACGCCGCCGCGCGGTGGAACTGATCGCGATCGGCATCGGCCATGACGTGACGCGCTACTACCAGCGTGCAGTGACAATCACGGATGTCGAACAGTTGGCAGGTGCAATGACGGAGCAACTTGCCGGGCTGTTCGAGGTTGATCCCAAGAAACGGGCGCGGGCATTGGGGATACGGCGGGCGGGTTAAGGGGGCCTTCAGCCCCCTCGCCGTTTCGGCTCACCCCCGAGGATATTTGCAAAGAGAAGAAGGCGCAGATGTTTCAGACCTTTGACAGCCCCGCTTCGCCCGAACAAGGTCCGCCCCGTCTTGCTGCCTTCCGCAAGGCGATGGCTGATCAGGGGCTTGCCGGGTTCATCATCCCCCGCGCCGACGCCCATCAGGGCGAATATGTCGCGGCCCGCGATGAAAGGATGCAATGGCTGACCGGCTTTACCGGGTCAGCGGGGTTCTGCATCGTTCTGCCCGATGTTGCAGGCGTTTTCATCGACGGGCGGTACCGCGTGCAGGTCAAGGCTCAGGTTGATCTGGGCTATTTCACCCCGGTCCCCTGGCCCGAGACCACACCGGGCGACTGGATCAGGGCGAAACTGAAAACCGGTGTGATCGGTTTTGACCCTTGGCTGCATACCAGGGATGAGATCGACAAAATTCAGATGTCACTCAAAGACACGGGCGTAACCCTATCGCCTACAACAAATTTGGTCGACATGATCTGGACGGATCAACCTGTCCCGCCAATAGGTCATGCCTTTCCTCATCCGCTGGAACTTGCGGGCGAGACCAGTGCCGACAAACGCGCGCGACTGGCCGGAACCTTGCGCGCGGCGGGGCAAGAGGCCGCGGTCATCACGTTGCCGGACAGCCTGTGTTGGCTCTTGAACATCCGCGGCGCGGACGTCCCGAGGAACCCCATCCTGCACGGCTTTGCGATCCTGCATGACGACACGCGGGTTTCTCTCTTTGCCGATCCAGCCAAGTTCGATGCCGTCGTGCGCGACCACCTCGGCCCGGACATCAGCTTTGGTCAGCCTGATGCTTTTGTGCCGGCCTTGCGCATCCTGACCGGCCCGGTGCGCGTCGACCGAGGGACTGCTCCCCTTGCCGTGTCGAAGGAACTGGAGGCTGCAGGCGTCGCGGTTCAATGGGGCGACGATCCCTGCCGTCTGCCGAAAGCCTGCAAGAACCCGGCCGAGATTGCCGCCACCCGCGAGGCACACCTGCGCGATGGCGCGGCGATGACCGAGTTTCTATGCTGGCTCGATGAGCAAGCGCCCAAAGGACAGCTGTCGGAGATTTCCGTCGTCTCGGCGCTAGAAGGGTTCCGGCGGGCCACCAATGCGCTTCACGACATCAGTTTCGACACCATCTGCGGGTCGGGGCCGCATGGTGCAATCATGCATTACCGCGTGACCGAAGCTACCAACCGCAGCGTCAAGCAAAATGAGCTTTTGCTCGTCGACAGCGGCGCGCAATACTTGGACGGCACCACCGACATCACCCGCACCGTTGCCATTGGCGATCCGGGGGACGAGGCGCGCCAGTGCTTTACCCGCGTGTTGCAGGGCATGATCGCCATCAGCCGCGCGCGCTGGCCCAAGGGGCTTGCCGGACGCGATCTGGACCCCCTTGCGCGTACGCCACTGTGGCTAGCGGGGATGGATTTCGACCACGGCACGGGGCATGGGGTTGGCGCGTTCCTGTCTGTCCACGAAGGCCCGCAGCGGATCAGTCGCCTGTCCGAGGTGCCGCTGGAACCTGGCATGATCCTGTCCAATGAGCCCGGGTACTATCGCGAAGGTGCATTCGGTATCCGGATCGAAAACCTGATCGTCGTGATCCCCGCCCCTGCGCTGCCCGGCGCGGATGACCGTCAGCAACTGGCGTTCGAGACGTTGACCTTTGTGCCTCTCGACCGCCGTTTGATCGTAGGGTCGATGTTGTCCCCCGGGGAACGCGACTGGATCAACGCTTATCACGCCGAGGTGCTTGGGAAACTGGGGCAGCGGCTGTCATCCTCATCGCTTGACTGGTGCCGGGCGGCCTGTGCGCCGATTTGACCCTGCGCCCAGCCGCCCCATATTCCACATAAAATACGGAGGAAGCGACCATGGCCGACCACATTACCCTGACGCCCGCCAAAGGCGATCATGTTATCCGCGCGGGCGATACTGTCCTTGGCACGACGGCGCATGCCGTCGAGCTGCGCGAAGGCGGGCATAGCCCTGTGCTTTATGTCCCGCGCGCGGATATCGACATGTCGAAACTGGAGCGGACGACCCGCACCACGGCCTGTCCCTGGAAAGGTGCCGCGAACTACTACTCCGTCGTTACCCCCGTTGGACGGCTGGACAACGCGGTCTGGACCTACGAGACACCAAAGGCAGGCGTCGAGGGGATCGCGGGGCATCTGGCGTTCTACCCCAGCGTCACCGTCGCGCCAGCCTGATCGCTACCTTAGCCGGTGTTCGTCCATGAACCGGCTGATTTCCGTCATCGCGACCTCCCAGGCGGGCTCGTGCCCCAGGATGATATGGTTGCGGCTTTCCAGCGTGACAAAGCGCGCGCCGGGAATCGACATCGCGAGGTCGCGCCCCTGATCCAGCCGAATGCGCTGATCCTCCCGCGCGTGCAGAACCAGTGTCGGCACCGCGACTTGCGCCAAAAGATGCCGCACATCGATATCGCCAAAGGCGTCCTGAAACCGATAGGCATTGTCGGCACTGGTTGTCAGGCGCTGAAACTCGTCGAACCAGGCCAGATCCTCGGGGGTGCCATCCGGCATGAAGGTCTGCGAAAAGATGTGCCGGTAGGCCGCCGTGCTGGTGCCCCAACCCAGCCGCGTCAGCGTCATCACCGCCTCACGGCGTTCGCGTTCGTCGGGGGTCGCGGCGATACGCCAACCCGCCGCATAGCCCCCGATCAGGATCAGTGCTGACACGCGCTCGGGGTGGCGCACCGCGTATTCGATGCCAACCGCACAGCCTTGCGACATACCGATGACTGGAAAACGTCGCAACTTCAGGGTGTCGACTACGGTTTCCAGGTCGCGCACGAATGCCGCCTGGCTGATCTCTGCGACATCCCAGTCCGACAGGCCATTGCCGCGTTCGTCATAGCGGATCAACTGGTTGCGCGAAGCCAGCGCCTCGAACGAACGGCCCCAGATCGGGCTTTGCCAGTCAAGCTCCAGATGGTTCAGCCAGTTGGCGGCCTTGACCAGGGGCAGTCCCTCTCCGACCGCCGCATAGGCGATCCGCGCGCCGTCCGTGGCCTGAGCAAAGCCGATGGTCTGGTGAAAATCGGCGCGGCGCGGCGCAGGGGTCGGATCCACCAACAGGTCTGGCATTGGCGATAGTCCGGCGGCTTGCGACGCGTCGCGGAACGCGCGCGTGACCTCATCCGCCTCGGACACCTTGCCGGTACGGCGAAGCAATTGCACCAGCGCACGGGCCGGGATCACGGCGAAGGGATCGGCGGCAAGCCAACCACGCGCCCACCGCAAGACGTCGGCATCCGTGTGGTCTGGATGTTGGAAAAGGCGGGTTGCCGCCGCTTGCCACAGGGCGGCGCCTTCGGCCCGGATCCCCGTCAGCCAGTTCTGCCACAGGTCCGATTGCGGCATGTCCAGGCCATCGAGGACCGGTCGCGACAAGTCCTGCACCGCAGCGCGCAGGTCATCCAAAGCCATAAAATCAGACGACTTTCCGGCCAGCGATGCCTTGGCCCGCTCAAGATCGACCGCCCCGGCTTGCAAGGCCATCTGGACACGTTCGCGGTCCGCCTGCACGGCGTCGTGCCCAGTCGCCGACCTGATTTTGCTGAGGCTCCAGCGCAGTGACCCGCGCGGATCATCTGGCAAGTCCCAAAAAATCTCGCACAGGCGTTCACGGCGATGCGGGCGGTCCGACAGCGCCAGATAAGCAAGCAATGCCCGGGTCTTGCGCGACGGCGGCAGTGCCACCGCGATACCGTCACGCGTCAACGCCAGTTCGCCCAGGACAGAAATCGACAATGCCGGGTGCATCGAATGACCAGCCCTCAAAGCAGCAAAATACCATGGTTTTCGATTGAACTACCACGCTGGCAACCACGCAGGTGCCAACGGCGTCACGCTACACCCATGTCACTGGATATGCCATGCTGACCGGCGTCCCTTGGGCGCATTGCGGTGTGGGTTCCGGATTTTCATCGTGCTGGGGCCATGGGCATTTCACCACTGGGACCGGGCCGTTTTCAAACCAAGGTGTTGGCGCACCCCGTGTGTGCCGCCCATTCAACGGAACCGAAAGATGAGTATGAAAATTTCCAGCCCTTCCCCTCACTGGAGGGCAATGACCAATAACTTTTCACGCCTTTCCAATGGCTTGGGTGGCAATGTGTTTCGCGCCTATGCCCGACGTCAATGTCTGATCGGCATCGATGGGATGCTGCAGATGTCAGATGACGACCTTGCGGGATATGGCACTAATCGCACCGCCCTGACCAAGCTTCGCGCCCGGCTGGCGGCAGGCGAATTTCCGCCGCCGGCCGGGCCCACGTCGACAGAGGCCGCCTGATCCCCCCTGAAAATCAACGTACAGAAAGTGTCTGCCATGCGTATGTCTTCCGTGTGTTTTGTGTATGCCACCTTGTGTGTCATTGTCGGTATGTGTCTGGGGATCTGGATGGGGGTCAGCGAAGACCACACCCTTGGCCCGGTTCACGCGCATCTGAACGTGATTGGCTGGGTCAGTCTGGCAATCATCGGCCTATATCATCGCGGCTCGGGGCGTGCGGCGACGACGCTGGACCGCGTGCAGGCCGCCGCATTGATGCTGGGCGTCCCCGCCTTTGCGGGTGGACTTGGTGTGTTTCTGAGCACGTCGAACCCGATGGTTGAGCGCATCGTCTTTCCGATCGGCCTTGCAGGCACGTTCCTGTGCCTTGGCGCGATGGTGCTGTTTCTGGTGATCGTGCTGCGCGATGGGCGCAAGGCCGCCTAGGCTGCTGCCACATGACGTATGCGCGCGACCATCGCGCGCAGCCCGTTTGATCGTTGCGACGACAGGTGCTGGTCCAGTCCCAGCCGAGCCAGCTCTGCCGGGGCGTCGACCGCCAGCACCTGATCCGGGGTCAGACCGGCGTAAAGCGCATGCAGGACGGCGATCAGCCCACGCACGATCATCGCATCGGACTCGCCCTGAAAATCAAAGCGAACCCCGTCCATCATCGGGCGCAGCCATACCTGGCTCGCGCAGCCATCAACCTTGAGGGCGGGCACCTTGAAGCTGTCGTCCAGGGGGGGCATGGCGCGGCCAAGGTCGATCACATGGCGATATCGGTCTTCCCAATCGTCAAGGAAGGCAAAAGTATCGACCAGATCTTCGAATGCGGGTGTCGCCATGGAACAGGCTCCTGTCATCTGTGCCAAGACCTAGTGCGATGACTGGCCAAGGTCCAGCCGAAGACAAGCGCATGCAAGTTCATCGGAATGCTTTTCAAACCCCCCGGCAGCGGCTAAGCAGGGTTGGGATTGGGAGAATGCACGATGACGGCTCGCTGGCTGCTGACACTGACTTTGACCTTAGCCCTGGCAGGATGCGGGGGACTGCGGGAGTCCCGCCTGAACCCGTTCAACTGGTTCGGACGGTCAGCCCCGGCGGAAAAGGTCGTGGTTCAGACCGGCCCGAAGGAAGACCCGCGGCCCCTGGTCGAAACCGTGACCGACATGCAGATCGAGCCTTTTCGCGGTGGGGCGATCGTGCGGGCCACTGGCCTGACACCGACCCAAGGCTGGTGGGAGGCCGAGCTGGTTGAACTGCCGATCGACGAAGACGGCGTGCTGGTGCTGGAGTTCCGCATCTTGCCGCCGATCCTGCCAACGGACGTCAACACGCCTCGATCGCGCGAAGTGACAGTGGGCACGTCTTTTTCGGATATCAAGCTGGCCAAGATCAGCCGGATCGTCGTGCAGGGCAAAACGAACGCACGGGCGTCGGCAAGGTAAGGCCGGGCTTGCGCCGCCAGTTCGGAAATCGGCGCTGGATCGCGGGTCTGCGCATGCCCCGACCTACAGAAGATTGTAGGACGATATCGGCGGGGTGAACGCCGCCCTACAGAACGACCACCCGGACTTCGTTGCCCTTGGCGGCCAGCGCGACTTCGCCCCGGCAAAGGCGCAGCGCATCATCGCCAAAGGCCTCGCGCCGCCAGCCTTTCATCAGTTCCACTTCGCGTTGCCCCGCCGCCATCGCATCAAGATCGGCAGATGAGGCAATCAGGCGAGGTGCTACGCCCAGGGTTTCGGATTTTGCTTTCAGCAGGACACGCAACAGGTCCGCCAGCGCCGGGTTCACCTGCATCTGGCCATGATCATGATCGGGTTTGGGCAAGTCTTCGGGACGCACCTCCATCCCGGTCTTGATGGCGGCCATGATGCCCTCGGCAATTTCCTGTTTGCGCCCCTCGCGCAGCAAGAGGCGGGACCGGCCAAGATCCTCCATCGTCTGAGGGCGAGTCGAAGCAAGCTCCAACAGGGCGTCGTCCTTCATCACCCGGCTGCGGGGGACGTTCTGGCCCTGGGCATATTCCTCGCGGAACCGCGCCAGTTCACGTACTACCGCGAGAAACCGCCCCGAGGTTGTGCGTGTCTTTATGCGCAACCACGCCTCGTCTGGATGAACGGTGTAGGTCGCAGGCTCGGTCAGGATCGCCAATTCTTCCTCGACCCAGGGGCTGCGCCCATTCCTGGCCAGCTGGGCGGCCAGCCATTCATAGATCACCCGCAGATGGGTCACATCGGCCAGTGCATAGTCTTTTTGCGCCTCGGACAAAGGACGGCGCGACCAGTCGGTAAAGCGCGAGGTCTTGTCGAGATTGGCCTTGGCGATCTTTTTCACCAGCGTCTCGTAGCCCACCTGTTCGCCAAATCCGCAGACCATCGCGGCGATCTGCGTATCGAACAAGGGCTTGGGAAAACTGTTGCCTTCGACAAAGAAGATTTCCAGATCCTGGCGGGCCGCGTGAAAGACCTTGACCGTCGCTTCGTGGCGAAACAGATCGTAAAGGGGTTCAAGGCTCATCTGGTCGCCCTCGATCGGGTCGACAAGGACCGCATCGCCGTCATCGCCCGGTAGCGCCATCTGGATCAGGCACAGCTTGGACCAATAGGTCCGTTCGCGCAGAAATTCGGTATCGATGGTGACGTAGGCTTCGGACTTCGCGGCGGTACAAAAGGCGGCAAGGTCTTCAGTCGTGGTAATCGTGCGCATTGGTCGCCCTTTATCCGGCGCGGGGTCATCCCGCAGGTTTGACAGCACTATCTGCGAAGGGCACGAAATGAAAGGCGAAACTGGATTCTTCACATGTTCGCTGTCACAGTGGGGTTACGCAGGCGATACTAGGGTCGCGGAATTTTGCCCCTGCAAAGGCCCAATGCCCCAGTGATCCTGTCGCCCGTCACCCGAACCATCCTTGCCCTCGGCGTCACGCAGATCGTGGGCTATGGCACGCTCTACTACGCCTTTGCGGTGCTGGCCAAAGACCTGACGGGCGAGGTCGGCGTTTCGATGCCCTTTGCGTTCGGGGCGTTTTCGCTGGCGCTGCTGGCGGGCGGCGCGGTCGCCCCGATCGCCGGGCGTGCGATCGACCGGTACGGCGCTGCCCGGGCAATGGCGCTGGGATCGGTTGGCGCGGGGCTGGCGCTGGCAGCCTTATCACAAGCGACAGGGCCGGTGACGCTGGTCGCGGCGCTCATCCTGGTCGAGATGGTGTCGGCGATGGTCCTTTATGACGCGGGCTTTGCGGCGCTGGCGCAAAGTGCGGGGGCGGCGGGGACACGCCGCGCGATCACGCTGATGACGCTGCTGGGCGGTTTTGCGTCAACCGTGTTCTGGCCGGTGACGCATGTTCTGGGCGAAGGCATCGGCTGGCGCGAGACGTATCTGATCTTTGCCGCGCTGCATCTGTTCCTGTGCATGCCGTTGCACCTGACCCTGCCGCGGCAAAGTGCCGGCGGTGGCCAAGCGTCCCGCATGCCTGCCGAGGCTGCCCTTTTGCCTGCTGGCAAACATGGCCGGGCGATGCTGTGGCTCGCGGTCGCGTTTTCGCTCGGCGGGGTCGTCTTTTCGGCGTTGACGGTGCAATGGGTGCTGGTGCTGCAGGCGACCGGCCTTAGTGCCGCCGCTGCGGTGGCCGCAGGAACGCTGCTTGGGCCCGCACAGGTGGGCGTGCGGGTTCTCGACCTGATCTTTGGCGTGAGGCAGCACCCGATGACGATGGCCCTCTTGTCGGGGGGGCTTCTAGTGCTGTCGCTGGGGCTTTTGATGGTGATGCCGACCAGCCTTGTGGGGGCAATGGTGTTTGCCACCGTGTTCGGCCTTGCCAGCGGGTTGACGAGCATCGTGCGGGGCACGGTGCCGCTCGCGCTGTTCGGGGCGGAGGGCTACGCCGGACGGCTGGGGCTGCTTGCAGGCCTGCGGCTGGCGTCGAGCGCATTGGCGCCATTTGCCCTTTCACTCGCGCTGACAGGTCTTGGGGCCGGGGTGACGATCTCGGTGGCCTTCGGCGTGGCGCTGGCGGCGATGCTTGCCCTGGCGCTGGTGCCGCGGCGCTATAGGATGACGGGCGTCCGGTCGCCAACCGCAAAGCGGCGCAGCACGGCGGGGTAAAGCCGGTGCTCCATGGGCAAAACGCGCGCAGCAAGGGTATCGGCCGTGTCGCCCGGCAGGATCGGCAGGCGCGCCTGACCGAAGATCGGGCCGGAATCTAGGTCGGCGATGACTTCGTGCACGGTGCACCCGGCCTCGGCGTCGCCAGCAGCGATAGCGCGGGCATGAGTGTGCAGGCCCGGGTACTTGGGCAACAAAGAGGGGTGGATATTCAGCATGCTGCCCCGATAACGGGCGATGAAAGCTGGAGTCAGAATGCGCATGAACCCCGCAAGGCACAGGACGTCGGGGCGGGCGGCGTCCAGTTGAGCGGCCAAAGCCGCATCAAAGCCCGCACGATCTTTTCCAAACGCGCGGTGATCGACGGCAGCTGTAGGGATGCCTAGCGCAGCGGCCTTGGCCAGCCCCCCGGCAGTCGGATTGTTTGAGGCCACAAGCACCGGTCGGCACGGGTGATCGCCCGTCATGTCCTGCGCCAGGGCCAGCATGTTGGAACCGCCCCCCGAAATCAGGATGGCGACGCGGATCAAATCAGGCTGCCCCGGTAGATGACCCCCTGCCCCGTCCCGACGCGGCCCATCGGGATCACGGTTTCACCCATCCCGGCCAGCAGCGCCGAAAGGGCGTCCGCCTGTTCCTCGGCCACAACCAACATCATGCCGACGCCGCAGTTGAAGGTCTTGAGCAGCTCCGGTCCGGACATGTTTGCCGTGCGGGCCAGCCAGCGAAAGACCGGCGGCAAGGTCCAGGCCCCAAGATCGATCTCGCAGGCCAGTCCCTCTGGCAGAACACGGGGCGGGTTCTCGGTCAGCCCACCCCCCGTGATATGCGCCAGCGCATGAACGCCACCAGCCCGGATCGCCGCCAGCGCGGGCTGGACATAAAGCCGGGTCGGCGTCAGCAGGGACTGACCCAGCGTGCCTTCGCAAAAGGGCGACGGGGCGTCCCAGCCAAGGCCCGAAAGCTCGACCACCTTGCGGACAAAAGAATACCCGTTGGAATGCACGCCATCGGACGCAAGGCCCAGGATCACGTCACCTTCGGCCACACCGGCGGGCAGGTCGCGACCACGCTCCATCGCCCCCACGGCGAAACCCGCAAGATCAAAGTCGCCCTTGTGATACATGCCGGGCATTTCTGCGGTTTCGCCGCCGATCAACGCACAACCGGACGCCGAGCACCCCTTGGCGATGCCCTCGACAATGCGGGCGGCCTGATCCACGTCCAGCTTGCCGGTGGCGAAATAATCCAGGAAAAACAGCGGCTCTGCCCCTTGGCAGACCAGATCGTTGACGCACATTGCGACAAGGTCGATGCCGATAGTGTCGACGTGCCCGGTATCAATGGCGATACGCAGCTTTGTCCCGACACCGTCAGTTGCGGCGACAAGGATCGGGTCATCGTAGCCTGCAGCCTTGAGGTCAAAGAGCGCACCGAACCCCCCCAGACCCGACATGGTGCCCGCGCGGCGAGTGCCAGCGGCTGCGGGTTTGATGCGGTCCACGAGTGCGTTGCCGGCGTCGATGTCGACGCCCGCATCTGCGTAGGTCAGCCCGTTATGCCCCTGGCTCATGCGCAAGCTCCCACCCTGGAATCCCCTGATGCGGCCCGAATAGACCATCGCCGCGCCCTTCGCAACGCGCGGCCAAGGTGCTTGACGCACCATGACTTTGTGTTAGGCAAGCCAAACCTTCGGGTCTGTAGCTCAACTGGTTAGAGCAGGGCGCTCATAACGCCTTGGTTGGGGGTTCGAGTCCCTCCGGACCTACCATTTTACTCAATCACCCGGGACGTAATTTCCGGACCGCCGTTCAAAAGTCGCGGGGGTGATGTCATGATCTTCGCAGAATGCCAAAAGTCGCAAGAGGTCGGCGCGGCGCCAGTCGCGCTTATGGGCACTGGAATTGTCCAGGCGCACCGATGCTGCAACCGTCACGAGGAGCTTGACCGCCACGGCGCGCCGATAATCCTTCCAGCATTTCTCCAAGGCATAGCCGGAGACACCCAGCCGGGACAGGCCCGCAACATAACGTGCGATCAGGTCGCGCTCCGCTGCGCGGCGGGTTTCGGGTGTCAGGGACCTGATCAGGAAATAGGCGACATCCACGGCCCCTGCTCCCTTGCCCATCAGCTGCCAGTCAAACAGCCGCGCCTGACCCTTGGCATCGAACAGGACATTGTCAGCCTGAACATCGCCGTGCAGGCAAGTGGCGGGGGCGGTTTCCAACAGGTCTGCGAAGATCCGGGCGCGATGGGTCACAAGGTGATCACCCAGCAACAGGAAAGAGTGCGGCACCGACAGATCCCCGAAAAGTTCTGCAACAATTGCTGGATAGGCGTCCCAGCACGAGGCGAAGTCCAGATTGTCGACAAGGCTCTCGCTCTCGACCTGGTCCAAATCCGGACTGTCCCAATAAGCGGCGTGCAACTTGGCCAGCGCATCCATGACCGCTCCTGCATCTGCGGCCGGGACCCCTTGCCGAAAGGGCACTGCCCTGTGCGCCGAAAGATCCTGCAACAAAATCAGGCTGTGTCCGGTTTCCGGGTCAAAGCCCGCAAAGTGACAATGCGGGACCGGCAGGCCGGGTTGCGCGACACCGCTATAGAACGCGACTTCCCGGCGGTTGGCCCAGGCGAAGGCATTGGCTTGGGCCGGGTCCAGCGGGGAAAACTTGGCTATCAGGCTGGCGGGCGCCCCGCCATTGTCTGATGCATGGCCCAAGGCGATCCTGTAAATTCGCCCGCCCATGAAACTCTCGTCCTGGCCGATGCGGGACACACGCACATCGGTCACTGTCACGGCGTTTCCCGCCTTGTCACGCAAGGTCCTTGACAACCAGTCTGGCGTGATCCGGGACGGATCCGAAGGAAAGCCGAGCATCAGGCCAACCCGAAATGACGACGATCAGACAAGGCAATCCTCAAGACCAACATCGACAAAAGCATAAACCGTTCGCAGGTCGGGGCCAGCGGCAATCCGCGACCATGTAGCGCGACAAAGCGTCAGGCGGCAACTGGTCCCTGGGGTCCGCGCGACCTTGCTGTGGGCAGCGGTCAAAGACGATTTGCGAGCTTTTATCGCAACCTGAAAAGTATTGCGGGATAATCAGGTTACCCGCATAGTTGTAGAGTGCATTGCGAAACTTTCCCCAGCGGCCATAAGCGGGCCAAGCTAACTCTGGCGAAGATCAGATGTTGCAGAACAACGGCTTACGGGCGCGACTTCATCCAAAAAAGTCACAAAATCGACTGACTAAGGACAGGTTCGACCGCGAAACTTAACCATCTGGGCAGCACGAACTGCGCGCGGGCCAGAGCCATGAAAAAACGACTATAGGAGTGGGAAATGGGGTTTAGTGAGGCTGTCCGCTGCTGTCTGCAGCAAAAGTATGCCACTTTTCAGGGCCGCGCATCGCGGTCCGAATACTGGTGGTTCTTTCTATTCTACTTTCTGGGTGCACTTGTCTTGTTCGTGCTGTTGTTCGCCTTCGGCGGGATGCAATCCTTGCAAAATGGCGACTTCGCGGGATTGCCGACTGTCCCGCTTATCCTGATCGCCTTGTTCTTTCTTGGAATGATTATCCCGATGACCGCCGCGACGGTGCGCCGCTTCCACGACCGCAATCTTTCGGGTTGGTGGTATCTGGCGTCGATCCTGGCCGGATTCATCCCGATTGTCGGGTTTGCTGCCAGCATTGCGGCACTGGTCATCACGATCATGAAAGGCAATCCTGGACCTAACAAGTTTGGTCGCGATCCTTTGGGTCCCGATACCAACGCCGACGTCTTTGCCTGACATCGCCGCACCACGTGCCGGGACGAGCCGTAACTGGTTCGTCCCGGTTTTTCTTGGCTTTTTTGCCTTGGTCCTGACCTATGGTCAGACGCTCGCACAGAGCACCGACCAGACCGAGGGCGCGCGCCTGACGATTGACCGCGTGACTGCCCCGCGCGGCGAAACGGCGGAAGACTACCGCAAGATTGTCGCCCGTATGGGCCTGCGCAGTGACGTCACTTATGCCAAGGGCATCAAGGGCAGCTTGCCTTTGGATGAGGCATACCGCCCACCCAAAGAAGACCTGCAGCGCCAGACCGCTCCGCTGATCACCGGCCCCACGGCCATGATTGTGGTGTTCGTCCTTTTGTTGGTCGCGGCGGCCCTTTGGCTGCGTTACGGCGGCAGCGGGATGCTTTTGTCCGCAACTCCGCGCGACCTGCCCCAAAAGACAACTGCGCCCGACAGCTGGCGGATGTCGGATGACCCCAATCTGACCACCGGTGACCTTCTGGCTCAGATTGCGGCGATGACGGATCGCAGGGCTGCTCTGGTACGACTGTTGCGCCATTGCCTTTTGCAGGCCGGGACCGCCACCGATACCCGCTTTGCCCGATCCGATACCGAACGCGAGGCATTCCGACGACTGCCCGAAACATGGATGGGCCGAAATGGTCTTTCCGGCATCCTGACCATGACCGAACTGGCCCATTACGGTGGACGGGCGGTCAGCGAAGACAGCTTTGCCCAAAGTCTGGCCGCTGCGCGCGACATTCTTGGCAGAAGGCCGCTGCCCAATGCGTAACGGCGTGTTGTATGGCGGGATCGGCGTTCTAGTGTTGGGCGGCCTGTCGGCGCTCTTTCTATCAGGCGACGGTGCACGCGATCGCAAGCTCGACGCCTCGGTCATGGGGGTCGAAGCGCTGCGATCCTGGTTGCCAGCCCAAGGGATCCCGGTCGTTCGATCGCATCCACGCCTGTCGCCAAAGGTGGCCGACCTGTCGCTGCGAATCCTGCCGGTTTATGACGTGGACCTGCTGTCTGAAGAGGACTCCCCGCAAACCAAAGAGGCATTCGCCCAGCAAACGACGCAGCGCGACATCTACAGCTATGTCTTCTTTGCCAAGCTGGCAGATTTGCAGACACTTGTTGTGCTACCGAAATGGCGGACCGGGTTTGCCACGGCAGAGGTGGCGCATGCTTCTTTGCTGATCGATACCGATGACGTCACGCGAATAGGTCGACAGACCGGTTTGGCGGGCACGCGCGTCTTGCGGCGGGCGGCGTTCTTCGAGACGGCCAGCCGCTCTGCGTCCCCAATGTCGGGGGACCATGAAATGGCGCTATTTCATGCCCAGCTTTTTGATCGCGAAAGCCTGCCCAGCTTTTGCAAGGAAGTGACCGGCTTCACCTATGGCGTTCTGGTCATGAGTTGCAGCGCGCACGGCAGCATTGCCGCCGCGCATTACCTGTCGGATCCCGATCTTTTGAACAATCACGGCTTGTCGGTTGCAGACAACGCGGCCTTTGTGCGGGATCTGATGCTGGACCTGCGCGGCGGGGACGAGAAACCCGTCTACCTTGATACCAGTACCGAACTCTTGCTGGATACCGGCGAAATTGACACCGAGGCCCGCGAATATGACCGGGGGGCCGAAGATCTGGCGCGGTTCTTTGCCTATCCGCTTTCGGTTCTTTGGGCGCTGGCCGCGACCGTGTTGGGTGTCGCCGCCTGGCGCGGTGCACGGCGCTTTGGCCCGCCGCGCCGTTTGGCCGACGACTTGCCAGAGGCCACGAAAACCGCCGCCATCGAGGCAAAAGCGCGCCTGTTGCGCCTGTCGGGCAACGACGGGCGGATGGCGGGTGAGTTTGTGCAGGCCCGACTTTCCGACCTTGCCATACAGACCTTTGGCCCCGGACTGGGCGAGGCCGGGATCACCCGGCTGTTTGCCCATATCGAACGGCGCAACGCGGGCCTTGCGGCAGATCTGCGCCGCGTCACCGCCACCCTGACCGACCGGGGCGGCAACCTTCCCCAAACCGAGCTGCACCGTCAGCTTGAAACCTTCCGAGACCTGCTGGAAAGAGTGAACGATGGATCTGGACCAATTTCAAAGCTTGGCTAGCACGGTGCGTACCGAAATCGGTCGCGCCGTGCATGGACAAGACCCGCTGATCAACCAGCTGCTGGTATCGGTCTTTGCGCGCGGGCATTGCCTGGTGGAAGGCCCGCCCGGCACGGCCAAAACGCTGCTTGCGCGGTCACTGGCGGCAGCGATGGATCTTGATTTCGGACGTATCCAGTTCACCCCGGACCTGATGCCCGGCGATGTGCTGGGGGTGAACCTTTTCAATTTCCAGACCAACACCTTTGTGCTGACCAAGGGGCCGGTCTTTGCCGATATCCTCTTGGCAGACGAGATCAACCGCGCGCCACCCAAGACCCAGTCGGCGCTGCTGCAGGCCATGAACGAACGCATGGTGACCATCGATGGCACCGACCATTCGCTGGGGCGCAACTTTTTCGTCATCGCGACCCAGAACCCGATCGAACAGCAAGGCACCTATCCCCTGCCCGAGGCGCAATTGGACCGGTTCCTGTTCAAGCTGGTGGTGGATTTCCCTGACCGCGAGGCGGAAATCGCGATCCTGACCCGCCATGCAGCCCAACCGTTGGAAATGGAGGCACGGGCCAAGGGCATTACAAAGGTCATGTCTGCGGCCCAGCTGGCATCCGGCCGCGCGCTGGTCGACAGCATCCGGCTGGATCCGACCTTGCTGACCTACATCGTCGACCTGGTCCGTGCGACCCGCGACGATACCGACATCCTGCATGGTGCCTCGACCCGGGCGGCAGATGCGCTTGCGGGCGCTGTGCGCGCGCGGGCAGCACTGGAAGGGCGCGACTATGGTCTGCCGGACGACGTGCAGGCCCTGTTCCTGCCTGCCTTGCGCCACCGTATCGTGCTTGGCCCCGCCGCCGAGATCGAGGGACGCACTGCCCCCGAGGTGTTGCGCAACATCCTCAACCGCGTGGATGCGCCGCGCTAGATGCGCCCTGCCCCGCGCCTTTTGACGCTGGTGCTGGCCCTGGTCGCACTGTGCACCCTGGTGGTTCTGCTGGCACAGGATGCGGCCGGACTGCTGTGGATCGTGTGGGGCGGGCTGGCGGTTCTGTGTCTGGGCGATGTTTTCGCATCGGTCCCCCGTCGTCATCTGGGGGTCGAAGTAACGGTTCCGCCTACGGGATTTACCGGCGGGACGGCACGCCTTACGGCCCACATTGCCGCGCGCAAGCGACAGATTCCCCCTGGACTGATGGCGGTGCTGGATCTTTCGCCGCATCTTGGGAC
>JANPBI010000275.1:0-2813 GCA_031430315.1 Rhodobacterales bacterium | reverse complement strand
TCGGATTTCAGCCTGGCCATCGCGATCCAGAACCTGGCCTGGGGGTTTGGCCAGCCGATCTTCAGCAACATGGCGGAACGGATCGGCGACCGGAAAACGCTGGTCATCGGCGCGATCCTCTATGCGGCGGGGCTGTTGCTGTCGAGTTTCGCCGTCACGCCCGGTCAGCACCAACTGCTGGAAATTCTGGTGGGCTTCGGCATTGCGGGCACGGGATTTGGCCTGATCCTGGCCATGGTCGGACGGGCTGCCTCGCCGGAAAACCGCTCGCTTTCCTTGGGGATCGCGACGGCGGTGGGGTCGGTCGGGCAGGTGATCGGGGCACCGATTGCCGAAGGGTTGCTGGCGCATTTCCCCTGGCAGACGGTGTTCGTGGTTTTTGCCGTGGCGATCCTGGCGTCGCTGGCACTGCTGCCGTTCATGCGAGCCCCGGCCAAGGTTGCCATGACCGAACGCGAGGAAACCCTGGGCGCCCTGCTGAAACGTGCGTTTGGCGACCCGTCCTTTTCGCTGATCTTCCTGGGTTTCTTTTCCTGCGGATACCAGCTTGGCTTTATCACTGCACATTTCCCGGCCTTCATAACCGAGATGTGCGGCCCGATTTCCCCGGGCGGCATTCTGGCGGGAATGGGCATCACGACCACTTCGGCGCTTGGGGCCATTGCGATTTCCGTCATCGGGTTGATGAACATCGCGGGATCGCTGATGGCAGGCTGGATGGGCAGCCGGTTTCCCAAAAAGTACCTGCTGTCGTCGATCTATGTGGGGCGAACGCTGGCCTCCGTCGCGTTCATCCTGACGCCGATGACGCCGGCATCCGTGCTGATCTTTTCCGCCGTGATGGGGTCTATGTGGCTGGCCACCGTACCGCTGACCTCCGGCCTGATCGGGCATATCTACGGCATGCGCTATATGGGCACGCTTTATGGGCTGGTGTTCTTCAGCCATCAGGTCGGATCTTTCCTGGGTGTGTGGCTGGGCGGCAAAATGTATGACATCACCGGAGATTACACGCTGGTCTGGTGGATTGGCGTGGGGGTCGGTATGTTTTCGGCCATCGTGCACCTGCCGATCCACGAACGTCCCATGCAGGCCCGGGCAGCCTAGATCCATGCGCGCCAGCATGATCCTTTTGATGCTGGCCTATGTGCTGAGCCAGTTCTACCGGGCGTTCCTGGCGGTCCTAAGTCCGGTTTTGTCAAATGACATCGGGGCGACAGCGGCGGATCTGTCGCAGGCATCTGGCGTATGGTTTCTGGCCTTTGCGGCAATGCAGATCCCGATTGGATCGGCCCTGGACCAGGTCGGGCCCCGGCTGACTGCCGCGACGCTGCTGGGCGTCGGCGCGATCGGGGCCTTTCTGTTCGGCATGGCAACCGAGCCATGGCATATCACTGCGGCGATGGCACTGATCGGAGCTGGCTGCGCACCTGTGCTGATGGCCAGCTACTTCATCTTTGCGCGCATCTATCCTGCACGCATCTTTGCCACGCTGGCGGGGGCAATGGTGGCCTTTGGCAACCTGGGCAACATCCTGTCGTCATCGCCGCTTGCCTGGGCGGTCGAGACGTGGGGCTGGCGTCCGTCGATGCTTGTCCTTTCGGCTCTAACGCTGTGCGTGGCCATCGGAGTCGGTGGCTTAGTCCGTGACCCGCCCCGCCTGGTGACTGATCAGAAGGGCTCTTTGCTTGATCTCTTGCGGATGCCGCAACTTTGGCCGGTGTTGATCATGATGATCGCCGCCTATGGCCCTGCAGCAAGTTTACGTGGCCTTTGGGTCGGACCTTACTACACCGGCGTCTTTCAGGCGGACGCCGATGAAATCGGATTCGTGACGTTGATCATGGGACTGGCGATGATTGTAGGCAACCTGGCCTATGGACCGCTGGACCGCCTGATCGGCAGCCGCAAGCACATCATTCTGGCAGGCAATGCCGTCGTTGTCGTGCTGTTTCTGGGGCTCTGGGCCTTTCCGACGGCCGGGGGCGTCGCGACTGTCTTGATGATCGCGGGCATCGGGCTGTTTGGGGCCACCTTTCCCGTCGTCATGGCGCATGGGCGCGCGTTCCTGCCCCAGCACCTGACCGGTCGGGGCGTGACGCTGATCAACCTGTTCGGCATCGGGGGGGCGGGCCTTTTGCAACTGGCCACCGGCGAGCTTTATTCTGCCCTGCCAAAGACCCCGCCGGCAGCACCGTTTGCGGGGCTGTTCCTGTTTCTGGCGCTGGTCTGCGCCATCGGACTGGTCGTCTATCTCTGGTCGAAGGATCGCACGGACTGATCCCCTTTCCAGCCCGGTTTCTTTGCGCTATGGCACAGCGTCCCAACTGGACACATATCAAGGAGAATGACCCCGATGGGCTATAAAGTCGTCGTCGCGGGTGCCACGGGCAACGTGGGCCGCGAAATGCTGAACATCCTCGCCGAGCGCGAGTTCCAGGTGGATGAGATCGCCGCACTGGCCAGCCGCAAGTCGCTGGGCACGGAAATCAGCTTTGGCGACAAGACCGTCAAGACCCGCGATCTGGACACCTTTGATTTCACCGGCTGGGACATCGCGCTTTTCGCGGTGGGGTCCGAGGCAACAAAGATCTATGCCCCCAAGGCGGCGGCGGCGGGATGTGTCGTGATCGATAACTCGTCGCTTTACCGCTATGACCCGGCGGTGCCGTTGATCGTGCCGGAGGTGAATGCCGACGCGATCATGGGCTACAAGAACAAGATGATCATCGCCAACCCGAACTGCTCCACCGCGCAGATGGTTGTGGTGCTGAAGCCGCTGCACGACCGCGCCCGGATCAAGCGGGTGGTGG
>JANPBI010000274.1:0-2632 GCA_031430315.1 Rhodobacterales bacterium | reverse complement strand
GCCAATATCAGCTTTTCCCACTTCCCCGCAGGCACCCATGCCCGTGCTCAAGCGGCCGGTGCCGTCTACTACGAGATGCCCGCGCCAGACGGCCGCGAGGCGGCACGGTTTGTCGCCAGTTGGTCCACGACACCCCGGGATGTGGCGGGGATGCTGGCGGCTTTGCGCGGCTAATCGGCGGCCTTCAAACGGAGCTAAGATGCGCCATGACATGTGGGGCAATGACGTTTGCATGGGTGATCGGCACCATATGCCCGGCCCCCGGCACGGATATCCGCGTCACCTGCTCCAACCGCCGCGCAAGTTCTGTATGAACGGCGGCGATGATGGGCGGGCTGTCGCCGCCTTCGACCAAGAGCACCGGCACGCCGATGCTTTCCAGCCCCATATAGCGCAAAAGCCCCGCCGCATCGTCCAGAAGCACCGGATTCTGCGCGGCGATCAGATGCATCCGGTCGGTTATGTAGGCCCGCATCTTAGGCGAAAGCTCGGCGAAAGGCTCACCCGTGCCCCAATAGCCGTGGAAATCCATCGCAGCCTCGAGCCGCCGGTCAGCCTTGAGGAGGGCCGCCAGATGTTCATGACGCGCCCGGAACGGACCATAGGCCTGATCGCCAGCAGCACGTGCGGCGGCAAAGATCACCGGTTCCACCAGCACCAGACTGCGCACGAGGTCGGGGCGTTCGAGGGCGATCCGCAGGCAAATTGTCGCGCCAAAGGAATGACCCATCAGGTCGATCGGCCCACCCTGCCCAATCTCGGTAGCCATGGTGATGGCGGCCCGCGTCGCGTCAGTGTGCATGTCGGCGACGCCGTCCCAGTCCGGCGCGCGGCCATGACCGATCTGGTCGATGGCAGTGACGGTCACGCCCTGCAGCTGTTCCGCAAGTCCACCCCATGCACCGGCATGTGCCAGCGAGCAATGCAGCGCCAGAACGGAGCGCTCACCGTCCCGGTTCCAGACCCGAGAGGGCGGCAAAAAGGTCGCTGCGTCTTCGGGCATTCAGAGCTTTCCGGCCAGATACAGGTCCAGGTCATCGAGCCTGTCCTGCCCCCAGAACTTCTCGTCACCCACGATGTAGAACGGCACGCCGAATACACCGCGCGACACCGCCTCTTCAAGATTATTCGCATAGGTCTCGGTGGCGGCCAGCATGTAGCGGTCGGCGACCGATTGATCAAAGCCGTTTTGGGCCAAAAGATCGCGCACTACCTCATCGTCGGCAATGTTGCGCCCTTCGGCCCAAACGGCGCGCAAGAAACCTTGGACCAGCCCCGCCAGATTGCCACCGCCAGCCTTGGCCGCCGCGATGATTGCGTAGGACGCGGGGGCCGGATTCACCGGAAAGAAGGGCGGCTGTAGCACCATCGGCATGCCGTATTTCTTCGCCTGACGCCGCATTTCCTGCAGGCGGTTTTCTTTCCGGGCGGGGTGGCGCTCAGCCAAGACCTGCCCACCGGTGCGGGGGAAAAGCGCCGGGGCGTCCAGCGGGATGTAGCGGATGGTCGCCCCATGACGCGCGGCGATCTCTTCCAGCCTCGCACCTGCAAGGTAAGTGAACGACGACATCGGCGCGAAATAGTAATCGATCTGTCGCAATTGCGGCCTCATTGCCCGTGCCTCGGTTTGCAAGACCCTAGCGGGGTGATAAGCGGTGTCAACGTCGCGATTCCGCTGCCCCCGGAGACCCATATGCCCGCCATCACCGAGCCGAAGCTGATCTCCGGCAACGCGAACCCGTCCCTAGCAAAAGCCATCGCGCGACGGATGTCGATGCACCGGGGGATGAGCGTCAATCTGGTGGATGCGCGGGTCGAACGGTTCAACGACCAAGAGATTTTCGTCGAGGTTTTCGAGAACGTGCGCGGTGAGGACATGTACGTGATCCAGCCGACATCGAACCCGGCGAATGACAACCTGATGGAATTGCTGATCATTACGGATGCCTTGCGCCGGTCATCGGCGGCGCGGATCACCGCCGTCATCCCCTATTTTGGCTATGCCCGCCAAGATCGCCGCGCCAAAGCCCGTACGCCGATTTCCGCAAAACTCGTGGCCAACCTGATCACCCAGGCAGGTGTCGACCGCGTGCTGACGCTGGATCTGCATGCCGCCCAGATCCAGGGGTTTTTCGACCTGCCGGTGGACAACCTATACGCCTCGCCGATCTTTGCGTTGGATATCGAGCACAACTTCAAGGGCAAGATGCACGACCTGATGGTCGTTTCTCCAGACGTCGGCGGCGTGGCGCGGGCGCGCGAGCTGGCCAAGCGGATCGACAGTCCCTTGGCCATCGTCGACAAGCGTCGCGAAAAGGCGGGCGAGATTGCCGAAATGACAGTGATCGGGAACGTCGCGGGCAAAACGTGCATCCTGATCGACGATATCTGCGACACGGCGGGAACCCTCTGCAAGGCAGCGCAGCTGTTGATCGACAACGGTGCGACCGAAGTGCACGCCTATATCACGCACGGGGTGCTTTCGAACGGCGCTGTTGATCGTGTCAGCGCATCCGTACTGAAAAGTCTGGTGATCACTGACAGCATCGAGCCGACCGATCTGGTCAAGGCCGCCAAGAACATCCGCATTGTGCCAACAGCGCCAATCTTTGCCCAGGCCATCCTGAACATC
>JANPBI010000273.1:0-1963 GCA_031430315.1 Rhodobacterales bacterium | reverse complement strand
TATGATCACCCCCTTGGCGATGAGGTCGTTTCTGATGCGGGCAGCGCCTCCTGCTCAATCTCTGCTCACAGCAAAAAATCTGTTGCAAATAGATTTCGACCTTCGGATCGCGCGCAGTGACGACGGGCGTCTTCCGGCCCTAACCGGACGTTTGTCGATTCATAAATCGGCGCTTTTAGCGGTCATTGACACTTGCTGCAGCATTATCCATCGAACACCAGCTAGGCTGTGGGACCATGGACTTAATTGATCAATGGAAATCTCGGCTCGGGAACAGCACCTTCGCCTGCTCGCGGGGATGGCGCGCTGACGATTTGGCGCTGCCGCCGACGGGGCGCTTGGTTTCATCGGCCCGGCCGTCATTGGCGTCGATGATCACAGGACGGCCCAATGTTGCCAGCAATGGCGACACATCCTCGACCCGTTCGGCGATCAGATGGGTGGTGGGGCCGTCGCGTTGAATGCGCCCTGTGACCCGGACCAGCCGCCCGGCGATGACGGCTTTGCGGAACGCCTCATAGACCTGTTTCCAGACAATCACATTTGCTGTGCCGGTTTCATCCTCCAACGTCAGGAAGATCACGCCCGCGGCGGTGCCGGGCCGCTGGCGGGTGATGACAAGGCCAGTGACGGTGGCGCGGCCTTTGGCTTGCGACAGGCGGTCATGCGGCAGGCTTTCTGGCAGACGGGCGCGCAAAAGCTCCATCGGATGCGCGCGCAACGAAAGGCGCAGCGACAGATAGTCCTCGATCACCTCTTGGCCCAGCGTCATCTGCGGCAGCGTGACGGCGGGTTCTGCGCCGCCTTCACCATCCGGGCCGAACAGCGGCAGTGGGGCAGGGGCCTTCAAAGCCTTGGCAGCCCAGAGTGCATCGCGGCGGGTCAGGCCAAGGGCGGCGAAGGCATCCGCTTCTGCCAGACGCTCCAGCGTGTCAGGACGCACGCCTGCGCGGCGCCAGAGGCTTTCGACATCGGGATAGCCGTTGCCCCGGGCTGCCGCGATCCAGGAGGCGTCTTCCTCACGCATGCCTTTGATCTGCCGGAACCCCAGCCGCAGCGCTAGACCGCCATCCGGGCGCAGTTCCAGCGTGCAGTCCCAAACCGAATGGTTAACGGAGATCGGGCGGACTTCCACGCCATGCTCGCGGGCATCGCGCACCAGCTGTGCTGGGGCATAGAACCCCATTGGCTGGCTGTTTAGCAGTGCGCAGGTGAAGACGGCTTGATGATGGCATTTGAGCCAGGCTGAGATATAAACCAGCCGCGCGAAACTTGCCGCGTGGCTTTCGGGAAAGCCATAGCTGCCGAAGCCTTCAATCTGTGCAAAACACCGTGCCGCGAACTCAGCGTCATAACCGCGCGCTAACATGCCAGAGACGAAACGGTCGCGGAACGACCCGATGGTGCCCATGCGCTTGAAGGTGGCGAGGCTGCGGCGCAGGCGGTCGGCCTCCGATGGCGTGAAGCCCGCCGCGACCACAGCGATCTGCATGGCCTGCTCCTGAAACAGCGGCACGCCATAGGTGCGGGCCAGAACCTCCATCAAGGCGGGGCCGAGATCTTCGACCTTTTCGCGCCCCATCCGGCGGTTGATGAAGGGATGCACCATGCCGCCCTGGATCGGGCCGGGGCGGATGATGGCGACCTCACAGACCAGATCATAGAATTTGCGGGGGCGCATGCGGGGCAGGAAGTTCAACTGCGCCCGGCTTTCGACCTGAAACACCCCGATCGCGTCGGCGCGGCAGAGCATATCATAGACCGGGACGTTCTCTGGTGGCACGTTGGCCAGCGTCAAGGATTGCCCGCGATGGTCGGCGAGCAGGGTGAAGGCCTTGCGGATCGCGGTCAGCATCCCAAGCGCGAGGATATCGACCTTCAAAAGGCCAAGGGCATCAATATCATCCTTGTCCCATTCGATGATGGTGCGATCCTCCATCGCGGCATTCTCAATCGGGCAAAG
>JANPBI010000272.1:0-13794 GCA_031430315.1 Rhodobacterales bacterium | reverse complement strand
CACCTCGCCAGCGGTGCGAACGGCGGCCATCCTAGCGTTCCTTCACTTTGTTGAGGTATTTTATATAGATGTTGGTGATCGCCAGCACCATCACCAGCACGATGTAGGCCAGGGCCGAACTCATCCCCGTCTGCCATTCCTGAAATGCCATCTTGTAAAGCCGGATCGAGATCACCTCGGTCGTCGGCTGGCTGGCAAGGATATAAGCGAGGTCACAGGTCTTGAATGCCTCCATGGTGCGAAAGATGATGGCGATCATCAAGATCGGTGCGACCAGCGGCAGGGTGATGCGAAAGAACACATAGCTACGGCTGGCCCGGTCGATCGCTGCGGCCTCGTAAAGATGCTTTGGCACGGCCGACAGCCCGGCCAGCGACAACAGCATCACGAACGGCGACCACATCCAGATATCGGCAATGGCGATGGCGTAAAGCGCCACTTGCGGATCGGCGAGCCATTCAAAGGTGCCCAGGCCAAGGCCATAGTTGATGATCCCGAAACTCGGATCATACAGCAGCTTCCAGAACAGGCCGACCACCGCCATCGACAGCATCATCGGCAGCATCAAAAGCGTGGTGAGCAGCCCCTTGAACGGAATTTCGCGGTTCAACAGCATCGCAATGCCAAAGCCCACGATCACCTGGCCCGTGACCGAGATGATCACGTATTTCGCCGTGATGGTGAAGTTGCGCCAGATGTTGGGGTCGGCCAGAAGCGTGCGGTAGTTGTCCAGCCCCACGAAATTCGCCGGCGCATTGGTCGAGGCGCGAAAATCGGTGAACGAATACCCAAGCGAATAAAGAAGCGGGAAGATATTGAAGACAATCAGAAAGACGATCGTCGGGATGATAAAGAGGTTGCGGATTGCCAGATCACTCAGCCCACGGGACCTTTGCGTTGCGCCAGAGTTCAGCGTGCGTGATGCCAAGATGGCCTCCGGTATTTGACAGGTCGAGAAAAAATGGGGGGCGCGTGCCGCCCCCCGTCAGTTCATCTGATGCGGCTTATTGACCGCGGCCGTACTTGGCAAAGGTCGCTGTCCAGTCGGCAGCCAACCCGTCCAGCACCTCTTTGGCGGTACCTTCGCCGCCCACGATATGCGGGTAGAGGCGGTTGTTCATCTGGCCCAGAAGTTCAGCAAACTCCGGCACCGCCCAGAAGTCCTTGACGATGAACATCGTCTGGTAAAAGGCTTCGTTATAGGGCGTCGCATTGCGGAATTCCGGGCTTTCCAGAACCTTTGCCGAGGCCGTATAGCCGCCAAGTTCGGCCCAACGTTTTTGGGTCTCGTCCTTGATGAACCATTGTAGGAACTTCATCGATTCCTCTTGGTTCTCGCTATAGGACACCACCGAGATACCTTGCCCGCCAAGGGCTGCATACCGGTCGCCATTCGGGCCCGCAGGGTTGGCGAAAAAGCCGGTATTGGCGGCATGCGGGTTGGAGGATTCGTTCAGCAGCGCCGGAAAGAACGCAAAGTAGTTCATCGACATCGCCACCAGGCCTTCGGTGATCGCTTGGTTGTTTTCCACAAAGAACGCCTTTGACCAACCCGGAGGGGTGAAGCCGTAAAGCTCACGGTAAGCTTCAAGGGCCGCAACCGCCTTGTCCGAGTTCACGATCCCGTCGACCTTGTAGGTCACCGGATCGCCAAGCTCGGCGCCAAAGGAAAAGAGCGCGTTTTCGACACCCATCGCCATCGCGTCGTAAGAGTTGTCGGTGTAGATCGCGATGCCGTAGCGGCCCTGATCGGGGCGGTGGAAAAACTCGGCAATATCGCGCATCTGCTTCCAGTCGGTCGGCACGGCCAGCGGATAGCCGTATTTGGCCTCAAACGCTGCCATTTCGGCCGGATCTTCGAACCAGTCCTTGCGATAGGACCAGCCAACCGCGTCGCCTTCGGCCGGAATGGCCCAGTACTTGCCCGAGTTGCCGGGGTATTCTGCGTAGTACTTGACCGTGGCCGGAGCCATGATCTCGCCAACCCTGTTGGCATTGAAGAACTCGGTCAGATCGACGTAGTGTCCGGCCTCGGAGGCGGCACCCAGCCACTGGCTGTCGCCGACGATCATGTCATAGGCCGTGCCTTTGGCGTTGAATTCCGTGAAAGCCTTGGTCTGGAAGTCCGACCAGGGGGTGGTTTCCACCGTCACCTTCACGCCGGTTTCAGCCTCATACTCGTTCACAAGTTCCTGCAGATAGTTCGCAGGGTCCCATTCCGCCCAGAATATCGTCAACTCCTGGGCATAGCTCGCCGAACTGGTCATAACCGCCAGCCCGACGCCTGCAAGCGCCCCTGCTAGTTTACTGCGCATGTGTGTTCCTCCCATTCATGCAAGCCCGTCCACCAGGCAATACGTCATCATCTACCTGATCAGAACCTCTCAACTGGTACTACCAAACGGCAAAGTTCGTCAAGCTCCTGCTTGGTCTGCTGCACTGGTGCTCAGCCTGGACTTCGCACAGCCTTCAATGGTGAATAGCGTAATACCAATGGGTTATGACTTCTGCTTTTGATCGCGTGGGCCTTTTTCTTTGTTGCTGCGCCCCAGGTCGGCCTATGCCCCTCTGGTCCAACCAGTTTGCCCGCGGTCCCGGGCGTTGTCGTTTGCCTCTGCCAATGCAGCCCGTACCAAAGCGCGGGCAGTCCACGTCGCTACATCCCGCATTTCTTCAACATCGACATTCCAGATGTCCTTGAGCACCAAAATGACCTCGAGCCCAAAAATCAGCGACAGCGATTTGGCCAACCTGCTGAATTCAGCATCGCTCAGCTTGTCGCGCAAGGGGGCCAGAGCCTTTTCAAGCAGAGCGATCCGGTGCCCTCGGCGAAACTCGGGGCCGGTCGACGGGGTTCCCGATCTTTGTAGGGCCCATTGCTGCAAGGACAATCCAAGCGCCGCCTTGAACGTCGCTTCGAACTCGACGATCCGATGGTTCGACGACGTCAAAAGATCCTGCACCCTGTCTCCGACATCTGACGATGCACTGTCCCACTGCAATATCGGCCCAAGAGCGTGATCGAACACCGCCTCGACAAGCGCGGACTGGGTCGGAAAATAGCGGTAGGCCGTGGCCCGCGACAAGCCTGCCGCCTCGGCTGCTTCGCTGACGGAAGGGGATTGGCCGCGCTGCATGAGGCCGATTGCCGTGCGCACCATCAGCTCTCGGGTTCTGGCGCTGGCCCTTCTCGGACCAGCCGTGCGCGGATCATCATCTGAAAGCGATACGACCATGTCAAAATGATACTCACATCTCAAAACGCTTGTCAACGTGCAAGGTTCAGCCCATATTGATGCAGGCAGATAAGGTGGATGCCATGACGTTGCCCCTTCGCTCCAAAGAACGGTCGGACGCCGCACGCACCATCTATGTGGTGGGAACGACCGATACAAAAGCAAGCGAACTTGCCATGCTGTGCGCGAATTTGCGTGCCGGACACGGCGACGTCCTGTTGGTCAATGTCGGCACGCAAGCTGCAAGCGAGGACGGTGACGTCACAGCGCGCGAGGTCGCGGAACACCATCCTGACGGCGCGGATGCCGTCTTGGGCTTGCGGGACCGTGGTCAGGCAGTTGCGGCCATGGCGACAGCTTTCGCCCTGTTCTTGCCCACCCGGACCGATATTGCGGGCGTGATCGGCATTGGTGGCGGTGGCGGCACCGCGATCATCACGGCAGGCATGCGCACCCTGCCCTACGGCATACCCAAGATCATGGTTTCGACCATGGCTTCGGGCAATACTGCACCCTATGTCGGCATTTCTGACCTGATCATGATGCCGGCCGTGACCGATCTTGCAGGGCTTAACAGCGTGAACCGGGTGATCTTGCACAACGCCGCGCAGGCGATGCTGGGCATGGTTGCCTTCGCGGCACCCAAAGATGTCGCCAAGCCCGCCATTGGCCTGACAATGTTCGGGGTCACCACGCCTTGCGTCGCCGCCATTGTATCGACGCTGCCGAACCACGATTGCCTGGTCTTTCATGCGACCGGCACCGGCGGACAGACGATGGAAAAGCTTGCCGATTCAGGCCAGCTGACCGGCTTTATCGACATAACAACCACCGAAGTTGCGGACTATCTTCTTGGTGGGGTACTGCCATGCACTGCCGATCGTTTCGGCGCCGTTGCGCGTTCTGGTCTGCCGTGGGTTGGATCGGTTGGCGCGCTGGATATGGTGAACTTTGGCGCAACAGAAACCGTGCCGTCTGGCTATCGGGATCGGCTGCTTTACCACCACAATCCGCAAGTGACTCTGATGCGCACCACGCCCGCCGAATGCCATGCCATCGGCACCTGGATCGCGCATCGGCTGAACCTGTGCCAAGGCCCCGTGCGCCTGTTGCTGCCTGAAGACGGCATTTCAAGCCTTGATGCACCGGGGAGCGCCTTTTACGATCCAAACGCCCGCACAGCCCTGTTCGCCGCGTTGGAGACGACGCTGCACCAATCCCCGAACCGCAAGATCACCCGCCTGCCCCATCATATCAATCACCCCGCTTTTGCCGCCGCCTGCGTTGCAGCCTTTCACACCCTCTGAGGTTTCCTATGCCCGCCATCCCCCGCGCCGATATCCTGACCCGCCTGCACGGCCTTGTGGCGGCGGGCATCCCGATCATCGGCGGCGGAGCCGGAACCGGCCTTTCCGCCAAGTCCGAAGAGGCAGGTGGCATCGACCTGATCATCATCTACAATTCCGGCCGCTACCGCATGGCCGGGCGCGGGTCATCTTCGGGCCTGCTGGCTTATGGCAATGCAAATGAGATCGTACGCGATATGGCCGTCGAAGTGCTGCCGGTGGTCAAGCACACCCCCGTCCTTGCAGGCGTGAACGGCACCGATCCCTTCATCTTGATGGACCCGTTCCTGCGCGAACTGAAAGCCATGGGCTTTTCCGGCGTGCAGAATTTCCCCACCATCGGGTTGTTCGATGGCCGCATGCGCCGCAGTTTTGAAGAAACCGGTATGGGGTACGAACTGGAGGTGGACATGATCGCCGCAGCCCATGCGCTGGACATGCTGACAACGCCCTATGTCTTTACTATGGATGAAGCCACCGCCATGGCACGCGCCGGGGCTGACATCATCGTGGCTCATATGGGTGTGACCATCGGCGGCGCAATCGGTGCCACCTCGTCTCAAACCCTGTCCGACTGCGTAACCGAGATCGACGCCATCGCCGCCGCCGCCCGTGCAGTCCGCGACGACATCCTCATCCTGTGCCACGGCGGCCCCATCGCCATGCCCGATGACGCCGCGTTCATCTTGCGCAACGCGGCCACCTGCCACGGCTTTTACGGGGCGTCATCAATGGAGCGTCTGCCCGTGGAAACCGCAATCGCCGCGCAAACCCGCGCCTTCAAGGCGCTGAAAGTGAAATCATGAGCCGTTATTTCGTCCACCCCGATCAAGTGTCGGCTTTCGGGTTCGACTGGGGCCAGCTTGCCCTGACGGTCGGCCCAGAGGTCAACGGTGCGCAACGGTTCTCTGGCGGCATCGTCACTGTCGCCCCGGGGGGCGGCCACACGCGCCACAACCATCCCGGCGCAGAAGAGATCATTCTGGTGATGACAGGCAGCGGCCAGCAGATGGTCGAGGACGATGACGGCACCCCCATCACCGTCGAGGTTACCCCCGGCACCACGATCTATGTCCCCGAAAGCCGACATCATTCGACGCTGAACACCGGTTCAGAGGCGATGACCCTGTTCGTTGTTTACTCTCCTGCCGGTCCTGAATTGGCCCTGCGCGACCTGCCGGATTTCCGGCTTTTGCCGCCCGTTCGGTAAACAACGCGTTTGCGTGGCCAACGGCAAAGCGGCTTGTCTCAGACCCCGCCGCGGTTCCAACCCCGTGCGCGGTTGCCGAACATCTCATACCCATCTTCGGTGACCGCCACCGTATCCTCGATCTTGATGAAACCGCGCTTTGGGTGAAGCATCGTGGTTTCCACCGAAAGCACCATGCCGACCTCCAGCTTGCGGGACGCATCTACGCCCTCGTAGGCCACCGGATGATTGGTCATCAGAAACGGCACCTCATGGCTGATCAGCCCCATGCCATGCGCGAAGAAATCGTTGAACTTGGCGGATGGCCCGGCTTTCAGCACCGCCTCGGCGCGTTCGATCATCACACCACCCTCAACCCCGGGTTTGACCCACGCGAACGCCGCGTCCTGCACTGACATGACTTCCGCCAGCAGATCAGACAACTCGGTGTCCGGCTCGCCCAGTACCCCCATCCGGCACAGATCGCCGATGTAGCCGCGATAATTTCCCCCGGAATCGATCGACAAGACTTCACCCGGCTGCCAGGTCTGGTCGGACGAGGCGCGATTGTGGCTGGCCCCCAGGGTCAGCAGGCAATACTCGAAGTGCAGCCCGCGGCTGGTTTCCTGTTGCCGCAGTTCCTCGATGATACGTGCCTTGCTCCACCCCTCGCGCGCCGCCCCGATAGTGGCCAGCATCGCATCGGTGGTCAGTTCTGACGCCTGGCGCAGCAATGCAAGCTCCGCCGGCGTCTTGATCGCCCGCATCTGCTCCAGCATTCCGGTTGCATCCAGCAGCGGGCCGAACCCCGCCAGCACTTGCCAAGCGTCAGACGGCAGAAACCCCGGCTCGATGCCGATCCTCAGACCCTTGGCCCCGATCTTGTCCAGATGCGCCACCGCCATCCGCGCGGCATCGACACTGCCCCAGCTCGCTGGCAGAAAAGTTGGCGGCCAGAACGGATGGTTGGCATGCTCGCCCCCCTCCATCTTGTTGCCGATGTAGGCGGCGTGATCCACCTGCCCGCGCCGATAGATCACCACCGGCAGATAGCGGCTGTGCCCGATCGCATCCATCGCTGCAAAGAAGATGAACCGATAGCCGCCCAACAGATATTGCGTGTTGTGCTTCGAGGTGGCGATCAGCACATCAAGGCCAGCGGCCTCCATCAGCCGGTCGATCCGTTTCAGATCGGGCAGCAGCCCAGCGCCTGTCGCATCGTCCATCATGTTCCGATCTCCTTGCCTGCGTGCGGGTTCAGTTGAACACCAGTTGCGCATCGCCTCCAAGAAGTTTCTGGTAGCACCAGATAGGGCTGTCGTCTCCGGTCAGCCCTCTTCGCTGGCCTTACGAAATTCGCGCGAGTCCGACCTTCACCCGCCGCAGGGGGATAGAGCTTTCGATGGAGGCCACTCCGGGCAGCTTGGTGAATTTGCCGACCAAAAACCGTTCGAACTCCGCAAGGCCATTGGTCGCGATGCGCAAGAGATAGTCGCGGTTGCCAGTCATAAGCCAGCAATCCACCACTTCCGGAAAGGCCTGAATGGCCGCTTCGAACCTGACCAGAGCCTCGTCGATCTGTTTGTCGAGCTTCACGGAAACAAAGACCGAAAAGCCGTAGCCCAGCGACACTTCATCGATCTGGGCCGCGTATCCCGTGATGATGCCTGCCTGTTCCAGCAATCGCACCCGGCGCGCCACTGGCGAAGGGCTTAACCCGACTGCATCACTGATGTCGTTGATGGTGGCACGGCCGTTTTTCTGAAGCATGTGCAGGATCGACATGTCGAGTTGATCAATATTGGTGTCTTTCATCACATTCCGCTGCGATATTGGCTACTATCACCAGCTAACCCAAGTTTCGTGGCGCAGAAAGGTGAGAATCCGTCTGCACTGTGCATTAGCATCTGGTCAAAGAGCAAAGGGACCAAAGCGCGATGAACACACCCGACGCTGGCCACCTCAAGACCATTGAGCAACGCCTGCTGTGGTTGTCGCACTGGATGATCCATCACGCCAACCACATCAGACCCAAAGTCGACGGCATCAAGATCGGCGGGCATCAGGCCTCGTCCGCCTCGATGGTGTCGATCATGACGGCGCTCTATTTCTCGGTGCTGCGGCCGCAGGACCGGGTGGCTGTCAAGCCGCATGCTTCGCCGGTGTTTCACGCGATGCAGTATCTGATGGGCAACCAGACCCGCGAGAAGATGGAGAATTTCCGCGGCTTCGGCGGGGTTCAAAGCTATCCCAGCCGCACCAAGGATACCGATGACGTGGATTTTTCCACGGGGTCGGTCGGGCTTGGGGTGGCAATCACGTCCTTTGCGTCGATTGTGCAGGACTACATTCAAGCCAAAGAATGGGGGGCCGCGCTGCCGATGGGGCGGATGGTGGCGCTGGTCGGCGATGCCGAACTGGACGAAGGCAATGTTTACGAGGCGCTGCAGGAAGGCTGGAAAAACGATCTGCGCAACTGCTGGTGGATCATCGATTACAACCGCCAGTCGCTGGATGGCGTTGTGCATGAGGGGCTCTTTGCCCGAGTTGAACGGATTTTCGAAGCCTTTGGCTGGGATGTCGTCCGGGTGAAGTATGGCCGGTTGCAGCGCGCTGCTTTCCAAGAACCGGGCGGCGACGCGTTGCGGACCTGGATCGACGATTGTCCGAACCAGCTTTACGCAGCACTGACCTTCATGGGTGGCGCGGTCTGGCGGGCGCGTCTGATGAACGATCTGGGGGATCAGGGCCCGGTTTCTGCGCTGCTGGCACGAAGAACTGACGCAGACCTGGCAGAGCTGATGGAAAACCTTGGCGGCAATTGCGTGGCGACGATGGCCGAGGTCTTTGCAGCCATAGGCCATGACAGGCCGGTCTGCTTTCTGGCCTATACGATCAAGGGCTGGGGAACACCCATCGCCGGACACAAGGACAACCATGGCGGGTTGATGACCAAGGCGCAGATGGCCGAATGGCAGGCGCATATGCAAGTCCCCGATGGGCAAGAATGGGAGCCTTTTGCCACGGTGAAGGATCGGGCTGCTCTCCAGGGGTTTCTGGACAAAGTCCCATTCTTCAAGGGTGGGCGTCGGCGCTTTGCCGATGCCAGCCTGACCGTGCCAGAAATCGGCTTTGCGTCCGATCGGGAGATCTCGACCCAGATGGCATTTGGCAAGATCCTGGACGATCTGGCCAAAGGCGACAGCGATCTGGCACAGCGCATCGTCACAACCTCGCCCGATGTGACCGGGACGACCAATCTCGGCCCTTGGGTCAATCGGCGCAAGCTTTTTGCCCGCGTGGCCCGCAGTGACACCTTCATGGACGAGAAGATCCCCTCGACCGCGAAATGGGAATTCGCGCCGACAGGCCAGCACATCGAACTGGGCATCGCCGAGATGAACCTTTTCCTGCTGCTCGGTGCTGCGGGCCTGTCGCATTCGCTGTTTGGCAAGCGCCTGATCCCGATTGGAACGGTCTATGACCCCTTCGTTGCACGCGGCCTCGACGCGTTGAACTACGCTTGCTATCAGGATGCGCGGTTCATGATCGTAGGGACGCCGTCTGGCGTCACTCTGGCGCCCGAGGGCGGGGCGCATCAATCCATAGGCTCGCCCCTGATCGGCATGGCACAAGATGGCCTGGCTGCCTTTGAGCCGGCTTTTGCCGATGAATTGGCGGTCATCCTGCAGTGGGCTTTGGGCTATCTGCAGCGCGACGGCGAGGGCGACCCGGACGAACGCACCTGGCTGCGCGACGAGGTCGGCGGCTCGATCTATCTGCGCCTCAGCACCAACCCGATTGAGCAACCGGGCAAGCGAGCCAATGACGATTTTCGCCAGGGCGCCGTCGTTGGCGGCTATTGGTTGCGCAAGCCGGGGCCAAACTGCGAAGTCGTCATCGCTTATCAGGGCGTGGTGGCCCCCCAGGCGATCCGTGCGGCGGGTCTGATCGCCGAGAACCGCCGCGATGTCGGTGTGCTGGCCGTCACCTCGGCGGACCGCTTGAACGCAGGGTGGACGGCCGCGCAAAGGGCAAGGGCGCGCGGGCGCGTAGATGCGCAGTCGGCCGTCGAGACGCTGTTGCAGGACCTGCCGCCGCATTGCCACCTGATTACGGTGATTGACGGCCATCCGGCCACGCTGGCATGGCTCGGCGCGGTCTGCGGCCATCGGACCATCCCGTTGGGGGTCGAGCATTTCGGGCAGACCGGCACGATTGGCGATCTTTACCAACATTTCGGACTGTCGGCGGAAAGCATCGTCGAGAAGGTGAACGGCTTGACAGCCGGGCGACGCAGCGCGCGGGCGGCAGAATGAACCCCTGGTCGTGCTGACCAGGCCCATGCTCCACGCGCCACCGGACAGGCTGGCCAGCGCGGGGGTGGCGCCGCCGTTGCTTGTCACACGTTCCAAGGCCCTGGCGGCGCTGATCGCCATTGCTCTATCGGATCATGCACGCTGGATGACAGGGGCCAGCCCTGACCTTGCCCGGCATGTCGCGGGCAACGTCGAGGTCACCCTTGATGCTTAGGTCTTGTCCACTGGGCGCGACCGCATGCGGCTGACCGTTTCACGCTCTGCCCGTTTGCAGCGCAGGGGCGGCAGGCCTTGGTCCATCAGGTCCATGTCCTCCAGCACCATGTCGCCCATGCGTTTTAGCGCGATGTCGAGCGCCCCTGCCCTG
This sequence comes from Rhodobacterales bacterium, assembly GCA_031430315.1. Taxonomy (GTDB): domain Bacteria; phylum Pseudomonadota; class Alphaproteobacteria; order Rhodobacterales; family Rhodobacteraceae; genus JAJNPS01. The sequence continues at coordinate 3,337 of JANPBI010000272.1, read as the reverse complement.
TGGGCGGACCGCAAAAACCCTTTCAGCCCGCGCACAGGGTGATCCTGCGCCAGCGGCTCATCCGGGAAAACGTCGCTGGCGGCCAGGATGTGGCCCGACCGGACTGCCGCCATCAGGTCGTCGAAATTGACCACGCCGGCGCGGCTGAGCAAGATGAAAACGGCCCCCTGCCGCATGCGCGCAAAATGGGTGGCATCAAGAAACCCTTCATTCTCGCCGGTGACCGAAGCCACGCAAAAGACCACGTCGGATCCTGCCAGCACGTCATCAAGGCGGGCAGGAATCGCGCCGTGATCGCGGATGACCGACGGGGGCAGCCACGGGTCATAGGCGCTGATCTGGCAGTGAAACCCTGTCAGCACCCGTTTGACGGCGCGCCCCAGATCGCCAAAGCCGATCAGACCGACCGATGCACCGGACAAGAGGCGCGCATGGCGGTTGCCCGCAAACCCCCAAAGCTCGTCGCCGGTGCGAAAGGCAAGATCCGCGTCCACAACGTCGCGCAACAGATTGAGCGCAAACGCCAAACCGATCTCGGCAACCGGTTCGGCAAAGACCGCTCCGGTTGTCAGCACATGGATGCCGCGCTGGAACAGGATATCGTAGGGCATGTTGAGGTAGAGGTTGCTCTCGACATTCAGGACCGCCCTGAGGCCGGTCATCCGTGCCAGCAGATCCGCAGGGATCGGCGGCTGGCCCAGCACATAGCGGGTCTCGGCCAATACGGCATCCGACAGCATGTCCAACCCGTTGGTCGCCACCTCGACGATGCGGTAGCTATCCATCAGCGCCGCCTTGGCTGCATCAGTAAAGATCATGTCGATGCTGCGCGGGTCTGGCGACGACAGGATCAGCGGTTTTTCCATCAGGCGTGGTCCATTCCAGTGATGATGCGTTCCACCTGTTCGACGGTCGTGGTCTTTGGATCGATATCGTCTGCGACAACGCTGCCTAGGCGCATCACCACAATGCGGTCAACCACCTGAAAGACATGGTGGATGTTGTGGGCGATGAAAATGCAGGAATGGCCTGAATCCCGGGCCTGGCGGACGAAATTCAAGACACCTTGGGTTTCGGCGACGCCCAGGTTGTTGGTCGGCTCGTCCAGGATGATCAGGTCACTGTCGAAATGCATCGCGCGGGCAATGGCCACGGCCTGCCGCTCTCCTCCCGACAGGGACGAAATTGGCGTCGTGGGCGGGATGTTCTTGGTGATCCCCACTTGCCGCAACAGGGCGGTGGTGGCCGTCCCCATCGCGTCATGGTCCAGCCGCCCGAACATGCCCCTGACCGGCTCGCGCCCCAAAAAGATGTTGCGCGCGATCGACAGCTGCGTGACCAGCGCGGAGTCCTGGTAGATCGTCTCGATCCCGTTGTTGATGGCATCCGAGGTGGAAGTCATCTCGACCTTTCGCCCACGCACAAAGATGTCGCCGCTTGTCGCGCGAACAGCGCCCGACAACACCTTGATCATGGTTGACTTTCCGGCGCCGTTGTCCCCCAGAAGCCCGACGATCTCGCCCTCGTTGACGGTCAGGCTGGCCCCGCGCAGCGCCTGCACGCGACCATAGGATTTGGTGACATTGACCATCCGGACCAGTGCGTCAGCCATGGCTCATTCCCCCGAATGATGGCGGCGTTCCAGCCACGAATGCAACGCCATCATGCCCAGGATGATCGCGCCGATAAAGATGTTGTAGGCCAGCCCTGGTACTCCGATCATGACGATCCCGTTGCGCATCAGCCGCAGGATGAAGATGCCCAGAATGGTCCCAATGATTGTACCGCGTCCGCCCAATAGGGACGTCCCGCCAATGACAACCATCGCAATGACCTCCAGCTCATAGCCCGTGCCCGAATTGGGGTTGGCCGCCGAGGTCCGTATGGAACTGATAATGCCCGCAAAACCAGACAGGAACGCGCTGAGCACAAAGAGCCCGATCTTGGTGCGCGCCACATTCACGCCGCGGGCGCGTGCGGCGTTGGCATTGCCGCCCGTCGCCTGAATCCAGTTGCCAAGCCGCGTGCCGGTCAGCACGTAATGCAAAAGGAACGCAAAGACGACGAACCAGAACAGCGACATGTAAAGCCGCAGCGGCCCAAACTGGACATCGCCGACCAGGACAGACGCCAGCCACTGGCCTTCAGCACTCCAGGTGCGCTGCGGAAAACCGTCGGTGATATACAGGGCCGTGCCGCGCGCGACGAGCAACATGCCCAGCGTCACCAAAAAGGACGGGATCTTCAGCGCCGTCACGAACCAGCCGTTCACCACTCCGATGAAGACGGCAATGCCCATGGCGACCAGGAAGGCCACCGGCAGGGATGTCGCCCCGGAATTGAACAGCGCCCACATCAGGACCGGGGTCAGGCCGAACAGCGCGCCCACCGACAAGTCGAACTCACCCGCCGTCATCAGCAGCGTCATCGCCAGCGCGATCAGGCCCAGTTCGACCGTGAAGGCAAGGGTGTTGGAGATGTTGAGGACCGAAAGAAAGGCCGGATTGATGGCGGTAAAGACGATGATTTCCAGCAGCAGCAGGATCGCGGGGCCTGCTTCGGGGCGGGCGAATATGCGTCGGGCCAGGCTTTGCGGTTCCAAGGGGTTCTCTTTGTTAAGGTCCGAAAAGGCAGGCGCGGCCCAGGGGAACCCCAGCCGCGCCTCATGGATTACTTGCCGCTCATGATGTCGTCATAGACCTGTGCGGTGTCCTTTTCGTACAGGGCCCCGGTAATCACGTCGAAAGCCGCCGGCGTGCCGCCTGCCTGCATGGCCGCCAGGGACAGGGCCACATAGCTGGTGGCCTGCGGATCCTGCCATTGCGCGGCATTGACATAGCCATTCAAGACCGCCTGCGTCGTGTCCAACGAGTTGCCCCAGCCGACGGCGGGGATTTCGCCCGCCTTGACACCCACCTGATCGAACACGCGCGGGATGGACCCCGTCACCAGATCACCCAGGCCGATGATTGCGCTGATCTTTTCCCGGTTGGCGGTCATGTAGTCCGACATGCGGGTGATGATCTCGGCCTGATCCAGCGTGGCGTCTGTCACTTCCCAGGTGATGTTCAGCGGTGTGAAGACCGAAGCGATCCCCGCCTCTTCCTGCACGCCATATGTTGCACCGGGCACCTCGACCGGCATCCAGACGAAATCACCCTCTTTCACCAGCCCCTTGTCGACCAGGTACTGGGCCCAGCCTGCACCCACAACCTCAAGGTCTGCCCCGACATAGGCATCGAAATCCGCCGTGGGGTCGGGGGTGTTCATGTTGATGATCGGAATCCCCGCCGCCACCGCTTCGGCCGCCACCTCGACCAGCGATCCGGGATCGGGG
>JANPBI010000271.1:0-20558 GCA_031430315.1 Rhodobacterales bacterium | reverse complement strand
CCGCCCTTGCCCTCGGGGCGGGCGACCACCGTGGCGATGCGGATTTTCTCGATGTTGGCGGGCACATGCAGGGTGAAATCATCCGGGCCGGCCATGTACCACAACGTATCCGTGCCGCCATCCTTGTCTTCGGCAATCCGCTCTGCCGCCTCGCCGTAAGCCCAGTAGTCTGTATCGCCGATGCCACCCGCCATCACGACCGACCCATCCACCGCCATCATCGCATTGACCCCCGCGCCGGGATTTTCGAACCCCCGCAGATCCAGTCCCAGCTCCAGCGCCCCCGCCACCAGTTCCGCCCGAAGGGCAGCCAAGGGCACGGTCGCTGGTTCCGCGGTCACCAGGTTGCGCGTCTCGCCCGGATCGGCGGCGATGTCATAGACATGCTCTTCGCCATTGGGATAGCGGAAGTATCGGTACTGGGTCAGCCCGGCCACCGAGGGGCGCACCGACAGCGTGCCAAAGACCGACGTGACCGGGGATTTCGACTGGTCATAGTCCCCGAAACTGGCGTCGATCAGCGGCAACAGGCTTTGCCCGGACGGCCAGTTCGACCGGCGCGGCAGGCCCGCAAGGTCCATCACAGTTGACGGCAGGTTGTGCAGACTGACCGGCAGGTCCACCACGCGGCCCTGCCCGCCCATCCGGGCGCTCCACAGGCCGAAGGGCACGTGGGCGGCACTGTCCCACTGGCTCATCTTGTGGAAACTGTCGTGGTTGCCCAGGTTGAACCCGTTATCCGACAACAGGATCACGGTCGTATTGCCACCAAAGGTCGAGGCGCGCAGCGCATCCAGAAACCGCCCGATTTCATGATCCACATGGCTGATCGCGGCGAAATAGGCGCGCACCACCTGCCGCCAGCCATTGTCTCCCGCCTTTTCCGGCGTCCAGTTGCCATTGACGATATAAGCCGCCTCATAGACCGCCATACCGGGCTGGGGGCCGTGATAGTCGGCCTGCGATGCAATGTCGGGCCAACGGATGCCCGCGGGGTCGTAGATCTGGTAGAACCGGTCGGGGCATTCCAGGTTATAGTGCGGATGTTTGAACCCCAGCTGAAACAGGTGGCGCCGCGCCGGGTCCGCCGTGGCCAGATGCGCAATGGCATTCGAGGCGACGGCATGGTCATAGAACCGGTCGTCCTGCGCACCATCATCATCGGGGCCATTGACGCCCCGGATACCCGGCCCCCGGTCCAGGTATTCGCGCAATTTTGTCCGGTCGGACCGGTCGGTGCAGGCCCCTTCGGCATGAAACAACAGCCGCGCATAGTCCTTGGGCATCGGGCGATAGCTGGCATCGACCTTGCCGGTGGTAAAGGTCCGAAAGCCTGCACGGCGCAGATCGAACGCCCAGGCGGCCATCGGCGGATAAACGTCGCGCCAGAAGCGGTTGAGATCCACCAGCCCCGAGCGGAACGGCGAGATGCCCGTCGCAAGTTCTGCACGGCAAGGCGCGCACAGGGGCACCGTCGCATAAGCATTGCCAAAGCGGACGCCCGTTGCCATCAGCCGGTCGATGTTCGGCGTCTGAATGGTGATCCCGAACGTGTCGCGCCAGGTAAAGACATCGATCAGGTCATCGATCCAGATGACGCAAAGATTGTCGTCGCGGATAGAGTCTCGGGTGAATCCCATGTCGGTCATTCCGACCAAAGGGCATGCGCCTCGAACACAGCGGCCTGCGCGCGTGCTGCTGGATCGGCCTTGTCCAGGACGTTCAGCGGCCAAAAGATCACGTCTGAGATAACGCCGGCGCCAAGCGTTTTCAAAAGCCCGGCTCGATGGCTGCGGCAACCGATGAACAGATCCCCCGGACCACCGATTTCATGGCGGGATGTCTCAGCCATCACGGGCGCGTCACCCCCACGCGCCAGGCAGAACCGACCGCCGGAAAATCCCGCGACCAGCCAGCGCGGCCCTTGGTCGCGCGGCCCGAGGGGCAAAGACACGCTGCCTGAATTGTCCTGCGTCTTGAAGATGATCTGGCCGTCCGTCTCGGCCAGGAACACATAGTTGCGTCGTGCGGCCATGTTCAGGGTCAATAGGCTGCGCATTTCGCCGGGGTCCGCTGCAAATCGAACGGCGAACGAGAAGTCTGCAGCAGTCCGGGTGATCGCGGGGACGACAAAGCCGCAGTTCCGCTCAGCCACGAATTCGAGACCCGAAAGGCCTGGTACGGCCTTGTAAAAGCTGGCGTTCCTGTTTGGCTCGGCAGGCAGGGCAAGCGGGCTTTGCGTACTGGCCCGCCACCCGGTAATGGCAAGGTCATCACCGCATTCCAGGTCGTCGGGCAGTGCGCGATACCAAGCCGCCCCTGCCTCATCCAACATTTTGGCAAATTGCGCAGGATCCCCGCCGATCAGCGCACCTTGCGGCAAGTTCAAGTTCAGTGTCAGCATCACCGCGCTCCTAATGCAGGGGCAGCATGCAGGGCAAAGCCCAGCGGTGCAAAATCCGGCCATCCCCACCAGCAAAGCTGTCGGCATCGCGCACCGACCCACTAGCAGGGGGGTGGGCCTCGGTCAGTCCGGTGTCTTGCTTGCGAACAGACGCACCCAAGCCATAGCAAAGAGTCAGGTTCTTGCCTTGAGGTGCGGACGAAAGCGTCACAATCAGGTCTTGCGGATCGTCGTCCGCCAGGGCGACGGACCGGATATCGGGGGCATTCGTCGCACCCGCAAGGCGAAAGCCTGCGCAAGACCCGGCCCCGAAGGGATCACGCGCATCAATGACCAGCGGCGTCAGGCTGCGCGCCTTGACGCGAATTTTCGTTTGCCCTTCCCGCTCCGCCAGCAGAAAGACCGGGCAGAACCAGGGACGGTCTTCATAGCTCGCGGTGATTGCGGCGGCATCCATCACAGCCATATCGGCCATTGCCCCGGGGGTGGGGCGACCGGTACCATCTTGCGCAAACATATAGCCGGGCGCTGTGAACAAAAGGTCATGATCTCCGGCATTCCACGCCAGTTCCCACTGCGCTCGGAGCACCGGATGGTCCGTGACATCCCGTGTCCCGCAATCAAATGTCGCGATGAACAAGGGTTTGTGAAATCCAAGGCTACCAAGTTCGGCCGTCACCTTGGCCATAAGGCGCAACATGCCGTCGCGGTACTCTTCGGTGGTGCTGGTCACGTCCTCCAGGCTGTAGTCCAGCCGCACCGCAACAATTCGCGCGGGCTTGGCCATGCTGTCGGCGGCGGCGCGCAGGTTGCGGGCGGCCTGCATCAGGTTGGCCATGGCCTGACCCTCCGCCAGTGCCGCAATCGACGCGCTGCCATCCGTTTCGGCACGTGTCAGGTAGAGCGGCATCGCCCGCCGCGCCGCCCAGCGATCGGCCAAGAGCTTTTCGGCGATCAGCGCGTCGCGGGTGACTTCCCGCAGCGCCGAAACGGCGTCGGAGGCGGGTGCAGGCTCGACCCCTGCCATACCCACGGCGCCGATGTCATCTGCCGAGGCCAGGATGTGATAGGGAAAGGCCGCCGTTCGGGGCAAGGCCATGGCCGCCCTCGGTCCGCCGAGCGTCAGCAGGCCCAAAAGCGCCCCGGGCGCGTCGGCGATACTGTCCCCCGCCCCCGCATCCCCTTGTGCGATGCGGCGGCGATACTGGCGCGGACCTTCGGCCGCCGGCAGATTGGCCGAAAAGATGTACCAGTCGCCCGAACGTCGCAGTCCCCAGGCGTCAATATCGCCCAACATAGCGGCATCTATTGGAGTGGCCGTGTCTGGCGAGACTGGCATCGGCATTTGCGGTGGCGCGCCCTGCGGCCCGATCCGCCGCGCGATGTCGGCGATCACCCGGTCCGACAGGCGCAAGATCAACCCGGTTTCATCATAGCGGATGACATCGCCGTTCTTGGCGCGCAGAATCGTTCCGCTGGCCGGTTTGTCGGTCATCTTGGAACGAGCCCGATGCGGTTCACCCCGAAATTTCCCTGTCCGAACCTCATCTTAGAACAGCGACGCAAAGCGGTCGGGCAGCCGGTACACGACCTTGCTGCGCCCGCCGCCGAAAAACCAGTGGCCACCAGCCGAGACAGCCTTTTTGCCATCGATCATCTTTTGCCGGAACTCGGGGAAATCAGCGGTTTCAGCCACAGGTTCCAGCTTTGACAGGGCCATGAATGCCTCGATGTCCTTTTCCCAGGTACTGCGCCGCACGACATCCGTGCCGATCGTCTCGGCCTCCTGCGCCTTCATGGCCTTGCGGCTTTCAAGACGCGCGAGGGTCAGATCCTGACTGACAAACCGCAAATGCACCAGATAAAGATGCGGATCGACCGTGCGGTCATTGTAGCTGCAGGAATGACCACCGGGCGAAAACGTCAGGGGGACTCGGGTGATGCAGGGTTTGGAGTAATTCGCGTTCAGCCGGAAGATGCGCCGCCGCGACAAGATCGGGGCGTCCTCGGCCAAAGGGTCGGGTTCCAGCGTGGGGTTATGAATAATCTCGATCCCCAGAGGGCAGACCACTGCGGGCGTCCGGCGGGGATGCATCGCATCCAGATAGGGAAGGATACCGGGTGCCACATCCGGATCGACGATTACCAGCTCGTCGACATCCCCACAAATGACCCAGTTGTAATAGCGCAAAAGCCCGCTGGTGAAATGTGACTGGATCGACCAGCGCCGCGCCTCAACCTTGGTGCGGCTGTCGTCATAGGGCACATGAATGACATTGGCGCCTTCGGCGATCCGGCGGATTTCGGGATCGTTGCCATGGCTCAGGATATAGAGGTGCTCACGCCCGACTTGCGCACCATAATAATCCACCCAGCGGCGCAGAAAAACATAGTCGCCCTTGACCATGGTCAGGGCTGCAGCGCGCGCCTTGGTGGGATCTTTGATCGGCCGGGGCGGCATTGGTCCTCGGGGTCTGGGGCGACAATCGCCGCGAACATGCCAGATTGATCGGGACGCGGCAACAGATCGCCGATGCGAGGTTGCGATTAGGATGCAGACCCTGCCACTGGACGGTATAGGACGCAACCAGGCGCAGGTCCCCTTCCCTTACCGCGAGGCAAGTTCCCCAGCCTCGAGCTTCAGGCGGGTTTCGAACGCGTGCGATATATGGGTGCGCAAAGCCTGATAGGCGGCCTCGCCGTCCCTGGCCTCGATCGCTCGCACGATTTCAAGATGCTCGGCATGGGCACCCTCTGCCCGTCCGACAGCCGCAAGCGACGTATTGGCCATCAGCGCCATCGACCGGTGCACGAGGTCCAGCTGCTGAACCAAAAACCGGTTATGGCTGGCGAGGTGGATCTGCTTGTGAAACCGCTTGTTGGCGCGGCTGAGGGCCTTGGGATCGCCGCTGACCAGCTTGGCATCCTCGACCAGCATCGCGCGCAGAACCCGGCATTCCTCATCCGTGGCATGGCGGGCGGCCAGACGTGCGGCCAGCCCTTCGAGTTCCGAACGCACAGCATAAAGGTCAGCCAGCTGATTGTGATCCAAGCTTGCCACGATCAGGCTGCGCCCGTCACGCGACAACATGGATTGTGTCTCAAGCCGTTGCAGCGCCTCGCGCACAGGCGTGCGGCTGACGCCCAACCGTTCGGCCAGCTCGGATTCCACCAGGCGGTCGCCGGGAAGATAGACCCCTCCTTCGATCGCTTCGAGGATCAGCGTATAGGCGTCTTTCTGCACGGGGTTGGTCATCCTTTGCGGTCACAGTCTGCGACGACCCTAACGGGACCGGGCCGACGCATCAACCGATGCCGCAATGTCGGGCCCTGCGGCGGCTTGCTGCCAAGGGCCAGCACCACTAGTGTTGATCGCATGAACCAAGCCCTATCCCAAACTGCGCTTGCCGCAGATTTCGCGCATGTCCGCACCTGGGTCTTTGACCTCGACAATACGCTTTACCCGCCGCGGATGCGCCTTTTTGACCAGATCGAGGTCAGGATGACCGATTGGGTGATGCAGAACCTGCAGGTCGGGCGGACCGAGGCCGACCGGCTGCGCGCCCATTACTGGCGGCTCCACGGCACCACGCTGGCCGGTCTGATGGCGGAGCATCAGATTGATCCGTGGGCTTTTCTCACCCATGTCCACGACCTCGATTTTTCGATTGTCGAGCCGGAACCGGGTTTGCGCGCGGCCATCACGGCCCTGCCGGGGCGTCGGATCGTCTACACCAACGCTGACACGCTCTATGCTGCACGGGTACTGGAAGCGCGGGGGCTCAGTGGCCTCTTCGATGCCGTCTATGGCGTCGAGCACGCCGATTTCCGGCCCAAGCCCGAACGGGTAGCGTTCGAGACGGTGTTCGGCCTTGACGGGCTGGACCCCGAAACGGCGGCGATGTTCGAGGATGACCCGCGCAACTTGGCCGCCCCCCATGCGATGGGCCTGCGCACGGTGCTGGTCGCGCCAGAGCCGCTGCGCGCGCGCCACATCCATCACCACACAGACGATCTGGCCGATTTTCTGGATCGCGCCGTGGCCGGTCCTGCGGCAGCCTGACCCCTCGTAAACCAGCCGTTCCGGGCTAGACTGAAACGCATGAACATATCTGTAGCGGACATCGTGATTTCAGGCGGCGGTGTGGCGGGTCTGACCGCCGCTTGCGCATTTGGTACGGCGGGGTTTTCGGTGCTGTGCGTTGATCCGGCCCCACCCGTGACGGATGCCGACAACGATGGCGCGGACCTGCGCACGACGGCGTTCCTGCAGCCCGCAGTGGCGGTCCTGACGGCGGCGGGTCTTTGGGATCGCCTCGCCCCCCACGCCGCCGCCCTGCAAGTGATGCGCATCGTCGATGCTGCGCCAGGGGCTGCCGGTCCCCACCGCGTCAAGGATTTCGATGCCGCCGAAATCTCGGACCTGCCCTTTGGCTGGAACCTGCCCAACTGGCTTTTGCGTCGGGAAATGGTGGCGCGGCTGGCAGAGCTGCCGAATGTCACGTTCCGCCCCGGCATTGCGACGACCGGCCTGTTCACAAGGCAAGGCGAGGCACGGGTGACCCTGTCCGACGGCTCGCGCGTGACGACCCGGTTGGTGATCGCGGCTGATGGCCGAGACTCCGCCCTACGCGCGGCGGCAGGGATCACCGTCAAGACCACACGCTATGGCCAGAAAGCGTTGTCCTTTGCGGTTAGCCATCCAGAGCCGCATGACAGTGTTTCCATCGAGGTCCACCAAAGCGGCGGTCCCTTTACCCTTGTCCCGTTGCCCGACCGCAATGGCGCGCCTGCATCGGCTGTCGTATGGATGGAGGCGGCAGCCGAGGCGGACCGCCTGGCAACCCTGCCCGTGGCCGATTTCGACGATGCAATGACGATACGTTCAGCGGGCGTCCTTGGTCCCTTGCACCTGATCACGCGCCGCACTGCCTGGCCCATCATCAGTCAGATGGCCGACCGCATGTCCGGCGAACGCATGGTCCTGATCGCTGAGGCCGCGCATGTGTTGCCCCCCATCGGCGCGCAGGGGCTGAACATGAGCCTGGCGGACATCGCGGCTTTGCTGGATCTGGCCAAGGCACGGCGCGAAGGCTTGGGCGATGCCACCATGCTGGACGCCTACCACCGCGCGCGGCACATGGACGTGGCGCTGCGGGTGCGGGGGGTGGATATGCTCAACCGCGCGTCGATGGCGGGCACGCCGGGGTTGCGGCGGCTGCGGGCCGGGGCACTGGATGCGCTTTACGCGCTCGGGCCGGTCAGAAAGACCCTGATGAAGGCGGGCTTGGGGTTGTGACGGCGGGCTGAAGACCACCCGACATCGGCACCCGTAGGGCGAGGGCGTGGTTCACCCCGCCAATCACAACACCGCTTCGACAGCCCGCTCCAGCCTCGCGACCGTCGCGGGAACATCCTTCAACTTGTCCAACCCGAAAAGCCCGATGCGAAACGTCTTGAACTCCGCCCCCTCGCCCACTTGCAATGGCACGCCTGCGGCAATCTGCAGCCCCTGCGCACGGAACTTGGCCCCGTTCTGCACATCACCATCGGCGGTATAGCTGACAACCACGCCGGGGGCCTGGAACCCCTCCGCCGCGACCGATGGCACGCCCTTGCCCGCCATCAGCCCGCGCACCGCGCGCCCCAATTCCCACTGCGCGGCCTTGGCGACATCGAACCCCATCGCCTTGGTCTCCAGCATCGCATCGCGGAACCCGACGATGGCATCGGTCGGCATCGTTGCGTGATAGGCATGCCCGCCGCCCTCATATGCCGCCATGATCGCGCGCCACTTCTTGAGGTCCACTGCAAAAGAGTTGCTGGTCGTCTCGGCCAGCCGCGCCTCGGCACGCGGGCTCATCACCACGACACCAGCGGACGGCGACGCCGACCAGCCCTTTTGCGGTGCGGAAATCAGCACATCGACGCCGGTCGCCTCCATGTCTACCCAGATGCAACCCGACGCGATGCAATCCAGCACCATCAGCGCGCCGACCTCATGCGCGGCCTCCGCCATGCGGGCGATGTAGTCGTCTGGCAGGATGATCCCGGCACTGGTTTCGACATGCGGCGCAAACACCGCCTGGGGTCGCACCTCGCGGATTTTGGCGACTACCTCGTCGATGGGCGGCGGCGCATAGGGGGCTTGCGCATGATTGCCCGATTGCCGCGCCATCACGACCGTCGTCTCGCCCGCAAACTTGCCCGCGTCAAAAATCTGGCTCCAGCGATAGGAAAACCAGCCGTTGCGGATGATCAGCACAGAACCCTGCCCAAACTGCCGCGCCACAGCCTCCATCGCGTAGGTGCCACCACCGGGGATGAGGGCCACAGCCGAGCCGTGATACACTTCCTTCAGCAGCCCTGACACCTCACGCATCACACCCTGGAATTTTGCGGACATGTGGTTCAGCGACCGGTCGGTAAAGACGACCGAGAACTCCTCCAACCCCTCAGGGTCGATATGGGCGTGTAGTCCGGGCATCGTCAGCTCCTTTCCGAAACGCGGTGGCGGGCGCGGGCCAGCCAGTCGGGATTGATCTCGACACCCCATCCGGGGGCGTCCGAGACAATGGCATGGCCGTCCTCGATCCGGTAGGGATCATTCAGGAACAGGTCCTGCTGCCAAGGGTAGTAGTCCGGGCCCTCGATACTGAACTCCAGATACTTCCCGGCATTCGGGATCGCGCGCAGCAAGTGCATGGTGCACATGGTCACGAGGCCGAGGTTTGCAGCATGGGGTGTGATCGGCAGGCCGGCGCGTTCGCCCATCCGGCAGACGTCCAGCGTGCGACAGATGCCGCCCATGTACATAATGTCGGGCTGCAGGATGTCGACGGCCTTGTGCTCGATGGCCAGTTGCCATGCCGTAAACTCGCAATCCTGCTCGCCTCCTGCCACGTCGATTTTCAGCGCCGCCCGAACCTCGGCGGTCTGATCGACCTCCCAGTAGGGGCATGGCTCTTCGAAATGGCTTATACCGTTCGCTTCCAGCAAATGCCCCACCTCGATGGCGCGCCTTGGCGAATAGCAGGAATTGCCATCAACCAATTTCTCGACTTTGTCGCCGAGTGCCTTGGAAACAATCGGAATAACTGCTTCCGTCCGCCCCGGCCATTCGTCCTGGTCGCGCCCGCATTCCGCCCCGACACGCCACTTGAAGGCGTCGAACCCGAACTCATCGCGCAGCTTCACAAAGCGCGCGGCTTCATCCTCGGGCGTGATGTCGCGCTTCATCGAGGAGGCATAGGCCCGCACTCGGCCGGGGCTGCCGCCCAGAAGGCTGGCCACGGGCTTGCCCGCGACCTTGCCCTTTAGGTCCCACACGGCCGTGTCCAGCCCTGCTTGCGCCCGGCGCAGGTAGCTGCCGGGAAACTTGTGTTCGCGTTCGAAATTCCGGCGCAGCGTGTCCTCCAAGTCCTCGATCTGCGTGCCCAGGGCATAGGGCGCCACCTGGCGATGAAACACATCGGCGGTGAAATCCGCGTAATAGGTCGAGGTTTGCCCCCAGCCGATGTCGCCGGTGTCGGCGGTCACCTTCACGAAGCAGACGTAGGCAGTGTCAAAGGTTTCCAGCTTCGCGATCTTCACTTGGGTCCTCCCCGGGGCCGCTCTTCGTTCGCCTTCGGCGCCTCATCGCGAGGCGACGAGCCCATGAAATAGGACGACGAGCAGCCCCGACCCTAGCCGCCCGAGATCATCCTTTCACGACCAAATCCGCCATTCCAAGAGGCCCCGGGCGACGTTCTTCGGTCAAAAGCACATTTGCCTCGACGTTGCCTACCCCTGGCAGGGTCATGATCCGTCGGCGCAAAACCCGCTCGAAATCGGCGATGTCGCGGGCCACGACACGCAACCGATAGTCGAAAAGGCCCAGCACATGCTGCACCACCTGCACCTCCGGGATGGATTGTACCGCGCGCTCGAAATCCTCAAGGCTGACCCGTCCTTTGGTCGCCAGCTTCACCCCAAGAAACACCGTCACCCCGAAGCCGAGCTTTTCACGGTCCACCTCGACCCGCAGGCCCGTAAGCACCCCGGCTTCCTCCAACCGCTTCATCCGCCGCCAGGCCGCAGGCTGCGACAGGCCCAGCCTCCGTCCAAGCTCGCCCGCAGACAGAGTCCCGTCCAGCGTCAAGGCGCGCAGGATCGCCCGGTCGGCATCATCAAGGTCGATCACAGTGGCAGCCCCCCGGTTTCCTTGATCGTAGCCACCAGCATCAGCGCCTCCACCTCTGCGATATGGGGCAAGGTCAGAATCCGGTTGCGATAGATGCCGGTCCAATGCCCCATGTCCCGCGCGATGACGTTCAGCCGCACATCGACCCGGCCAAGGAAGGTCTCGATGCCCGTCACTTCGGGCACGTCTCTCGCAGCTGCGATGAACTCGTCGAAGGCGCGCGGGTTGGTCTTGTCCAGCGTGAAACGAAGGGAGACCTCGACCGCATAGCCCAGCGCCCGCCAGTCAATCATCGCCCCTTCCGACCGGATCACGCCGCTTTCGCGCAGCCGGTCGAGCCTTCGCCAAAGCGTCGCAGGCGTCACCCCGGCGCGGAAAGCGAGCGCGGCGCGATCAAGCCCCGGCTCCGCCAGCCAATGGCGCAGGATACGGCGATCCGCGTCATCCAGTTGCATGAAAATTTCACCTTTTGACCACTTGATGAATGAATTTTCGCAAAGAACGCATAGAAAGTCAAAGATTGCACAGTCAGTAGCCAGAATATCCGTATTGTGCCCCCATCAACCAACGGAGGACCGCCATGCGTGTCTATTACGATCGCGACTGTGATGTGAATCTGATCAAGGACAAGAAGGTCGCTATTCTGGGCTACGGCTCCCAGGGCCACGCCCATGCGCTGAATCTGCGCGATTCTGGTGCCAAGAACGTCGTTGTCGCCCTGCGCCCCGGCTCGTCCTCGGCAAAGAAATGCGAAGCCGAAGGCCTCAAGGTCATGGACATTGCAGAGGCCGCCAAATGGGCCGACCTCATCATGTTCACCATGCCCGATGAGCTGCAGGCAGAAACCTACAAGAAATACGTCCATGACAACCTGCGCGAAGGCTCCGCGATCGCCTTTGCCCATGGCCTGAACGTGCATTTCGGCCTGATCGAGCCGAAGAAGGGCGTCGACGTCATCATGATGGCCCCCAAAGGCCCCGGCCACACTGTGCGCGGCGAATACACCAAGGGCGGTGGGGTTCCGTGCCTGGTAGCCGTCCACCAGGACGCGACCGGCAAGGCGATGGAGCTGGGCCTCTCCTATTGCTCGGCCATCGGCGGCGGGCGTTCAGGGATCATCGAGACCAACTTCCGCCAGGAATGCGAAACCGATCTCTTCGGCGAGCAGGCGGTGCTTTGCGGCGGCCTTGTGGAACTGATCCGCATGGGCTTTGAGACGCTGGTCGAGGCGGGCTATGAGCCTGAGATGGCCTATTTCGAATGCCTCCACGAGGTAAAGCTGATCGTGGACCTGATCTACGAAGGCGGCATTGCGAACATGAACTACTCGATCTCGAACACGGCCGAGTATGGCGAGTATGTCTCTGGCCCGCGCATCCTGCCCTACGACGAGACCAAGGCCCGGATGAAGGCGGTCTTAACCGACATCCAGACCGGCAAGTTCGTGCGCGACTTCATGCAGGAAAACGCGGTTGGCCAGCCGATGTTCAAGGCAACCCGGCGTTTGAACGATGAACACCAGATCGAACAGGTCGGCGAGAAACTCCGCGCGATGATGCCGTGGATTTCCAAGGGCAAAATGGTCGACAAATCCCGCAACTGACAAAATTTCCGGCGGCAGGGCGAATTCTTGCACTGCCGCACGCTTCTTGACGGCTTTCCTTTGGCGGGCGGACGAAAGAATCAACGTCTCAGCCGAAAACTGTGTAACTGTTGAGAGATTGTAAATGACTGACCAGAGGATCAGTTTGATGAGTCCTATTGCGCGACTTTTGCCATTTGCCCAACCCATTGCGCACCTGATGCTGGGTGCCATTCCAAGACCTGCGCCTTCCGTTATCGCGCGGACCGTTGTCGCTCCGGTTTCTCCGCCCGTCATGTTGCCGGGGCAGCTAGACCGGGTGACCGGAACGGATGAGCATTCTACCCTCGATTTTCACCGCGACTGTGCGACCGAGCGCGAGGCTGAACATGCGCCGGTGTTGCGCTGGACCATTCGGCGCGCCTTGGTGGGCAGAAACGGGTTTGTCGGCAGCTCGGCCAAGGAAAAGTACGGCGACGGCCTTGGGCAAGCGGCGCTTCGTGCGCCGCTTCGGCGGGTCGGTGCGCTGCGCTATTGCCATGACTATGTGACGTGGCGCTATTTTGGTCATTGGCTGATGGACGCCATCCCGAAAGCCATGATCGATCCTGACATGGGCGAACTTTGGATGCCGCATCAGCCCGGATGGACCCATGCCCCTGAATTCCTTTCAGCCCTCGGGCTACAGCCCGCGCAAGATGAACTCATCAGCGCCGACCATCTTTATGTCTACCAGGACTTTGCCCAGGGTCCGCACAAGTCAGAACGATATGGACAGTTGCGCGCCAAACTGCATGCGGCCTTTGGCAGCGTTGCGGGAAATGATCGCGTCTATCTGATGCGGGGGGCCACCGGGTCTCCCCGGCTGGTGGCAAACGAAATGGCCTTTGTCGACCGTCTTTCCATGCTTGGCTGGACGATCTGTGATGTCGGTTCCATGACAGCGCGTGACCTCCACCGCGCCTTGCATCGCGCAAAGGTCGTCGTCAGCATGGAAGGCAGTCACATCAACCATGCCCATCTGGCGCTGGAGCAGGGCGCGGCTTTGATCATGCTTGTTCCGGCGGATCGTTTCACCACCAACCAGATCGGACGTTGCCGGGCAAATGGGGTCACGCCAGGGATCGTCGTGGTCAAGGGGACGGCAAGAACAGGCTATCACGTCGATCTCGACGAAGTCCTGCGCACCGTGGATCTCGCGCTTTCACCCAAGGCGCATTGAAAATTCCAGCTGGGCGCATCAATTTTCGCGCTGGACGGCCTTTTCCACCGCGCCGACAATTTCATCCACGACCTGCGCCAGCAGCCGCGCGTCCTCGCATTCAGCCATGACGCGGATCAGGGGCTCGGTTCCAGATTTGCGGATCAGGATCCGACCCTTGCCACGCAGCCGTTCCGAGTTTTGCTTGATCACCGCCTTGACAGCAGGCGCCTCCAGCGGCTGGGCCCCGGCTGCAAAACGCACGTTCTTCAGCAACTGCGGCACGGTTTCAAAATTGCGCATGATGGCGCTGGCGGGTTTGCCTGTGCGCGCCATTTCCGCCAGCACTTGCAGGCCTGCGATCAGCCCATCGCCGGTCGTGGCATAGTCAGTCATCACGATATGGCCCGACTGCTCGCCGCCAAGGTTGTAGCCGCCCTTGCGCATCGCCTCCACCACATAGCGGTCGCCGACGGCGGTGCGTTCCAGCCGCAACCCGCGTGCAGACAGATAACGTTCCAGCCCCAGGTTGGACATCACCGTCGCCACCAGCGCGCCACCTTTCAGGCGACCATCTTCGGCCCAGCGACCAGCGAGCAGCGCCATGATCTGGTCGCCGTCCGCCTCAACCCCATGTTCATCCAGGAAAATCACCCGGTCTGCGTCGCCGTCCAGGCAGATGCCGACATGCGCGCCGTGCTGCAGAACCGTCTCGGCGGCGGTTTCGGGATAGGTTGAGCCGACACGGTCGTTGATGTTCTTGCCAATGGGGGTAACGCCGACCGAGATGACCACGGCCCCCAACTCCCACAACACCACGGGTGCGGCCTTGTAGGCGGCACCGTTGGCGCAGTCGATCACCACTTTCAGCCCATCCAGACGCAAACCGGCGCGAAAGGTCGTCTTGACGAACTCCAGATAGCGCCCGCGACCGACGTCGATGCGCTTGGCTCGACCGATGGCATCTGGGGCTGCTGCGGCGATCTCGCCCGCGACCAGGCCTTCGATCTCCGACTCTACCGCGTCCGACAGTTTGAACCCGTCGGGTCCAAAGAACTTGATGCCATTATCCTGATAACCGTTATGGCTGGCCGAAATCATCACCCCCAGATCGGCGCGCATCGACCGCGTCAGGTAGCCGACCGCCGGCGTTGGCACGGGCCCCAGCAGAAAGACGTTCATCCCCGCTGAGGTCAGCCCGGCAGTCAGCGCGTTCTCGATCATGTAGCTGGACAGCCGCGTATCCTTGCCGATGATGACGCGGTGGCCCGGGGACCCATCGCGGCGGAAATGGTTGCCCGCCGCCGCCCCCAACTTTAGCGCCAGTTCCGCCGTCATCGGGTGGCTGTTGGCGCGGCCCCGCACGCCATCGGTGCCAAAGAGTTTACGCGTCAATTGAAACCTCCCCCGTGACCGCCCGCCACAGCGCAAGCGCCTGCGCTGTTTCAGCCGTATCATGAACCCGCAGGATTTGGACCCCCTGCGCGACGGCCGCGAGAGCTATCGCTATCGAACCTGGCGCGCGGCGTTTGGTATTACTCTCCCCAGAGATGGTCCCGATGATCCGCTTGCGCGAGGCACCGAGCAAGATCGGATGACCAAGCCCGTGAAACACCGCGATCCCCCGAAGCAGGTCCAGGTCCTGCGCCCGCGTCTTGCCAAATCCAATACCCGGATCAATGACGATGTGATCAGGATCAATTCCCGCCGCTAAAGCACCCGCAATGCGCGCGGCCAGCGCGTCATAGACGTCCAGGAGCACATCTTCGTAGTGCGGATTGTCATGCTTTAGAACGGGCGTGCCCAGCGAATGCATGATTACAACCGGTGCTCCCGAAGCAGAAACTTCAACTGAGAGTTGAGGATCGTACACCAAGCCACTGACATCATTTACAATTATTGCACCGGCCCTCAACGCGGCCTGCGCCACTTTGGCCTTGCGCGTGTCGATCGAAATGGCCTTGCTGTTGCCAACCGCCCGCAATGCGGTAATCAAGGGCACAGTCCGGCGGATTTCCTCATCGTCGGCGACGTCAGTAGCGCCGGGGCGCGTGCTTTCGCCACCGATATCCAGAATATCAACCTCGGTCGCCATTCTGGTTGCAGCTGCAAATGCCGCCTCGGCATCCGTCAATTGCCCCCCGTCGGAAAAGCTGTCGGGCGTCACGTTCAGGATGCCCATGAGGCGGGGTGTGTCCATCGAGAGCCCAGCCCAGGCAGGGCGAACGGCGGTCAGACGCGCAAGTGCTTCGGCAGGGGCATCACGCCAAACGCAAACCCGGGGGGCAGCCCCACGTGACAACAGCTCCACATGGGTGAACCAACCCCATCCCCCAGCAAGGGTCAGCGCATCATCGGGCCGTACGGCCCCGGTTTGCACAAGCGGGCGAGCATAGATCATGTGTCCCGGGATAAAGGGTGACGCCACCCCTATGCAAGGGGGCGGTCAAAGCCTGCCAACACGCAATATTTCACTGACCGGCAAAGGCGCATCGCCCGCCACCAGAAGTTCTGCCGCATTCATCGCGTCAGCCAGCCATGCTGCAAGCTCCAGCGGGTCTGTTGACTTTGGGCCACCGGGCGTGTCCAGCACCAGCTTGGACGGGGCCCAGACAACCATCTGTCCACGCCGCATTGCCCAGTCGATCTCAGTCCGCGTGGCCACGACGACACATCGCGCATCCCTGGCCGCCAGTGCCCAGGCGTTCTGTTCTATCGCCAAAAGGTCAATGCGCCGCTGGGTCGGTCTGTGCCCGGTCACGGGTCGCGGCAAGTCCGCTGCACCGACGGTCAGGATCACCGGCGCACCCGACGCCAAAAGGCGGTCGATCAGTTGGCCAAGATCGCTTGCCGCGATGGTCGCGTTGGACAGATACACGACGACCGGATGACGCGCATCGAGCGCCAGACGGGGATCGACATCACCGTGATCACGCATGATCTCGACACCAAGGGCATAGGGTCCGACATCCAGCTTTTCGATCCTGAGAAAGACGCGCCGGGCCTGCGGTTCAGCAAGGATGCGCTTGGCCACACGTTCCGCCAAAGTTTCAAGCAAGTTCAGCCGTTCCGCCGCCAATTCGGCGGCAATGGCAAAGGTGATGCGGTCATAGCTGAGGATCCGGTCGACATCGTCCTCCAGCGGCATGTCCGCTGGGGCGACCTCGACGACAACGTTGAACCGCAAACGTTGTGGGTGGCCGCGTTCCTGCTGAAACGCCCCGATATCTGCGTCAACCACATGATCACGCAATGAAATCCGGTCCAAAGGCTTGCCTTCCGCAATGGCCAGGGACCGCGCTTCGGGATGGGCAAAGGCAAGATCGGTCTCTGTCGGCATTTGGCAGTCCTCGGGTTGCGGGTATCCAACATGACAGGGTTGCACGCTGGACACGGCAATTGGGCGGCGT
This sequence comes from Rhodobacterales bacterium, assembly GCA_031430315.1. Classification (GTDB taxonomy): domain Bacteria; phylum Pseudomonadota; class Alphaproteobacteria; order Rhodobacterales; family Rhodobacteraceae; genus JAJNPS01. Next base: position 3,779 of record JANPBI010000271.1, on the reverse strand, counting down.
CTTGCCGGGCGGAGCCGACATGGCGTGCTTTATCGCAGCCCGCAAGACCCGGGGTTGGAACACTGCCACAAAAAAAATGGAATCAGGGGTGCCGGTAAAAGAGGTGATCGCCGATGGCGGCAGTCCGCTCGAACCGTTTGGACCAGCGGGGCCGGACGCCATTGGTATGAAAATAGGTGGCCCCGCCCGTCAACGCGCGCGGAGCGCCGTTCAACATGACATAGGCAATGCGTTCGGCGATATCGCGGGCCTGAGCCTCGCGCATACGGTCGGCTTGCCTGTCACAGACATAAGAAAACTGGCAGGAACCACCGCCGCGCTGTTTGACCACCCCGCAAACCGATTTCGCGAACTTGCCGCTGTCAACGCGGTTCAGCACGACCTCAGCCACAGCAAACTGACCCTTGATGCTTTCGCCACGCGCTTCGAAATACACCGCCTGGGCCAGGCATTTCCATGCCTCGCCTCCCGTAGGCACGGGCTGTTCGGCCAGCCAATCGGCGCTGTAGCGGATGACCGCAGGCTCAGGCGCACGATTCTGGGACGCATTGTCCTCTGCTGAAAACGATGCGAACTGCAAGTTTGCAACGCCAAGGCCCGTAGCGCCGCCCATATTGGGGGCCGCCATCGATATTCCCCGTCCACCGACTGGCGGAAATCCCGGATGGATTGCGACGTCAGCCGATGCGGCTCCGCCAAGGATGACGAGGGCGATGACGCCCCCCATCCAGCCATTTCGCAAGCGCATAGTCGAATTCCTGGTGTCGTTTCCACAAAAGCCAGGCGGCGACGGGGTGGCATGTTTGTCGCACGCAAACCCCAAATGCAGCCCCGCCTGCATCACGGCATGGCGCTACGCAAGTCGTGCGGACCCGTCCACCTTTGTGGCAAAATTGCAGCAGATTGGGGCAGAAGTTGGGCGGAATCCTGCCGAAAGCTTCATGCACTTTATCAACATGAGGCATCAACCTCATGAACAGAAGGGGATATTCCTAGCGCTCGTTTAGCGCGAGATGGGCCGCAGCGAGTCGCGCTAAAGGCACCCTGTAAGGAGAGCAAGACACGTAATCGAAGCCTGCCTTGCGGCAGAAATCAATTGATTCGGGGTTGCCGCCATGCTCGCCACAAATCGACAAGGTCAGGTCGCTGCGTGTGGCCCTGCCCCGTTCCGCCCCGATATGCAGCAACTCCCCCACGCCATCCACGTCCAGGATGTGAAACGGATCTTCGGGGTAAACGCCCAGTCGCACATAAGTGTTCATGAACTTGCCCGCATCATCACGCGACAGACCATAGGTCATCTGCGTCAAATCGTTGGTGCCAAAGGAGAGGAACGACGCATGCTGCGCGATCTCTCCCGCACGCAAGGCGGCACGTGGCGTTTCCACCATCACGCCCAGCTTGTAGTCGAAATCGGCCCCAGCCTTGGTCCGCACCATTGCGGCCACGGCGTCGATGCGCGACTTGACTAGTTCCACCTCGCGCCGCGCACTGACCAGCGGGATCATGATTTCCGGCACGACAGGCGCACCCCGGCGCGCCGATTCCAGCGTCGCCTCAAAGATCGCCTGCACTTGCATGTCATAGATTTCCGGAAGGACCACGCCCAGCCTGACTCCGCGCATGCCCAGCATCGGATTGAATTCGGATAGCGCCTCGGCCCGTCGTGTCACTTCGCTTAAGGGTCGGTCCAATGCTTGGGCCAGTTCATTCAGCCCTTCGCGGCCGTGCGGCAGAAATTCGTGCAACGGTGGGTCTAGCAGGCGGATACAGACCGGCAAGCCCTGCATGATCTCGAACAATTGCACGAAATCGTCGCGCTGCATCGGCAACAGACGCACCAGCGCCGCCGCACGATCCTGGGGCGTATCGGCAAAGATCATCTCGCGCATGACGATCAGGCGGTCTTCTTCGAAAAACATGTGCTCGGTCCGGCACAGCCCGATCCCCTGCGCCTCGAAGGCCCGCGCGGTTTCGGCGTCGGCAGGCGTGTCGGCATTGGCACGGATGCCGATATCGCGGAACGTGTCGGCCCAGGCGAGCAGGCGTCGGAACCCGTCATCCAGTGCAGGCGCCAGCATTTCAGTGGCCCCGGCCAGCACTTCGCCTGTCGTTCCATCGACGGTGACAACATCACCCTCGCGGAACACCCGGCCATCGGCGGCGGTCAGGCGGCGCTCCTTCATGTCCAGACGCATGTCGGAGGCCCCAACCACGCAAGGCACGCCCAAGCCCCGCGCAATCACCGCCGCGTGGCTGGTCATGCCGCCGCGTTCGGTCAGGACGGCGGCCGAGGAATGCATGCCGCGTATGTCTTCCGGTGTCGTCTCGCGCCGCACCATGATGCAAGCATCGCCCCGGGCGGCACTGGCCTGGGCGGCATCCGACGAAAACACGATACGCCCGGTGGCCCCGCCAGGACTGGCCGCAATGCCGCGCACGATGACATCGCGGGGGCCTCTTGGATCGACCTGAGGATGCAACAATTCCGTCATCGACCGGGGTTCGACACGCAACACAGCCTCGTCCTTGCCAATGATGCCGTCATCACACAAAGCCTCGGCAATTTTCAGTGCCGCGCGGGCCGACCGCGCCACCCGGACGGCATCAAGAACGGCCAGCCGCCCATCCTCGATGGTAAACTCGATCTGCATTTCCTCGCGCAGTTTGGACCGGCAGACCGCGCCGTGGCGGATCAGGTCGGCAAACACGTCCGGGGCCAGATCCTCCAGCGACAGGCCGCGCGGATCGCGGGTTAGATAGATAGCCTTTTCCGCCGCAAGTGCATCGCGCCCTTGGCTTTGGCCCAGATAGCGCCCGGTCACCTGCGGGTTGCCGGTGACGGGGTCCACGAACTGCATCACGCCTGAGCCGGAGACGCCCTGTCCGATGCCTTGCGCCATGGCCTGCACCACCAGCCCCAAGGCCGCCTCGGCCGGGGCGCCTTTGGCCTGGCGCAACAGGCGGGCGGACGTCCCCTCCCATGCGCGCGCCATGGACCTGAGCACGCCTTGCAACTGCACAGCCGGATCCTCGGGGAAATCCTCGTCCGTCTCCTCGGCATAGCGGCGCAGGGATTCCGTCAAACCGTCCGGACCGGCCTTGACCCCATCGAACAAATCCGGGTCCACACGCGCGACGTTGACGGCGTAGGATTGCACAAACCGAAGATAGAGCGCGTCGGCTGCCGCTGCTCCATGGGTCTTGGTCAAAAGCTTATGGCGGTCGGCATTCAGGCCGATGTTCAGGATCGTCGACGGCCCGCCCCAGTCGGGATTTTCCGGGCTGGGCCGAACCGAGATCAGCGGCATGGCCCCGAAATGCGCCAAAATCCCCCGCGCATCGACGCCCTGCCCCGCTGCAATCTGGCGTAAAGTATAGACCGGCAGCGCCACCGTCGCCGGCACAGGAAGGTTCAACCGGACCAGCCGCTGCAGACATTTCGCCCGCCAGCCGTGGTCAGCGGCGGAGATCTTCGCCGTTGGCGTGATCTCGGCGAAATTGGGGATCGGGTCGTATTTCTGCACTGCAGCACCATTTGTTGCAGTAGCAGCATACGCCCGAATCACTGTCATGCAACCATTGCAATGTCGCAGTTGCCGCATTTTGCGACAGTTTGCGGACGGCGGGTCACAGGCGGGGCATCAGCCCTCGATCTTCGACAGGTCTGCCACGCCAGAGCAGATAGTGCGAATGCGACTGAGAAGATTGAGCCGGTTGCGCCGGATGATGGCGCTGTCGGCATTCACCTGCACGGCGGTAAAGAACGCATCAATCGG
>JANPBI010000270.1:0-3351 GCA_031430315.1 Rhodobacterales bacterium | reverse complement strand
ACATAGATCGACGACAGCAGGTACTTTTTGGGAAACCGGCTGCCCATCCAGCCTGCCATCAGCGATCCCGCGATGTTCATCAACCCGATGACGGAAATCGCAATGGCCCCAAGCGCCGAGGTCGTGGTTATCCCCATTCCCGCCAAAATGCCGCCAGGCGAAATCGGGCCGCACATCTCGGTTACGAACGCTGGGAAATGTGCAGTGATGAAGCCAAGCTGGTATCCACAGGAAAAGAAGCCAAGGAAGATCAGCGAAAAGGACGGGTCACCAAAGGCGCGTTTCAGCAGGGCGCCCAGGGTTTCCTCGCGTTCGGTCATGGCGACCTTGGCCGGGGCACGCATGAACGGCAGCAGCGCCAGCGACGCCAGGATCGCCACCGCAAAGACCACGAACACGGTCTGCCAGGGGAAATGCGCCAGCAACCCTTCGGCGATCGGTGCACCGATGACCTGTCCGACCGACCCGACCGCCGTCGCGATCCCCAAGGCCAGCGAGCGGTTTTCCGGTGATGCGGCCCGCCCGACCATGGCCAGGATCAGGCCGAACCCCGTGCCCGCAATCCCAAAGCCCACCAGAATTTCCAGCAACTGGTGCTGGCCTGGCGTGACCGCAAAACTCGACAACAACAGCCCCGCCGCATAGAGGATCGCGCCGATGACCAGCGTTTTCCGGTCGCCGATCCGTTCCGCCATGTTGCTGAAGATCGGCTGGCCAAACCCCCAGGCCAGGTTCTGGATCGCGATGGCCAGGCTGAAATCCGACCGCAGCCAGCCGAACTCGGTCGCGATGGGGATCTGGAACACACCGAAACTCGCGCGGATGGCAAAGTTCACCATCAGGATCAGCGATCCTGCGATCAGCAGCGGGGTAAACAGGCGGGTGGTCAAATCGGCAACTCCGTTGGCTAGGCGCGCAAGTTGCGCCCCTGCATCGGCGGTTGCAAATGCAGAATTGTGCGGATGACAATTGCGAAACGCGAAGGTTCAGGGGACGCACAGCCCCGTGGCCTCATCGCAATGTCACGGTCGCGCGGAGTCACTTTGGCAACCTTGCGCCCTTTGCCACGGTGATGTCCCTTCGCCAAAGCCGGTTTGACATTCTGGTACGTCTGACATGTGCAACCCTGACCGCAGCAAGCGAAGTTGCCCCCCGGCCCGACCCCGCCCGGCGCAGACCCGCTTTGGGTCATAGCTGGACATTTACCTGATAGCAGCCTGCCGACAACCGACCAAAACGTTTTGAGAAAAACACCCCAGATTGTATCGTTTTTGAGAATCAAACCACCCGTGCTGCGGGAGGCGCAGGGGGATGCATGCAGGATTGGTGGCGGGGCTCGGTAACCTATCAGGTGTATCCGCGGTCGTTTCAGGACGACAGTGGCGATGGCATCGGCGACCTGAAGGGCATCACCCGTCGCCTGCCGCATATTGCCGGCCTTGGTGTGGATGCGATCTGGCTCAGCCCGATCTTCACCAGCCCGCAGGCCGACATGGGCTATGACATCTCCGACTACACGGACATCGACCCGTTGTTTGGAAACCTCGCCGACTTCGACACGTTGATCGCGACAGCGCATTCGCTTGGGCTGAAGATGTTCATTGATCAGGTGCTGAGCCATTCTTCCGCCGAGCATCCCTTTTTCAGGGAAAGCCGCGCGTCCCGCGAAAACCCGCGCGCCGACTGGTATGTCTGGGCCGAGGGGCATCCCGATGGCAGCCCGCCCACCAACTGGTTGTCGGTCTTTGGCGGCCCGGCCTGGGAATGGGACACGCGGCGGCGGCAATACTACCTGCACAACTTCCTGCCGTCGCAGCCCGACCTGAACTATCACAACCCAGCGGTACAGGACTGGGCGCTGTTGGTGCTGCGCTTTTGGCTGGAGCGTGGGATCGACGGGTTCCGCCTCGATACCGTCAACTACTTTTTCCACGACGCGAAACTGCGAAACAACGGCCCACAGCCTTACGTGGAAAACCTGCCCCCCGTGAACCCTTATGAAATGCAGGATCACGCCCATTCCAAATCCCGCCCCGAAAACCTGAAATGGCTGGAACGCATCCGCGCGCTGCTGGACGAATACGACGCCCGCGCCACCGTGGGAGAGGTCGGCGATGCCCCCCATCGCGCGGTGCAGATCATGGCGGATTACACCAGCGGCAAGCGGCTTCACATGGCCTACAGCTTCGACATGCTGGGGCCGGAATACTCGGCAAAGCACTTTCGCGGTCGGATCGAGGCGTTTTTCAAGGGCGCGCCGAATGGTTGGCCGATGTGGGCGTTTTCTAACCACGACGTTCCGCGCCATGTGACCCGCTGGACAGAACACGGCACTTCCGATGCGATCGCGCGCCAGGCCGCCTGTCTGCTTCTCAGCTTCGAAGGCTCGATCTGCCTTTACCAGGGCGAGGAACTTGGCCAGCTGGAAACCGACATCGAATTTCATGAACTGACCGACCCGCCCGGCATCCGGTTCTGGCCGGAATACAAGGGGCGCGACGGCTGCCGCACGCCGATGGTCTGGGACGCGTCGGCGCTGGCAGGGTTCACAACCGGCACGCCCTGGCTGCCGATCAAGCCGCCCCAGCGCGAAAGGAACGTCGCCGACCAGATGGTCGATGACACCAGCGTCATGGCCCATTACCGCCGCATGATCGCCTTTCGCCGCGCAGAAGCCGCGCTGATCGCCGGCAGGACGCTGTTTCTGGATCTGCCCGAACCGCTGCTCGCCTTTACGCGCGGGACAGGGGCGGAGGCGATCCTTGCGGCGTTCAACCTGTCGCCAAAGTCGCAAGCCTTACAGGTTACGGGGCACGCCGCATTGACAGGTCCCAGCCTTGCGACCGAGCTTGATGGCCACCGCCTGTCCCTTGGACCGAATGCCGTGGCCTTTCTCAAGGCGACCAGCGACCAGCCGATTTCGCTGCGCCACTCGACCTGAACGCGTAGGACGTCAACTAAGCGGTCTCGCCATTCAGCGAGAATTTATGCTGACGGAGGACCGGCCGGCGCGCTGAAACGCTGGGTCGATCCTTGGGGCGCTGGCGGACATTTGGTCGGCGGTGCGCACAGACCCCAGGGCGCAGATGACGCTGACCATTGTCGCCTATATCTCAGCAAGCAAGGTATCTCTGGGATGACTTTGCCGCCGCGCAGTCCTGACGCGCCTGCCGAGAACCATTAGCTGTCTGATCAAGCAGCACGACTTGGTGGCCGGCCTCAGCGGCGGGACGGTCAAGGGTCAGACCCCTTGCCAAACAGTCCCATTGCGTTTAACCCCCCGGCTCATCGGTCGGAGCGTAGCGCAGCCTGGTAGCGCACCTGCTTCGGGAGCAGGGGGTCGGAGGTTCG
>JANPBI010000269.1:0-10919 GCA_031430315.1 Rhodobacterales bacterium | reverse complement strand
TGGAGATGGCGGTGGCACAGGTCGAGGCTTCGGTCGACAACGGCGCCGACCTGATGATCATCAACAAGTTCGGCAAGCATGAGGCGGAAGGCCGGGGTTTTCGTTCGGTGATTGCTGCTGCGCTGGAAAAGGATTTCCCTGTGCTGGTCGGGTTGAACGCCTTGAATCGCGAAACGTTCGAGATATTCGCGGGCGGGCTGGCAACCGAGCTTGACGGCGATCTAGGGCGTATCCTTGATTGGGCGGGTTTTGGCTTTGCAGACATGCGAATGCCGTCGCCGGAGATTTCGCCGGACGCTGCCACGCGGATTTGAGGAAGGTTCGTCTTGGTCTGCAACAGGCCGCTTCGCCTTGGGCAAGGTTCGCAGAACGCTCGGTTCGTCCATTGAAACCCTGATTCACGCGACCCTGTGTTTGGTTGAATGCGCTCAGCCATCAAGCGCTTTGCGCGCCTAACTTGGTGGAAGACGAGCAGCCGTATGACAACTGGCCTCCATTTGACTGCGCTCATCGTCCGTTCGCGACAACACGAAGGAATGCTCCGGCTTTAAACCTTTCAGCTTTCTGAAGGTAAATCACCCCGGGGCCGCCCATAGCGGTCGTTCCGACCAGCGACGGAGCCGCAGCTTTGATGTCTTGAAGCTGGCGATCAAACAGCCTTCGGACTTCAGGGGCATTGAACCTCATTGATGCGTATCGCGCGCCGCCTTTCCATATCAACTGGACTGCAAAGAGCCAGAGTCCCGCGGATCGGACAGGGTATTGTTGACCGTGCAGACGTCGGCTCAGCGAGGTTTTTCGCGCGATTGGGTGGGCTGTTTGTTGGTGTTCTGTGCCAAGACGGTCACCTACCTGCAAGCCGATCCTCGAAAAAACATGTTGAAGCGCAACATAATTCATCGTAAACAATTTGTAGCAACAAATATTCTAGCGCATTGGGTGCCAAGCTACTTGCAGGGGGGCAGATGGCGGTTCTGGATCTTTCTGCTGACATCTGGTCTGCGGCCCTTTGCATGCCACCCGCGCAGCGCCCTGATGTTCTTGTTCTGGAAGGAACGTGGTGGCGAGAGCGCGCAACGCGCGATCGCCTTGCGCAGTTGACCGATGTGGCGGAAACGGCCTTTCCCGACATCTTCACCGGCACCTACGATGGCGCAAAGGTTGCTTATTGCTGCGCCTATGGGGCGGCGCGTGCGGTCGAGCCGGCGCATGTCTTTGCCCAGATGGGCACGCCCCTGATCGTACAAATCGGCACTTGCGGCGCGCTCAGCCGAGACTTGCGGGCAGGCATGATCATGGTGCCCGATCAGGTGGCGCCCCGGGACGGCCTGTCGCACCTTTATGGCGCGAAAGGCGACTTGTCACTTGATGCAGACTGGTCAAATCGGGCCCGGCAAATTGCGGGCGAAATGGGCTTTGCCACGCGCCGCGGGCGACATCTGACCTGGCCCAGTCTCTTTGCGCAGTCGGATGCAATGTGCGATGGCTGGACGCGCGAGGGGTTTCAGTCTGTCGACATGGAAGTGTCCGCAGTTGCGGCGGTTGCCAACAAGTTCGGCGCCGCGGCCATCGCGCTTTTGTCAGTTTGGGATGCTTTGCCGGATGGTAGGACGTTCCTAGATCCCTTGGATGATGCCGACGCGATGGCATTGTCGCGCAGCAACGCGGCCGTTTTTCAGATTGCGTTGCGGATGAGTACAGAAGTGATCACTGAGCAGGAAACCGGAAGGGGCGCTGGTACCAAGACGCCCGTCGCAAAAGCAATGTGAGCGTTCTTAGGGAGGAAAAGATGAAGAAGTTTCTGAAGATCACGCTGTTGGCCACGACCGCTCTGTCGGCGCCCATGGCTTGGGCGGATACGGCGGACGGGTCGATGCTGATCGGCAAGGACTGGGACGCTGTGGTCGAAATGGCCAAGGGCGGCACAGTGAACTGGTTCATGTGGGGGGGCGCCGACAACATCAACCAATATGTCTCCGACTATGTCGGTGGCATCCTCAAGGATCAGTATGGCATCACGCTGAACCGCGTTGGCATCACCGATACGGTCGAGGCAGTGAACATCGTGCTGGGCGAGAAAGAGTCCGGTGTGATGGACAAGGGGTCCGTCGACATGATCTGGATCAACGGCGAAAACTTCCGCACGATGAAGCAAGGCGGCCTGGCCTGGTGCGGCTATACCGACAGTCTGCCCAACAATGCGCTGATCAACTGGGACAATCCAGCGATTGCCAATGATTTTGGTGTTCCGGTCGAGGGTTGCGAAGTACCGTGGTCGCGCGCGCAGTTCGCCTTTGCCTATGACAGTGCCGTGACGCCGACCCCGCCAAAATCCATCGCCGAGCTCCTGGACTGGATCAAGGCCAATCCCGGCCAATTTACCTATCCCGCCCCGCCCGACTTCACGGGCGCGGTCTTTGTCCGCCATGTGTTCTACTATGCGGCAGGCGGGTCGCAGAACCTGATGGGGCCCTTCGATCAGGCAAAGTTCGATGATGCTGCCGCGAAGACCTGGGCGATCCTGAACGAGATCGAGCCGATGCTTTGGCGCGAGGGCAAGACCTACCCGAACTCGATCAACCAGTTGAACGAGCTTTTCGCGAACGGGGAAGTGGCGCTGAACTTCAACTATGAGCCGGCGCAGTTCGGGCTGGCGGTCCAGGCCGGGACCTATCCTGAGACGGTCATGTCTTACGGGTTGACCGATGGCACCATCGGCAACACCAACTACACGATCATCCCGTTCAACTCGCCCAACAAGGCGGCGGCGATGGTGCTGCAAAACGTGCTTCTGTCGGGTGAAGTGCAGCTGGAAAAGGCCCAGCCGGATGTCTGGGGCACCAGCCCGGGCATCGAGATGGACCGGACCAGTGCCGAGGTTCAGGCGGCGTTTGCTGCGATCGAACGTCACCCCTCGGTGGTCTTAGCGGAAGAGCTGGCCAAGAATGCCCTGCCGGAATTGCAGGCGGACTGGATTTCGGCCATCGAACAGGGCTGGATCGCCAACGTCGCCGAAAAGTAACGGCTGACTTTTCCGATGGCGCGGGTTCGCCTGCGTCATCGGCATCCGCCAAAGCCAAACCCGGAGGCAACGAGCCGCCATGTCGGATCGAACCAGAATCGTGTTGCTGCTGCTTCCGGCCCTGCTGGTGATCGGAACCCTGTTCTTTGGCGGGCTGATCATCGGGGTGATGCGGTCGTTCAACTATATGCCGGTGATCGGGTTGACTACGCCGAACCTTGACGCCTACCGGGCGGTGTTTGCCGATCCGGAGTTCTACTGGTCGTTTCTGTTGACCTTTCACATCGCCTTTACCTCGACCGTCATCTCGGCCGTGATTGCGATTGCGGCGGCCCTCTTGCTGCGCCGTACCTTCTTCGGGCGGGGGCTGATCAACTTCCTCTTTCAGCTGAATCTGACCGTGCCGCATCTCGTGGGGGCCATCGGCATACTTTATCTCTTTTCCCAGTCCGGCACTTTTGCCCGGCTGGCAGCCGAGCTTAACCTGATCACCAAGCCCGCCGACTTTCCTGCTATGGTCTTTGATCCCTATGCCATTGGGATCATTCTGCAATATATTTGGAAAGAAGTGCCGTTCATCGGCATCATCGTGTTGGCCAACATGCAATCCATCGGTCAGGATTATGAGGCGGTCGGGCGCTCGCTGGGGGCAAGCCGCTGGCAGGCCTTCCGCCATGTCCTGCTGCCCTTGATCTTTCCAGGCGTACTGTCGGCATCCGTGATGGTCTTTGCCTTCACCTTTGGCGCCTATGAGATCCCGGCCGTTCTCGGGGCCAACTACCCGGCTACTTTGCCTGTGCTCGCCTATCGCAGCTACACCGACGTCGATCTTGCTGCGCGCCCCGAGGCGATGGCCATGGCGGTTGTGATCGCCATCCTTTCGGCCATCATGATCGCGATCTATATCCGTGCCACGCGGCGCGGCATCAGGGGCTAGGGCCATGCAACGCGAACCTCTGGCCATCAGGTCCATCCAGGTTATCAGCGGGATCGTCCTGATTGTCTGGCTGGTGCTGCCGCTGATCCCGCTTGCCATCTGGTCCTTCGCACGCGGCTGGCGGTTTCCATCGCTTTTGCCGCAAGCCTGGTCACTGAAGGCATGGGACTACACGCTGTCGGATACCGCGGGCGTGCTGGACAGCCTTTGGCTGACGATCTGGATTGCGGTCTGTGCGACGGTGCTGTCGATCCTGATCGGGGTGCCAGCAGGGCGCGCCCTGGGCTTGCACAAGTTTCGCGGCAAGGGTTTGGTGGAGCTGATCATCCTTGCCCCCGTGATCGTGCCGGGGATCGCGGTGGCGCTGGGCATTCACTCGGTGTTCATCGGCATGGGCCTGACCAACACGGTGACGGGCGTTGTTCTGGTGCATCTGATCCCGACGCTGCCCTACATGACGCTTGTGATGGCCGGAATTTTTGCCAATTACGACCCGGCGTTCGAGCAGCAAGCGCGCAGCCTCGGGGCCTCGCCATTGCGTACCTTCTGGCATGTGACCCTGCCTGCCATCATGCCCGGCATCATCGTCGGCGGCCTCTTCGCGTTCCTGGTATCGTGGAGCCAGTATGTGCTGACGCTGCTGATCGGCGGCGGGCGGGTGGTGACCTTGCCGCTGCTTTTGTTCAACTTCGTCTCATCAGGGCGCAATGACATTACCGGTGCCATCGCGATGATCTACATCCTGCCGGGCATCCTGATCCTGATCCTGACCGCCAAACAACTATCAGGCAGAAGCGGCGCCGTCGGGGGTTTTGGTCGCGTATGACACATGTCTCCATCACCAACCTTAGCAAGACTTATCCGGGGGCTGCTACGCCTTCGCTCGACAAGTTGTCTCTGGAAATCCCCAGCGGCGAGCTGACCGCCCTTCTGGGCCCGTCCGGTTGCGGCAAGACCACGACCATGAAGATGATCGCTGGCCTTTTGGAGCCGTCGGGTGGAGATGTGACATTCGATGGCCGCTCGATCCTGCGCGACAAGCCTGAAAACCGGGGCGTCGTCATGGTGTTCCAGAACTACTTGCTGTTTCCTTATATGTCTGTGGCAGAAAATGTTGGTTTCGGCCTGCGCATGCGCAAAGTTCCCAAGGCCCAGATTGCCGACCGGGTCGCCCGCATGCTTGCGCTGGTCAGATTGCCCGAACTGGGTGCCCGAAGGCCCTCGGAACTGTCGGGCGGCCAGCAACAGCGTGTGGCCCTGGCGCGGGCGCTGATCGTGGAGCCGAAGGTCCTGCTTCTGGATGAGCCGCTTTCCAATCTGGATGCCCATCTGCGGCTGGAAATGCGCGACCTCATCCGGGGTCTGCAAAAGCAGTTGGGAATCACCACGATCTTCGTGACCCACGATCAGGAAGAGGCCGTCGTGCTGGCCGACCGCGTGGCGCTGATCCTTGATGGGCAGTTGCGCCAGTATGACCCCGCCGATCACTTCTACAAACGCCCGGTGAGCGAGGCGGTGGCGCGGTTCTTTGGCGGGCAGAATTTCGTGCGCGGCCGGTCCGAGGACGGCAAGTTCCAATCCATTCTCGGGGCTTTGACCCTGCCCGACGGGGTCGCCCATGGCGATGGGACGCTGACCTTCCGCCCTGAGGCCATTCGCATCGGCGCGGCACCCGTGAATGTGCTTTCCGCCGTGGTCACGGACCGGCTCTACATGGGGACCCAGACCCGGCTGCGGCTGCGGGTGGGCGAGACAGATCTTGAGGCGGTCCTCAGTCCCGATCTGGTCGAAGGGATAGCCGCAGGGCAGACGATCCAGATCAACCTGCCGCCGCAATGCCTGTGGGTGATGACATGAAGTTCGGAATTCATGCCGGTCTCTGGATGGCGCGTTGGACGGATGACATTGTACCGATCCTGCGCGTCGTGGCCGATCTGGGATTTGACGGCGTCGAGATTTCACTGCTGGGGATGACGGATGAAAAAGCCGCGGCGCTGGCCGGTCTGATCCGCGACCATGGGTTGGAGGTGACCTGCTCGGACGGGCTATCAAAAACCGCAGACATCACATCCGCTGACCCAGCAGTTCAGGCAGCGGGATTGGCGCATCTGCAATGGGCGATCCGTACAGTCGCAGCACTCGGCGGTCACGGATTGGCGGGCGTGGTCTATGCGCCGTGGGGCGTCTTTGATCCGGACAACAAAGCTGCCCGAAGCCAGCGCTCTGCAGAAATGCTGGGGCGGTTGCATGATGATCTGGTCCGCCATGACGTAATCTTGGGCATCGAGGCGATCAACCGGTTTGAGACGGATCTGGTCAATTCGGCAGCCGAGGCCTGCGCCCTTGCGCGGGGTACGGGATCGGACCTGATTGGCGTCCTGCTTGATACCTTTCATCTGAATATCGAGGAAAAGGATGTGCGGGGCGCGATTGCCGCTTCTGCCGGACACCTTGTGCACTTCCATGTCTCGGACAATGACCGCGGCGTACCGGGGTCAGGCCATGTGCCATGGGCCGAGGTCGTGGCGGGGCTGCAAGACGCCTCCTATGACGGCTGGATCGTGGCAGAGATGTTTGTGAAAACTGGCACGCCGGCGGGCAATGACCTGAACATCTGGCGCGAAATCGAACCCGATACAACCAAGGCGGCAGCGCAAGCGCTGGAGTTCATGCGCAAGACATTCGGGGGCGCAAGATGAGCGCCCTGATGTCCGCTATGGTTTCTCGTTTTGCCGAGGTTGAAGACGAGTTGAACGCGCTGGATGCGGCCACCGGAGATGGCGACCACGGAAGCACGATCCTTCGCGGACTTCGGGCGGCGGCTCTGAATGCGGAAGATCCGGTCAGGTCCTTTCGCAGTGCTGCGGGCGGGGCATCAGGCTCGCTTTTCGCGCAGGTCATCGCGGCGATGCTGGCGGCAGAAGCGGGCGCAAACCTTGCTGGCGCATTGTCTGCAGCCGCGCAGAAGGTCGGCCAGATCGGGCAGGCCAAGCCGGGTGACAAGACGATGCTGGACGCGCTGATCCCGGCCTCGGTTGCGGCTCTTGGCAACACCGATCCGGTTGGCAAGGCTGTGATGGCGGCGTCTGAAGGGCTGAAGGCGACGCGCGCGATGGCGGCACGGCGCGGACGTGCGCGCTATGTCGAAGGGGCCGGACTCGGGCATCTGGATGCCGGTGCGCGGTCAGTTGTGGAATGTCTGACCGTCTTGGCGCAAGTGATGGGGAAGCACTAGTGAAAAAGCTTTTCAACACCCGCGAGACAATGGCGGATGACATGATCGACGGCTTTGTTGCGGCGTTTCCCGAACTGGTGAAGCGCGGGCGCCATCCCCGTACCGTGCTGCGGGCACAGCCCAAATCGACCGACAAGGTGTCTTTGCTGATCGGCAACGGCAGCGGTCATGAACCCATCGCGATGGGATTTGTCGGGCAGGGGCTGCTCGATGCCAATGTTGTCGGTGATGTCTTTGCCGCCCCCAGCGCCGACCTGATCCTTGAAGGCATCCGCGAGGTCACCGGCCCCGCCGGGTCGATCCTGCTGATCTCGCGTCATGAGGGCGATGTGATCAACGGGATGGAGGCCGTCCTGATGGCCGAGGACGAAGACCTCAGGGTTAGGCCCATCTTGATGTACGATGACATCTCCTCGGCGCCTAAAGGGCAGGAGGAAGATCGTCGCGGAGCCGCCGGAACCATTTTCATCTACAAGATTCTTGGCGCTGCGGCCGAGACGGGGATGCCGCTGGATGACCTTGTGGCCTTGGGTGAAGCCGTGCGTGCCGCCACCCGCACCTTGGGTGCTGCAGTCAGCCCCGGCATTTCACCCCTGACCGGCCGTTTGATGTTCACGCTGCCCGAAGACGAGATCTTTATCGGGATGGGCGTGCACGGCGAACCGGGCGTGGGGCGGCGCAAGATGGGCGCGGTAGGGGATCTGGTGGCCTTCATGCTGGCTGAATTGCTGGCGGACCGGCCCATCGCGTCAGGCACGCCGACAGTTGTGCTGGTGAATGGCAGCGGCGGCACCACGCAGATGGAGCTGCTGACGGTCTTTCGCGAGGTGGCTATGGCCCTTGCGGCACGCGGTATCCCGCATGTGTCAGTCATGATCGGGTCCTATTCGACGACCCAGGAAATGGGCGGCTTTTCGATCTCGCTTCTGACGCCGTCGCCACAAATGCTGATGTTCTGGCGGGCTGCGCACGGGGCACCATACTTTCCGGTCATACATCGTGGATCAGGGGCGGAACCATGACGCAGCCGATCCACGGTGTTGCGGTTGATGCGGGCAGCGGGCTTGCCGCAGCAATCCGCGCGACGCGGGGACAGGATTCGAGGCCCGACGATCTAATGACCTTCAAGCGTGCGGTTTTGACCACCTTGGGGTCCACGGCCACGACCGTACTGGTCGATGCGGAATGTGGGCCCGACCTGATCGCTGACTACCCACCCGGCTGCGCCCCGATGATGGCCTATGAGGCGGACGTCTATCATATCTCGTCCGCAGACCGGATCACTCTCCTGCCGCCGCATCTGACAGTCGCTGATTTTCCGCGTCTGGGGGTGCGGCAGCTGAAATTCTTCATGTATTATGCGCCCGACGATGATCCGGATCTGAACGCCCGCAAGCAGGAATTGGTGGCCGAGGTCGGCGCCGACTGTCGGGCGCAGGGCGTGACCTTCCTGATGGAGCCGCTGGTCTATCATCGGGCATACCAACCCGGCTCGGCCGAGTTTGCGGACCTGAAGCCTGATCTTGTCCGTCGGTCAGTCGCGACTTTCGCAGCGCCAAGATTCCACATCGATCTTCTCAAGATCGAGGTACCGGTCGACCTTGGTTTCGTCGAGGGGTTTGGCCTTGCCCAGCGTAGCCGCAGTGACGCGTTGGCCACCTTTCGGGATGCCTCGGCTGCGGCGGGCGACACGCCCATTGTCTATCTCAGCGCGGGCGTACCATTTGACTGGTTCGAAGCATCCCTGGTCATGGCAGGCGAGTCGGGCGCAGCTTTCAGGGGTTTCATGTGCGGGCGGGCGATCTGGTCTGACGCCATCCCTGTGTTCGGACAAAAGGGCGAAACAGCGTTGATCGACTGGCTGGCCGACACGGGGCAAAGTCGGCTGAAACGCCTTATCGCAACGTTGTAGGAGAGGATGATGCTGCAAGGTAAAGTGGCCATCGTGACAGGTGCCTCCAGCGGCAATGGTCGCGCCATCGCTTTGGCCTATGCGCGGCAAGGCGCCAAAGTGATCGTCGCCGACCTGACCGCTGGTCCTCGCGAAGGGGGTGAGCCCACGGCGGAGATGATCAACCGCGACCATCCCGGTCAGGCCCGGTTCCACCGCTGTGATGTCGGCAGGGTCGCCGATCTGGAGGCGGTTGTGCAGATTGCCGAAGACTGGGGTGGGCTCGAGATCTTGGTCAGTAACGCCGGGATACTCAAAAAGCAGCCCATCCTCGACGCAACCGAGGCGGTGTTCCATGAGATGATCGACGTCAACGTCAAATCAGTGATGTTTGGCGCGCGGGCCGCCGCACGTGTGATGATGCCGCGCAAACGCGGCGTCATCATCAACATGTGTTCGATCGCCGGCATGCGCGGCACCGGGGGCTTTGCCCATTACAACATGACCAAGGGTGCGGTGCGGCTTCTCAGCTATGCCCTCGCCGATGAGCTTGGCCCGCACGGCATTCGGGTCAACAGCGTGGCCCCTGGTATCATGCGGACCCAGATGAACGTGATCGACGACCCGGTGATCGGCACAGCCACAGGCGAGGGTTATCTTGACATGATCCCCGCGCGGCGCTGGGGTGAACCGTCGGAAGTGGCTGACGCTTGTGTCTATCTGGCTTCGGACCTCGCTACATATGTCATGGGCACCACGCATATCGTCGATGGCGGGTATCTGAGGATTTGACATGCTGACCATCGGGCTCTTGCGCGCGTCCTTGCCAAGCTATTTCCCAGAGCGTCATGGTGTGTGGACCCGCGCCGAGGCGGCGCTGGCGACCCTCTGCGACGCCCATGGCGCGCGGCTGATCGTGTTGCCGGACATTCCGATGAATGGCATCGATACGACCCGTGCCCTGGACCGGGCTGGCGACGAGGGCGTCGATTTCATTCTGTGCCTGCATGGCGGCTTCACGATGGGTGACGTGGCGCGCACCATTGCCGCCAGCCCCTTTCGCGCTGGATTCTGGTCGGTGCCGGAACCTGTGAGGACCGGCGACGTCCAGTTGAACAATTTCGTCTCTCTCAACATGTCGCTGTCGATTGGGCGCGCGGTGCGTGATCTGCGCAGCCGCCCGGTCCAATGGTACCACGGCGCACCGGAAAGTCCGGCCCTGCAGCTACGTCTTTCCAATACGATCCGCGCCCTGACCGCAGCCAAAGCGCTCAACGGGGCGCGGATCGGGGTGATCGGCGGACTTGCGATGACTTTCTATAATATGGAGGTATCTTCTGCGGCATTGATGACCCGGCTGGGTGTCAGTGTGGCGCATCACGATATCCACGAACTGACTGGTCGGATGGCGGCGGTCTCGACTGACCGGGTTGGTGCCGAGCTTGCATTGATGACCGCCAAAGCGCCGGTGCGAGGTGTCAGCGGGGCCCAGATGGACCTGACCGCGCGCTGTGCCCTGGCGCTGCGCGATGTTGCGGGCGCAGGTGGGTATGCGGGGCTCGCCGTCAGCGACTGGCCCGCGTTGCAAACCGATCCGGGCATGCATCCCGGTGCCGCTTTCAGCTGGCTGGAGGAGGTGGACAATATGGCCATCGCCTCTGAGGGCGACGTTCTGGGTGTTGTCACGCAACTGGTCGCGCGATCGGTAACCGGGCGAGTTGGTGCACTGCTTGACATGACCGAACCCGATCTTGATGCCGGGCAGTTGCTGATGTGGCACGGCGGCGGCGGGCCGCTCTATCTTGCCGACAACGCAGGTGCTGTGTGGATCAAC
>JANPBI010000268.1:0-3519 GCA_031430315.1 Rhodobacterales bacterium | reverse complement strand
TTTCGGATCTGGGGGAATGTCATAGCCTAGCGGCGGCACACCGCCCATCCAGAGCCCCTTCTTCTTGGAGGCCGCGATCTTGTCGCGGATGCGCTCGGCCGTGACCTCGCGCTCGAACTGGGCGAAGGACAAAAGGACGTTCAGCGTCAGGCGCCCCATGGAAGTGGCAGTATTGAAGGCCTGCGTGACCGAGACGAAGGAACACGCCTTGGCGTCGAGCCGTTCGACCAGTCGCCCGAAATCCACCAGCGACCGTGTCAGACGGTCAATCTTGTAGACCACGACCATGCTGATGCGCCCGGCACCGATCTCGGCCAGCAAACGTTGCAGCGCCGGGCGCTCCAATGTGCCGCCCGACAGGCCGCCATCATCAAAGCGGTCCGCCATAAGTTTCCAACCCTCATGGCGCTGACTGGCAATATAGGCGGCACAGGCCTCATGCTGGGCGTCGAGCGAGTTGAACGCCTGATCGAGACCCTCATCAGAAGATTTGCGCGTATAGATGGCACAGCGGATCACCGGCTTCTGAGTCATCTGGCGTCCCCCTCACGCGCAGCGGAATGGACTGGCTGGGATGGGGCCAGTTGGTCCAACTCGGCGTCAACTTGCAGCGTTGATCCAGATCGGCCCGGAAAGCTGCCGCTTCCCGCCGCCTTGCGTTTGCTTCTTTCGCCTCCTCTCTCTTGTCGACCATCCGCCGCCAGAAGCCCGAAGAACCGCGGGCCAGACCAGCGCGCCCCGGTGATGGCGCGGGCGATGGCCGAGAGCGATCGGTGACGTGCGCCATTCCAGAGGTATCCGTCGGGCAGGATATCAACCACATGGGTGGTGCCGTTCCATGCCCGCAACAGACGCCCGCCGGGCCGCACACTGGGGGAGGCTTTGCGCGCGTCGCCTTGGGCAATGCGATCAAACCGCGCGACAAGAGCAGGGTGCAGCCCGCCATCAGCCCGGGCTTGCATCTCATAGGCCAAGAACCGGCGCTGCATCGGCTGACTCATCTTGGGCGGCACCACACCACCAAGCAGGTCTGACCAGAGCCTCGCCAGCCCCGCCCGGTCCATGATCTCGAGATCGGCGAGGGTTGTCATGCGGCACCTTTGCCGGAGTCGGAGATCGTGGCATCCGGCAATCCACGTGCCGCGACGGGCAGGGCCGCCGTTACATGTGCAGTGATGGCCAGATCGGCGTCGGCCGGTTCCGCCCGGTCAATGGCATAGACCGTCTCCCCGCCATCACGGTGGCGGCTGAGATTGACACCGGTCTTGCGCAGCCCGGTCAGCGCCGCGCGTAGGGTATGCGCCTGCCAGCCGGTGAGGTGCATCATCTCGGTCAAGGACACACCGCCAGGTCGTGCAAGGCGCGCGCGCAGAAGGGCCGCCTTGGTCTGCCGGGGGGCAACAGCGTTAGATTGTTGCGTCTTGATGGGTGGTGAGGATGTCTTTGTCATCTTCGTTCTCCGGTTCCGCGGGCCGGCGGAGTGCCGCGCCCCGGTACGGAGGCGAGCCCGGACGGCGCCGGGCGATGGCCACAGCAACGCTCGGTTGTGCAGAGAAGTCCAGTCATATCAGAGACATTGCACCCCTCCGTTGGCCCTCCCTTGATTGCCCGTGAGTTCGTGGTATGTTCCGATTCGCGGGCGCAGCCAAGCGCTGGATGCTCGCCAAAAAGTCGAAACATTTCGGGAGGATGGCAGACAGGGACAAACAGGAATTCGCATGACCAGATCGATTGAACATCTTTCGCCGGCCGCACTGCGGCCTTGGGCGCGCAACGCCCGAACCCATTCCAAAAAACAGCTGAAGCAGATCGCGGCATCGATCGAGACATTCGGCTTCACCAATCCAGTTCTGATCGACCAGACCGGCACGATTCTCGCCGGTCACGGTCGGGTCGAGGCGGCAAAGTCGCTCGGGTTGGACACTGTCCCCTGCATCCGCATCGAGTATATGACCGAGGCTGAAAAGCGCGCCTATGTCATTGCCGACAACAAGCTGGCACTGAATGCCGGCTGGGATGAAGAGCTTCTTGCACAAGAGTTGCAGGGGTTGCTCGCCACCGAGAACATCGGGTTTGACATCGGGGTGATCGGATTTGACGTCGCCGAGATCGACAGCCTCGTCGAGGGCCTGTCACCAGAAGAGCCGGGCGATCCGGATGATGACATCCTGCCCGAGATCGCGCCACGCCGTGTGACTCTTGGCGACGTCTGGCAGTTGGGGCCACACCGCTTGGCCTGTGGCGATGCCCTCGACCCCCTTGTCGTGTCGGGTCTGATGGGCGGGGAGTTGGCGCGGATGATCTTCTCGGATCCGCCTTACAATGTGAAGATCGATGGCCATGTCGGCGGATCGGGCAAGGTGAAGCACCGGGAGTTTGTCATGGCCTCGGGAGAGATGACTGTGCCTGAGTTCACGGCATTCCTCACCCAAGCATTCCGCGGCATGGCGGATCATAGCCTTGATGGCTCGATTCATTTCTTGTGCATGGATTGGCGTCATATGGGCGAGATGCTGGCTGCCGGCCATGCGGTCTATGATGAACTGAAGAACCTCATCGTCTGGGCCAAGGACAATGGCGGCATGGGGACGTTTTACCGCTCGCGCCACGAATTGATCTTCGTGTTCAAGAAAGGCACAGCACCCCATGTGAACAGCTTCGAGCTCGGCCAACATGGCCGGTACCGGACCAATGTCTGGAACTACCGTGGGGTCAACACGATGCGGGCCGGGCGGATGGAGGAGCTGCACCTGCATCCGACGGTGAAGCCGGTCCAGATGATTATGGACGCCATCAAGGATGTCTCGGGTCGCGGTGAGATCGTGCTGGATGTGTTCGGCGGGTCCGGCTCCACCCTGATCGCGGCGGACAAGACCGGGCGCCGGGCCAGGGTCGTCGAACTGGACCCGATCTATTGCGACCGGATCCTGACCCGGTGGGAAGGTCTTGCCAAGGACGGCGCAGAGCAGTTGATCTGCGGCTGGCCACGGCTTGACACCGCGATGCTGGTCGCGGCGCAATGACGGCGCGCGACAAGCCGGGATCAAACACCCCCCGATCGCGCGCCCTGGGCCCCGGCAAACCGGGTTCGCTGATCGCGGGTGCAGGCTACGAGGTGGGCTACGCCAAACCTCCCGAAGACACCCGGTTCCGAAAGGGTCAGTCGGGCAATCCGCGTGGTCGGCCAAAGGGGGCCAAGAACAGGCTGCCGGCGCTGAACGAAGAGCGGATGAAGAACATCATCCTGGAAGAAGCTTATCGCACCATCACCGTCCGGGATGGCACACGCAACATTACCGTGCCGATTGCCCGGGCCGTGCTGCGGTCACTGGCCGTCAACGCAGTGAAGGGTCAACATCGATCGCAACGGCTCTTCGCGGAGCTTCTCTCTGGGGTCGAGACCAGCAACAACGCGCTGCATAATTCTGGCCCACTTTGCTTTTCATCGCAAAAAATACATTGATTCAACCACACAGTTTTCCCCAGACCAATGACATTGTTCGTGGCCGCCAGGCCAGT
>JANPBI010000267.1:0-20652 GCA_031430315.1 Rhodobacterales bacterium | reverse complement strand
CCGGGTCAATGCCGTCGCCCCCGGCTTTATCGTCACCGAGCAATCGGCTCGCAGCCGCACCGATCCCGCCCATGTCGCCGCCGTCAACCTGCGTACGCCCATGGCACGCTGGGGCCAGCCAGACGATATCGCGGGGCCGGTGCTGTTCCTGGCCTCGGCCGCCGCTGCCTTCATGACCGGTACTTGCCTGGCCATTGACGGGGGATATTCCGTTGCGTGACGCAAGCAGGTTCGGCGCGGCCATTATCGGCACAGGCTTCATAGGCGCTGTTCATCTGGGCGCGTTGCGGCGTTTGGGTGTGACGGTCACAGGCATCCTGGGGTCAAGCGCGGATCGCGGAGCAGAACGCGCGGCGGCTTTGGGTGTTGCGCGGGCTTATGCCTCGCTAGAGGAGCTTTTGGCCGATGCGGCCGTGCAGATGGTCCATGTCACCTCGCCCAACGCGCTACACTACCCGCAGGTCAAGCAGATCCTGGCCGCCGGACGGCACGTCATCTGCGAAAAGCCGCTGGCTATCACCGCCGCACAGTCTGCTGAAATGGTGGCATTGGCCAGGGCCAGCGGCAAGGTCGCGGCGGTGTGCTACAACACCCGCTTTTACCCCTTGAACCAGCAGGCCCGCGGCATGGTGGCGGCGGGCGATATGGGGGATATTCGCCTGATCTCAGGGTCCTACCATCAGGATTGGCTTGCCAAGGAAACCGACTGGAACTGGCGGCTGGAGGCGGACGAAGGCGGCGTGCTGCGCTCTGTCGGCGATATCGGCACGCATTGGCTGGACCTGACCAGCTTCATCGCGGGTCAGCGCATCACGGCGGTCTTTGCTGAACTCGCGACGTTCTTTCCGGTGCGCCAGAAACCCGTCGGCCCGGTCGAGACATTCTCTGCCGCCCGAGGCGCGACCGAGCCCCGAACCATTGCCACCGACGATGCTGCGACAATCCTTTTGCGCTATGCCAATGGCGCGCGGGGGGTCATGTCGACCAGCCAGATCAGCATGGGCCGCAAGAACGCGCTGACCTGGGATATCGCCGGGTCCGCAGCTTCGGCCGCATGGCATTCCGAAACCCCCGATCACCTCTGGATCGGCCACCGCGACGCGCCAAACCAGGTCCTGCAGCGCGACGCCAGCCTGATGAACGCGACAGGGGCTGCAGCAGCCTATTTGCCGGGCGGCCATGTCGAAGGCTTTGCTGATACGTTCCAGGCCCTTTTCGCGCAGGTCTATCGCGACATTGCAGATGGCGCGCGAAGGCAAGACGCAAACTATGCAAGCTTTGAAGATGGTCACCATGAAATGCTTGTCTGCGATGCAGTCCTGCAAAGCGCGCGGACTGGCGCCTGGGTCGGGGTGCCAAATGCCTGAACATCTGGGGGGATGGAGATGAAACTTGGTCTTCTGACCGCACCCTTTGCCGATACCAGCCTGGCCGAAGTGGCCGCATGGTCGGCTTCAGCGGGTTTCGAGGCGCTGGAGATCGCCTGCTGGCCATCTGCCGTGGCGGAGAAACGCCGCTATGCGGGGACCTGCCATATAGCGGTCGAGGACATGACCCCGGCACGTGGATCCGAAATCATGGGCATGCTGGCCGACAAAGGCCTGTCTGTCGCGGGGCTTGGCTACTACCCAAACCCGCTGCACGCAGACGCGGGGCACCGCGACGCCGTGATCGGGCACCTCAAACTGGTGATCACCGCCGCAAGCAGGATGGGGGTCAAGGTCGTCAACACGTTTGTCGGTGGCGATCGCACGCTGACGATTGACCAGAACTGGGCGCGGGCCGAGCAGATTTTCCCCGTCATCGTCGCGCATGCACGCGACGCGGGAGTGACGCTCGCCTTTGAGAATTGTCCGATGATCTTTTCCCCCGACGAATGGCCCGGCGGGCACAATATTGCCTATGCACCAAAGGTTTGGCGGCGTATCTTCGACGCATGGGGGGATGCCGTGGGGATGAACTACGACCCAAGCCACCTGGTCTGGCAGATGATCGACCAGGCCCGTTTCATCCGCGAATTTGGAGGACGGATGGTGCATGTCCATGCCAAGGACCTGATGATCGACCGCGACGGGCTGTATGAAAACGGCATCCTGTCGGCGGGCATGGGCTGGCAGATCCCCCGCATGCCGGGTCTGGGAGAGGTCAACTGGGCCGAAACCTTCGCGGGCCTTTTTCGCGCGGGTTACGATGGCCCGGTGATCATCGAACACGAAGACCGCAATTTCGAAGGATCGCATGCGGCGATCAAACGTGGGTTCGCTTTGGCACGGGATGTGCTGCGCCCGTTTGTGAAGTAAAAACTGAACGGTAAGACTGAAACTTGAACCTGAATGGGAGGAATACCAATGACAAAAAGCTTGATTGGATCGGTGGCGCTGGCATTGGCCGTCGGATTTGGCGGCATGGCCAGCGCCGAGGGCTACAAGATCGGCATTTCCAACACCGTGCAGGGCAATGGCTGGCGCGAAGAAATGGTCTGCGCCATGAAGGCCGAAGCTCTGGCCTCGGGAAAGGTCGAAAGCCTGAACATCGCACACCGCAACACCGATGCAGCGGGCCAGCTTGAGGATATCCGCAACCTGATCCAGGCCGGTGTGAATGCAATCGTGGTGAACCCCGCCAATGCCGACGGCATCAACGCCGCCATCAAAGAGGCGACCGATGCAGGCATCGTCGTGGTCGCGGTGGACCAGGCCGTGACGGAACCATCGGCCTACATCCTTTCCAACAACCAAACCCAATACGCCTATCTGGGGGCCAAATGGCTGTTCGAGACGATGGGCGGCAAGGGGGCCGTGGTCTACATGCGCGGTGCTGCCGGTGCGGGTGCGGACAATGATCGCGATGTGGGCTTCAAAAAGGCAATGGCTGAGTTCCCGGCGATCACGGTAGCGCAGGAGGTCTTCACCGGGTGGCAGCAAGACCAGGGCAAGCAGCAGATCAACGACATCATCGCGGCGGGTGTGCCGTTCCAGGGCGTCTGGACCTCTGGCATCGACAACGTGATCGTTGACGCCTTCGTCGAAAGTGGCGCGCCGATGGTGCCGATCGTGGGGGCCGACAACGCAGGCTTCGTCGGTCAGCTGTCCAGCGTTGACGGACTGGTCGGCGCTGCAGTAACCAACCCCGGCTCGGTCGGGGGCGCGGGCGTGGCTCTGGCAATCCAGATCCTGGATGGCAAGATGCCGGCGGAAAAGACCGTTCTGGTCGATCCCGTGGTCTGGGCCAACAATACCGACGATGGCAAAGCCCTGCTTGCGGCTGCGGCCAACCCGAGCCTGTCGCCAGAATGGCCGGTCTCGGTGTCGATCCCCGGCTGGACCACCTATTCCATGGACCAGATCATCGCCTGCAAAGGTCCGGGCGAGTAAGTACGACCCTTTTCCATTGGCCCCTCTCTCGCGGGAGGGGGGCCTCTTGTGCTCACCCCCTCATCCAAAGGAAAGGGGTCGAGACGGACGCATTCTCTTTGAAAAATCACCCATGACCGACCAGACCTCCACCCCCGTTCTCGATGCCAAGGGCGTGGCCAAACGCTTTGGGGCGGTCGTGGCGTTGCACGATGCATCGCTGCAGGTGGCCAAGGGCCAGATCGTGGCACTGATGGGCGCGAACGGCGCGGGCAAGTCAACTTTCGTCAAGATCCTTACCGGCGCGTTGAAGGCCGATGCAGGCCATGTCCGCATCAAGGGGCGCGACAGCACGGTCGGGTCACCCGCTGCGGCAAAGAAATGGGGATTGGTGCCAGTTTATCAGGAACCGTCATTGATCCCCGATCTGGACGTGGCCGACAACCTGCGGCTGGGCGACACGCCTGTGGAACCCTTCCGCCATTGGGTGGATGAGCTTGGGATCACCGACCTGCGCCTGGATAGGATGATTGGGCGGCTGCCGCTGGCCACTTTGCGCGTCCTCGATCTGGCCCGCGCGTTGGCCGCAAGTCCCGATGTCCTGTTGCTGGACGAAATGACTGCGGCCTTGCCGACCGACCTCGTCGACCGCGTACTGCGCGTTGTGCGCGAACAGGCGGATGCCGGGCGCTCGGTCATCTATATCTCGCACCGGTTCGCCGAGATTGCAGCCTTGTGCGACCGCGCGAC
This sequence comes from Rhodobacterales bacterium, assembly GCA_031430315.1. GTDB lineage: Bacteria > Pseudomonadota > Alphaproteobacteria > Rhodobacterales > Rhodobacteraceae > JAJNPS01. Next base: position 16,549 of record JANPBI010000267.1, on the reverse strand, counting down.
GGTTCTGCGTGACGGGGCGACTGTGGGCGACCTGCCGATCACTCCGGGTGTCGAGGACCGGGTGGTCGAAATGATGCTGGGCAACCTGACCAGCGCTGTTGCAAACCGGGCGCGCAGCGCTGCACCGGACCGAAGCACCGCAGTCCCACCCCGCTTGCAGGTCACCGGGCTGAAAGTCGGCACAAGGCTATCGGATGTCTCGCTGGAACTGCACCGAGGTGAGGTGCTGGGCGTTGTCGCTCTTGAAGGTCAGGGCCAGGACGAATTGTTTGACGTTCTTGCAGGCCAGCGGCGCGCCACGTCGGGCGATGTCCGCGTAGATGGCCAACCGGTCAGTTTTCATCACCCTGCCGATGCCATCGCGGCTGGCCTGACCTTTGTGCCGGGTGACCGGGCGCATGCGCTGCTGATGGCGCGGTCGGTGCGCGAAAACATCGCCATCCCCCTATTGGCACGCCCCCGCGACTGGGGGGCCGTGCCGATGCGCGAGGAGGCGCGGCGTGTGGCATCTGCCATTGACCGCCTGCAGATCGACACCCGCGCGCAAGGCGAGGTGCGCCGCCTTTCCGGCGGCAATCAGCAAAAAGTCACAATCGCCCGCTGGATTGCCAAGGGGGTGCAGACGCTGCTGCTGTTTGACCCCACGCGCGGCATCGACATCCGCACCAAGCGCCAGATCTACGCGCTGGTCCGCGATCTGGCCGATCAGGGCGCGGCAGTGCTTTACTACACGTCCGAGCTGGCCGAGATCCCGCTGGCCTGCGACCGCGCACTGGTCATCTTCAACGGGCGGGTCACCGGCATTGTCGAGGCCGCCGATGCGGATGAACCAACCTTGATGCGCCTGGCATACGGATTGGCCGGAACATCGCCCGAGGTCGTGGCATGAGCCGCATCGTGTCGACCCATGGCTGGACCTTGGGGCTGGCGGGGCTCTTGGCGCTGTTGTTGGTGGCAACCAAGGTGATCCAGCCCGATTTCGGCATTTCGGGGCTGGATAGCCTGGCACGAGCCGCCCTGCCCTTTGCACTGGCGACCGTGGGAATGGCGATCGTCGTCATCGCCGGCGGGATCGACCTGTCTATCGCCGCGATGATGGCGGTGGCCAGCGTCACAGGTGCCGTGCTGATGGCTGGGGCCACGGATGGGCAGTCGGTGGGGGTCGTCGCGTTTGTCCTTTTGGTGGGCCTCGGGATGGGGGCGATCAACGGCGCGTTGATCGTGCTGACCCGCGTGCCCGACATTGTGGTTACGCTGGCGATGCTGTTTGTCTGGCAAGGGGTCGCGCTATTGATCCTTAACGCGCCGGGGGGCGCGGCGGCCCCGTGGCTGCGCGACCTGATTGTAGGGGGCGTCACGCTGCCCGGAATCCCATCTTCCCTGACCGCCTGGCTGCCCAAGGGGGTCGTTTTCCTTGCGGTTTGCGTCGCGGTAATCTGGCTGCCGATCCTCCGGTCCAAGCTCGGCCTCATGTTCTACGCTATCGGGTCGGATCACCTGGCCGCGTTCCGCTCTGGCGTACCGGTCGGTCGCACGCGGATTGCAGCTTATGCCGTCTGCGGGCTTTTCGCTGCCCTGGGCGGTCTGTCCGTCACGATGAGCACCGGCATCGGCGAGCCGATCCCCGGTCCCTATCTTCTAGCTTCGGTCGCGGCTGTCGTGCTGGGCGGCGTAGTGCTGGGCGGCGGGCGCGGCGGGCTGATCGGGCCAATCCTGGCGGTTTTCGTGTTGAGACTGGTCCGGATGGATCTGACATTGATGTCCGTCGACCCCAACGTCACCACGATCATCGAGGGCAGCATCATGGTCGTCGTCGTCATGTTCGGCGCGGTTCTGGCAAACCGGGGGCGCACGACATGACGGACGTCGCGGCAAATCCCCCGGTCCTGCGGCGTCTGGGCCGCTTGATGACCGACAATCCGCTTTTGCCGTTGGTCGTGCTGCTGTTGCTGCTGGTTGGCGTGTTGGCAATCTTGAACCCCGCAATCATCAGCGGATTTTGGTTCAGCAACACCATCAAGATCGCCATTCCCCTGGCCATGCTGGCTGCGTGCCAGACCCTGACGATGCTGACGGGCGGCATCGACCTGTCCGCAGGCACCGTAGCCACCATCACCGCCTTTGTTGCGGCTACACTCTCGCCGATGGTTGGTGTACCCGCCGCAGTAGCCGTTGCGCTGGGCTGCGCCGTGCTGGTCGGTCTTGCCAACGGCTTTGGCGTGGCAATCGCCCGCGTGCATCCTTTGATAATGACGCTCGGCACGGCGCTGATCGCGAATGGCTGTCTGTTGGTCTACCAGCGCTTCGTGATCGCGACCGGCGTCAAAATTCCCGATTTCCTTGTCTGGCTGGGCACCGGCCGGAGTCTGGGCTTGCCGAACAGCCTGGTCGTCTTCATCCCCTTTGCGGTTCTAATCATCTGGGCGCAGAGGCGCACCGGCTTTGGCCGCCTGCTTTACGCCGTGGGGTCTAACGAGGCGGCTGCCCGATTGTCCGGTGTCCGCGTCTGGCAGGTGCATTTCACGCTTTATGCCCTGTCGAGCGTAATCGCGGGGCTGACCGGTCTTTTGTACCTTGGGCAGATCAAGACCGCGTCCCTGTCGCTCGCATTGCCCCTTGACCTGCCGTCGGTGGCGGCAGCCGTGGTGGGGGGCACGTCGATCTTTGGCGGGCGCGGCGGGTATGGCGGCACCATCCTCGGGGCCTTGATCCTGACGGTTCTGACGACCATGCTGACATTGTTGCAGATGCCCGAAGGCGGGCGGCGCATCCTGTTCGGGCTGATCATCCTTGCGGTGACGGCCATCTACATCCGCCTGACAGACCGCAGCTGAGCGAGGGACGCGATGGCAAGGTTCAAGGTAGTCGGCATCAGTTTCGACCATATGCATATGGGGGACCTGCTGCGGCTGGTCGCGGATCACCCCGATGCGGAAATCGCCGGTATCTTTGATCCCGACCCTGCGCGAATGGCGCACGCGGTCGCGAATTTTGCCATCCCGCCGGACCGGGTCTTTACCGATTTCGACGCCTGCATGTCGGCCACGCAACCCGATCTCGCGATCCTTTGTGCTGCCACCGCCGACCACGCGGCCTTTACCAAGCGCCTCGCCACCTATGGCTGCCATGTCTTTGTCGAAAAGCCCTTTGCCGCCTCCGTCGCTGATGCCCGCGAGATGATTGCGGCGATGGCGCCCACCGGAAAACTTCTGGCAATCAACTGGCCGCTGGCATGGGTGCCCTCGCATGTGACCGCCAAGCGGCTGATCGACCAAGGCGTGATTGGCGACCTGCTGGAGGTGCATTTCTACGACGGCAATCGCGGCCCCCTGTTCCACCTTGCCGACAAGGTCGAGGTCACGCAGCAAGAGGTGGAGGCGCTAAAGCCGACCTCGTGGTGGTACAAGCGCAGCGCGGGCGGCGGCAGTCTGCTCGACTACCTCGGCTACGGTGCGACCCTCGGCACCTGGTACATGAACGGCAAAGCCCCGCTGGAGGTCACTTCCACCACCGACCAAACCCCGGGGATCGAGGTTGACCAGCATTCAATCACCGTCTGCCGCTATGACCGGGGCCTGAGCAAGATGGAAACCCGCTGGGGCACCTTTACCGACCCCTGGATCACCCAACCGCAGCCGCAATGCGGGTTCGCGTTCGTCGGGACCGAGGGCACCATCCGCAGCCTCGATTATGCCGATCACGTGACAGTGCAGACCCGCACCCGGCCCGAGGCGCATGCCATCGCCGCCGATCCCCTGCCCGAGGGGCGGCGCAATGCCATTGAATATGTGCTGGGCTGCATCGCGCGGGGCGAGGCTCTTGCCGGGCCGCTCGACCCTGAGGTCAGCTTGCTCGGCCAGCGCATCGTTGATACCGCAGCACTATCCGCCCGCGAAAAACGCACATTGCCACTGGTCCCATGAGCACGCCCAACGCCGACACCTATGCGCTGAAGACGCCGACTTTGGCGGAGGTCGCAGCACCTGACCTGCCCTCCCAGCCGCCGATGCCCCGGAGCTATCGTCCCCGGATCGGCGTCATCGGCGCGGGGGGCATCGTGTCCGCCCATCTCGACGCCTATCGAACCGCAGGCTGGGAGGTTGCAGCGATCTGCAATCGCACGCTTGCCAAGGCCGAGGCCGCAGCGCGGGACTATGCTCCGGACGCCCGCATGACCGACCGATACGAGGACGTCCTGCGCGACCCCGCCATCGACGTCGTCGACATCACCCCCCACCCCGCCGACCGCATTCCGATCATCGAGGCGGCCTTGCGGGCGGGCAAACACGTCCTGTCGCAAAAGCCTTTTGTGCTCGACCTGGATGACGGTCACCGGATGGTCCGACTTGCCCGTGATAACGGGGTGAAACTGGCGGTCAACCAGAACGGCCGCTGGGCCCCCCATCTGTCCTGGATGCGCGAGACGGTTCGCGCGGGCGTCATAGGCGAGGTGCTGTCGGCGCATGTCTCAATTCATTGGGACCATAGCTGGATTGCTGGCACCCCATTCGAGCGGATCGAGGACCTGATCCTCTATGATTTCGGCATCCACTGGTTCGACTTTCTAGCCAGCATCGCGGGCGACCGCGTCGAAAGCGTCTTTGCGATGGCCACCCCGGCGCAGGGACAAAAGGCCGCCGCCCCGCTGATGGCGCAAGTGCTGGTGCGGATGTCGGGGGGACAGGCTTCGCTTGTCTTTGACGGCGGTGCCCCGCATGGCCCGCGCGATACGACCTATGTCGCGGGCACCAAAGGCAGCCTGCAAAGCGACGGGCCAGACCTTGGGACGCAGCGTGTGACATTGACGACGGCGGAGGGAGTTGCCCGGCCCCAATTGCACGGCACATGGTTCAACGACGGCTTTCGCGGCGCAATGGGCGCATTGCTCGTCGCCATCGAGGACGGCGCGGAGCCTGCGAACGGTGCGGCCGAAAACCTGCACAGCCTGGCGCTTGCCTTTGCGGCGATCCACTCGCGCCGCACGGGGCTTGAGGTCGCCATCGGCGATGCAACAAGGTTGGAGGTCTGATGGAACGGACGCGCGTTCTGATCGTCGGCCTCGGAAATATGGGACGGTCCCATGCGCTGGCGCATCACAACAATCCACGCTCAGAAATCGTGGGGCTCGTGAACCGATCCACCCCTGCCCTTCCCGAAGAACTGCAAACTTATCCGCAGTTCAGCACAATGGCCGAGGGCCTTGCCCTGCGCCCTGATCTTGTGGTCATTGCGACCTATGCCGACAGCCATGCGGACCTCGCCATTCGGGCGATGGAGGCAAGCGCGCATGTCTTTGTCGAAAAACCGCTGGCGACCACGATCGCGGACGCCGAACGGGTCGTGCAGGTTGCCCAGGCGACAGGTCGCAAACTGGTCGTCGGATACATCCTGCGCCACCATCCAAGCTGGCAGCGCCTCATCGCCGAAGCTCGCGCCTTGGGTGGACCTTATGTGTTCCGCATGAACCTGAACCAGCAGTCCAAAGGGGCGGAGTGGGAGGTGCATAAGGCTCTGATGCGGTCGACCTCGCCTCTTGTCGATTGCGGGGTCCACTATGTCGACGTGATGTGCCAAGTCACCGACGCCGCCCCGGTATGGGTTCAGGGCATGGGCCTGCGCCTGTCGGATGAGATCGCCCCGGACATGTACAACTATGGTCAGCTGCAGGTCATTTTCGCCGATGGTTCGGTCGGCTGGTACGAGGCGGGCTGGGGTCCGATGATGTCGGAAACCGCGTTTTTCGTGAAGGACATCATCAGCCCGAACGGATCCGTTTCGATCATCGACGGCGACAAGGGCGGGTCAGCCGACATCGAAGGCCATACCAAAGTGGGCGGCATTCTTTTGCACAGACCGCAAGGAGACCGGCGCATTGAGCTGGCCGATGAGCCGGGGCACCAGGCGCTTTGCGACGCCGAGCAGGCCTTTATGCTGCGCGCCATGGCCGAGGATCTGGATCTTGGGCGGCAGATGCAGGATGCGGTGCAAAGCCTGCGCATCTGCCTTGCGGCGGACGAAAGCATCCGCTCGGGGCGCCGCGTCGCCCTCTAGGAGGGCCACTAGACCCGCGCCAGCGCCAGTGCGATCCCTTGGCCCACGCCGATGCACATCGTGCAGAGCGCACGTTCCCCACCTTTCAGGGCCAGTTCCAGCGCCGCGGTGCCTACGAGCCGCGCACCCGACATGCCCAAGGGATGGCCGAGCGCGATGGCCCCGCCGTTGGGGTTCACGCGGGGGTCGTCATCGGCGATGCCAAGCTGGCGTAGCGTCGCCAGGCCCTGGGCTGCAAAGGCCTCATTCAATTCAATGACGGCAAAATCGCTTTGTACCAACCCCAGCCGCGCCATCAACTTTTGCGACGCAGGCACGGGTCCTATGCCCATGATGCGCGGCGGCACGCCCGCCGTGCCCCCGCCCAGAATACGCGCAATGGGGGTCAGGCCGTGGCGGCGGGCGGCGGCCTCAGATGCGATCACCAGCGCTGCAGCGCCGTCATTGACGCCGCTGGCATTGCCTGCCGTCACCGTGCCGCCCGCGCGGAATGGCGTTGGCAGCTTGGCGAGCGCCTCAGCCGTCGTGGCGCGCGGGTGCTCGTCGGCGCTGACGATCAGGGGCTCCCCTTTGCGCTGCGGGATGGCGACTGCGGTGATTTCCTGTGCCAACCGCCCGTTCCCTTGGGCGGCAGCCGCGCGATTTTGCGAGCGCACTGCAAAGGCGTCCTGATCCGCCCGGCTAACATCAAACTCGGCGGCGACGTTCTCGGCAGTTTCGGGCATGGAATCAACTCCATACTGCGCCTGTATCAGCGGGTTCACGAACCGCCAGCCGATCGTGGTGTCGTAAATCTCGGCGTGCCGCGAAAAGGCGGTCTCTGCCTTGGGCATGACAAAGGGCGCGCGTGACATGCTTTCCACGCCGCCCACAAGGATCAGATCCGCCTCGCCCGCCCGAATGGCGCGCGCTGCGGCAATCACCGCATCCATTCCCGATCCGCACAGCCGGTTGATCGTGGTGCCGGAGACGGTCACCGGCAGCCCCGCCAGCAACAGCGCCATACGGGCGACATTGCGGTTGTCCTCGCCTGCCTGATTGGCGCAGCCCAAGATCACGTCATCGACGGAACCCCAGTCGACCGACGCCTGACGCGCCATCAAGGCCCGCAACGGTATAGCCGCCAGATCGTCGGTGCGTACCGCCGACAGCGCCCCCCCAAACCGGCCGATGGGCGTGCGGATAAAGTCGCAAATATACGCTTCGGTCATGGCGCAAGCTCCGGGACGATGAGATCGGTGCAGGGGGTGTCAGCATGGGTCGAAACTATTCTATCCATTGCTGGTCCAGTCCGGCCCGATGCGACCGGCGCTGCTGGCGGGGCGCGTCATTAAATGATCGCCTTTTCGACAAAAGGTGTGCCCGACCGGATGCGGGAAAACCCGAACGGGGACATATCCAGCGACCGGTAGGTGCCATAGGTCAGCCATTCCGCCGTGCCCCGCCCCATCGCGGCGGACTGCTGGAGGCCATGACCGGAGAAACCGTTGAGGAACAGGAAGTTTGCCAGCTCGTCATGCGGTCCAAGGATCGCGTTCTGATCCAGCGTGTTCATATCGTAATGCCCGACCCATTCCCGCTGCACCTTGATCGCCTCGAACGCCGGAATGCGGGTGGCAAGGGCGGGCCAGACCTTGTCTTGCCAGATGTCGTGGTCCATGCCGAAATCATTCGGGTCGACGGCAGGATCCTCATGGGAATGCGCCCCGGCCATATAGCTGGTCTTGCCGTCCTGGCGCACATGCACGCCCGAGGGGTCGATGGTCAAAGGCAGGTCGCGGTCAAGCGGCGTCTCAGCGGTAAAGACCCACGTATAGCGCTTGCGCGGCTCGATCGGGATGGTGATCCCGGCAAGTGCTGCAACCCGCGCCCCGCGCGTGCCGGTGGCGTTCACCACCTGACCGCAGGCGATGACCTCACCTGTCTGCAAGGTCACACTTTCAACCCGCTTCCCGGCGGCGTTGCGCTGGATCGCCACCACCTCGTTGGCGACATATTCGACACCCCGCGCGCGTGCCTGCCTGCGCCACCAGTCAAACACGGTGATGCCGTCAAAGTACCCCTCATCCACGGTGTTGATGGACCCGAGCACCAGATCGTCGACCCTGTAGAACGGATAGGCGGCCGCGATTTCGTCCGGCGACATCAGCCGTGTTGCTGCCCCGGCGGCGATCTGCACGGCATGACTGTCGCGCAGGGTCGCGGCAAAGGCCAGCGTGTCGGCCAGATACATGTAGCCGTAGTTCTGGATCCGCAGTTTCGGCGCGCCCGACGCCTCTCCCATATGGCGTGGCAGGTTCTGGATGAATTCCGCGCCAAATTGCGAGATTCGCACGTTCAGTTCGGTTGAAAACTGCTGGCGGATGCAGGAATTGGTGTGACCGGTGCCCGAAAATTCGTAGCTGGGGTCCCGTTCAACCACGAGAACCGACCCGTCGAAATCGGGATTGTCCGTCAGGAACCAGGCGGTGGCCGACCCCATGATCGCCCCCCCGATGATCACTACATCATAGCTCAATTTTTTCGGCGCGGTGCGGGGCAGCGGGGCGGGCATTCGGTCTGGAATCCTTGGCGTGGCAGGATGCTGCGCGCACCCCTCGGGCAAAGCTATAGCCAAGTAAGGGCTGACGTCCATCCGGCCTGACAGCTTGCGCCAAAAGTCAACGCTGATCGCTATCGCGGACCGACAGGACCCAGTGCAGAAACGCCGCCGCATCGGGATGGGGATCGGGGCGGGTCGGCTGAAGCAGATAAAACGCCTCGTCCACCGGGACTTCCAGCGCAAAGGGGGCGACCAGCCTCCCGCTGGCGCGGTCCGCAGCGGCAAGCGAACTGCGCCCCAGCGCCACGCCACCACCATGGGCCGCAATCGCAAATGCGGCAAGCGACGTGTCCAGCTGCACCCCCCGACCGGGGTCGATGCCCCTGGCCCCGGCTGCCTGCAGCCAGATCCCCCATCCCGCCTGATAGCCCAGCACATGCAGCAAGGCATGATCGCGCAAGTCGTCGGGCCTGTTGAGGCCGGGGACGCTGCGCATGACCCCGGGCGCGCAAAGCGGGGTCAGCCGCTCCCATGTCAGGCGGTGACTGGCATGCCCGGGCCAGCTGCCGGTCCCGTACTGGATGTCCAGATCATGCACGACCTTGTTGTCGCCATCGTTCCAGACACTGGAAACGACCCGCAGCGTCTTGCCAGGATGCGCTGCCAGATAGTCCGGCAAACGCGGGGCAAGCCAATTGACAGCAAAGGACACCGCGCAGCGCAACGTCAGCACATCGCTGCGCCGCCGCCCGAACACTTCGCGCGTGCCGATGGCCAGCCTGTCAAAAGCGTCGTGTACTTTGGGCAGATAGGCCTCGCCGGTCCGGGTCAGTTCAAGGCTGCGGGGCCTCCGGATGAACAGGTGCTGGTGCAGGTGTAGTTCCAGCGACTTCACCTGCTTCGAAATTGCCGCTTGGGTCAGGTGCAGTTCTGCCGCCGCTTCGGTAAAGCTCAGATGCCGCGCAGCCGCTTCAAACGCGCGCAACCATGTCAGGGGGGGCAGATCGGTGTGCATGTTTGCCTAACCTATGCATAACGAAAACGTGGGCATTGTCCCTGAATAGGTCATTTGACGGCACCGCGCCACTAGGGTCACTTGGACCGCAAAACAAAAGGCCACCCATGTTTTCCATGTTTCCGACGCAGCGCCTGCGCCCGTCCCCGTTCTTTGCCGCCGCGATGGCCGATGGCATGGTCGCGGGCAACGTCTACAACCGCATGATCATGCCGACCAGCTTCGGCAATCCCGAGGCCGAATACTGGCGGTTGATCAATGGGGTATCGCAATGGGATGTCGGCGTGGAGCGCCAAGTTCAACTGCGCGGCCCCGATGCCGGACGGCTGGCGCAGATCCTGTCGCCGCGCGATCTGTCCACATGCGCGGTGGGTCAGGGCAAGTATGTGCCCCTTTGCAACCACCGCGGCACGATCATCAACGACCCGATCATCCTCAAGCTGGCAGACGACCTTTATTGGCTGTCCATTGCCGATAGCGATATCTGGCTTTGGGCTGGCTCCATCGCTGCCGAGCGCGGACTTGACGTCGAAGTCAGCGAGCCGGATGTGTCGCCCATGGCAATCCAGGGACCCATGGCCGAAAACGTCGTGGCATCGGTCTGCGGCGACTGGGTGCGGGGTCTGAAATACTTTTGGTTCCGCGAAACCGAAATCGACGGGATCCCGGTTGCCGTGCAGCGGTCAGGTTGGTCGAAACAGGGCGGATTCGAGATCTATTTGCGCGACGGGACCAAGGGCACCCAACTTTGGAACATCTTCAAAGAGGCCGGCCAGCCTTGGGGCATCGGCCCCGGCGCACCTGCGACAGCCGAACGCACCGAAAGCGGGCTGGTGTCGGTAGGTGGAGATACCGACGAGGCCACGAACCCCTATGAGGTTCGTCTGGGCAAATATGTCGACCTGAGCGTACCCGACAATGTGGTGGGGATAAAGGCGCTGCGCCGGATCAAGGCCGAGGGCATCAAGCGCCACCAACTGGGGTTGGTACTTGCAGGTGATAAACCTGCCCCGCTGGGGTTCCGACGCGAGGACATCGTCCATAACGGCCAAAAGGTCGGCATGATGACCAACTGCGTCTGGTCGCCCCGCATGCGCGCCAATATCGGCTATGCCCTGATCTCGAGCGCGGTTCCGGCAGGCCAAGAGGTGCAGGTGATGCGCGATCCCGGCCCGGTCAGTGCAAGGCTCGTTGAACTTCCGTTCCTTTAGGGCATCATGGCGTCCGACAGAAAGGCCTGATCATGCGCGAACATTATGAACGGCATGGCAAAAGTGCCGCAAGCTTTGTCGCGCTGTCACCGGTGTCGTTCTTGAAACGCGCCGGTACTGTCTATGGCGCGCGCCCCGCCGTGACCTATGGCAAGAGCCGCCGCAGCTGGACCGAAACCGCCACCCGCTGCCGCGCCATCGCCGCTGGCCTGGCCGCGCGGGGGGTCGGGCTGGGGGATACCGTCACGGTTCTGTCGCCCAATACGCCTTCCCTTTTCGAACTGCAATTTGCCGTGCCGATGGCGGGGGCTGTTCTGAACACCGTCAACATCCGGCTGGAAGCCGCCACTATCGCCTATATCCTGGATCATTCCGATTGCCGGCTGGTGATCGCTGACAGCCATCTGGCCCCCCTCCTCCGCGCGGCCTTTGCGCTGAACGGCCGGGAAATTCCAGTTATCGACATGGTCGATCATCAGGCAGGGTCGGTGCCAGGCTTCGGCCAGGATGATCTTGAAACCCTTGCCACCGGGACCACGCTGGCTGATTGGGCGCTGCCCGAGGACGAATGGCAGGCGCTGGCGCTGAACTATACGTCTGGCACCTCTGGTCGGCCCAAGGGTGTCGTCTACCACCATCGCGGCGCCTATCTGATGGCCCTGGGGACGATTGCTGCTTGGGAACTGCCGCAGAACCCCACTTACCTGTCCGTCGTGCCGATGTTTCATTGCAATGCCTGGAACCACCCTTGGGCCATGGCGATCGTCGGCGGGCACACGATCTTTACCCGCGATCTCGACCCGGCACGACTTTTGGCTGCCATCACCGGCCAGGGCGTTACCCATATGGGGGCGGCCCCCATCGTGCTGCAAATGCTGGTCGAGGCCCCCGATGCCCCAAAGGTCCCGCTGTCCCCGCCGGTCAAGGTCCTGACCGCCGGTGCACCGCCACCGCCTGCCGTGCTGGAACGGGCGGCCCGGATGGGATTGACGGTCATGCAGGTCTATGGGCTGACAGAAACCTATGGTCATGTCTCGCAGTGCCTGTGGCAAGAGGATTGGTCCGGCCTGTCGCAGGCCGACCAGGCCAAACGGCAGGCGATGCAGGGCGTGGCCTTTCCGATGGTCGAGGATATCCGCGTGATCGACCGCGACACCGGCACGGATGTGCCCATGGACGGCGCGACGCAAGGTGAGATTGCCATTCGCGGCAACACAGTGATGAAGGGCTACTACAAGGACCCTGCCGCGACCGATGCCGCCTTTGACGGCGGCTGGTTCTGGTCTGGCGACGGCGCCGTCGTGCATCCTGATGGCTATCTGGAAATCCGCGACAGGCTTAAGGACGTGATCATATCGGGGGGCGAAAACATCAGTTCCGTCGAGGTCGAAGCGATCCTTTACAACCATCCGCAGGTCAAGGCCGCCGCCGTGGTGGCCCGCCCGCATGCCCGCTGGGGCGAGGCCCCTTGCGCCTTTGTCGAACGTCGTGACGGGGCAAACGTGACCGAGGCCGAGATCATCACCTTTTGCCGCCAGCATCTGGCCGGTTTCAAGACACCGAAGTCCGTGGTCTTCGGCGACCTGCCTAAAACCGCAACCGGCAAAATCCAGAAATACATCCTGCGCGATCAGGCGCGCGCCATGGGGGCGATGACATGACATTCCGGGCACTGGTGGTCGACAAGGATGCGGCGGGCGTGACCTCGGCACATCTGAGGGATCTGAAACTGGACGACCTGCCGCATGGCGAGGTGCTGGTGGCGGTCGACTGCTCGACGATCAACTACAAGGACGGACTGTGCCTGGGCTCGGGCAGTGGGCTGGTGCGCACCTATCCGCATGTGCCAGGCATCGACTTTGCCGGGACGGTAGAGACCTCGGACGACCCGCGCTATGCCCCCGGCGATCGGGTCGTCCTGACCGGCTGGCGCGTGGGCGAGACGCACTGGGGCGGCTATGCGCAAAAGGCACGGGTCAAGGCAGATTGGCTGGTGCCGCTGCCGCAGGGATTGTCGGCGCGCGAAGCCATGGCTGTGGGCACCGCCGGTCTGACCGCAATGCTGGCGGTGCTGGCGCTGGAACGGCACGGGCTGGCCACCGGTCAGGGACCGGTGTTGGTGACAGGTGGTGCGGGCGGCGTGGGCTCTGCCGCTGTGGCCATTCTTGCCCATCTGGGTCACGAGGTCGTCGCCGTGACAGGACGACCAGAGACCGAAGCCTACCTGCGTGACCTTGGAGCCGCGCGCATCCTGCCACGCGCCGAAATCGCCGAAACCGTGAAACGCCCGCTGGAGGCGGAGACCTGGGCTGGATGCATCGACGCCGTCGGCGGGGCGATGCTGGCGCGGGTGCTGGGACAGATGAAGTATAACAGCAGCGTCGCGGCGGTTGGCCTTGCGGGCGGGGCCGCGCTGCCTGCTTCGGTCGTGCCGTTCCTGTTGCGGGGCATCAACCTGCTGGGCATCGAATCCGTGATGCAACTCTATGCCAACCGGATTGAGGCCTGGGCGCGGATCGCGACCGACATGCCAAAGGACCGGCTGGCTGCGATGACGACCATGGCAACCCTGGCCGACCTGCCGCAGCTCGGTGTCGATATCCTGGCGGGCAAGGTGCGCGGCCGGGTTGTGATCGACGTGAACGCCTGACACCGGCGGGAACGACACCTAAAATGGGAAAGACCGACATGACCATCGACATCACGGCGTTAAGCCTGACCAATATCGAGCTGGACTTTCAGCCCGATGGCGTGCTGGTCGCCACGCTGAACCGCCCCGACAAGCGCAATGCGCTGGACGCGGCGTCCGTCGAGGATCTGGTGGCCCTGTTCACCGCCGCCCCTCGGGCCGGCGTGCGCGCGGTGGTGCTTGCGGCCAAGGGGGATCATTTCTGTGCCGGTCTTGATCTGGTGGAACATCATCAGGCCGACCGCAGCCCGGCCGAGTTCATGCATCTGTGCCTGCGCTGGCACGAGGCGTTCAACAAGATGGAATATGGCGGCGTGCCGATCATCGCGGCCCTACAGGGGGCGGTGGTTGGCGGCGGGCTGGAACTGGCATCGTCCGCCCATATCCGGGTGGCGGATGCGTCCACCTATTTCGCCCTGCCCGAAGGTCAGCGGGGCCTTTTCACCGGCGGCGGGGCGACGATCCGGGTCGCAGGCCTCGTGGGCAAGGCGCGGATGATCGACATGATGCTGACGGGCCGGGTCTACAAAGGCCGCGAGGCGGTGGATGTGGGCCTGGCGCAGTACCTTGTCGACGGATCCAGTTTTGACCATGCGATGGGCCTTGCCCGCGCCGCCGCGCGCAACCTGCCCCTGTCCAATTTCGCGATCTGCTCGGCCATCAGCCATCTGGGCAACATGTCGGCGCTGGATGCCTCTTATGCCGAAGCGGTAGTCGCAGGCGTCGTCAACACCCAAGCCGCCGCCCGCGAAAGGCTGGAAGCCTTTGCCAACAAGACCGCGGCGCGGATCCGACCCGGCGACTGACGCCTCAACGCCTGCAGGGCATCGTCGTCGCCGCGGGGTGCCTGACGCGCATCCTCTGGTCCTGTCGCGTGCAGCCTGCTTGCTCTGGAACGGATGTTCCACGATGATGGCCGATGCCCGCAGCCAAAGGTCCGGCCTGATGTCCCAAAAGCAACGTACGCCTCCGGTCAAGCGCCAAAGCCATGGTCTTGGCGGTGTCATCGAAGTGCGGGGCGTTCTGGGCGAGACGGTTTCCGCCCTTGGCACGCGCATCCTTGGCGGCGAATGGTCCCCTGGAGAGGGCATCCCGAAAGAGGCCGACCTTTGTGTCGAGATGGGGGTCAGCCGGTCGGTGGTGCGCGAGGCGTTCCGCATCCTGGGGGCAAAGGGGTTGATCCGCAGCCGTACCTCGGACGGCACGCGTGTGCAGGCGCGCAGCGAGTGGCGGCTTTTGGACCCTGACGTGATGAACTGGCGCATCAAGGCGGGCGACACAAAGTCGTTGTTGCAAGACCTGCTCAAGGTCCGGCTGGTGCTGGAACCCGGTGTCATCTACACTGCGACCCTGACCGCATCGGATGCCGCGCGCGACCGCATTCGCGCCGCCTGGGCCTGGAAGGAACAAGAGTTCCGTACCCCCGACGCAAACTATGCGGACCGCCGCCAACGGTTCATCGACGCCGACCTGGAGTTTCACCGCGCCTTTCTGGCAGCCGTTGACTCCGACCTGCTGTCGCAGCTTTTTGCAGTGATAGAGGCCGCCTTGGGCCTCCTTTTGGATCTGCAGATGCGTGCGCGCGGCTATACGACCGAGATGATCGGCATGGAGGAAAGCCAAGAACTGCATGCCGCTGTCTTTGACGCCTTTGAACGGCGCAACCCGGATGCAGCGCAGGCCGCGATGCACGACCTGATCGCGCGGGCAATCAAGGATGCAAACGAAGGGTTCGCGATCCTCGACCGCTAGACGCCGTCCTCATACATCCGGATGCTGACGCCGCCGTCGATGACGACATTCTCGCCGATCATGAACCGCGCCTCGTCCGAGGCGAGCAACACCGCGACCGCCGCGACCTCTTCGGGGCGACACAACCGGCCCGGCGGCTGGCGTGCCTCGACATTGCGGCGGGCGGCGGCGGGGTCCGGGGAGGTGTCGAACACCTCTTGCGCCAATGCCGTGTCAGTATAGCCGGGCGAGATTGCGTTGATCGAGACGCCCTGCCCCGCATATTCCAGTGCCAGTGACCGCGTCAGGCCCAGCAGCGCATGCTTGGCGACCGGATAGGGGAACGTTCCCCGCATCACCACCATCGCATGGTTCGAGATAATGTTGATGACCGCCCCGTCGCGCTGCGCGATCATGTCGGGCAGGACGGCGCGGGTGCAAAGCCACGCACCCTCAAGATCAACCGCCATGCAGCGCGCCCAGTCCTTGAACGTCGCCGCAAGCGGCTCGCGGAACACGTTGACACCTGCATTGTTCACCAGCACGTCGATGGGCCCCAGCGCGTCGCGGGCCGCCTGGTGCATCGCGGTGATCGACGCTGCATCCGAGATGTCGCAGGCGAGTGCCACGACCTTTTGCCCCGTCGCCTGCCCGATCCGCGCGGCGGTTTCTTGCGCCAGTTCGCCCAAGATATCCGCCACGACGACCGTCGCGCCCTCAGTCGCGAACCGTGCCGCAATCGCCGCCCCGATGCCGCGTGCCCCTCCCGTGACGATCGCCGTCTTGCCCGAAAGTCTGGCCATTTCTGCCCCGCTTCATGTCACTTGCGTTTGTCTGATAAACTGTCTTATCGTTCCATGATCAAGGCTCATCTGGGAGGAGGCAATGGCAATGCGAAAGTTACTTCTTACGACCGGTATGCTCATCACCATCTTGGCGGCGGGCGTGGCGCAGGCGCAAGACAAGCTGATCGTCGCGATCTACAAAAGCGGCACCCAGCAGTATTTCATCGATCAGGCGGCAGGATTCACCGCAGCGGCGAAAGAGCTGGGCTACGAAGCGCGCATCATCAACGTTGAGCTGGATTCGAACCTTGCGATCAGCGCGATGTCGGACGCGATTGCCTCCGGCGCCAAGGGCATCGGCATCACTGCCCCGGATCAGGCGCTTGGGCCGGCCCTCGCCAAGGCGGCCGCCGACGCGGGCATTCCGCTGATCGCTACCGACGACCCCCTGATGGACGAAGCCGGAAAACCCGTGCCTTTTGCGGGCTTTGACGGTGTCGCCATGGGCAACAAAGTTGGCGACAA
>JANPBI010000266.1:0-5806 GCA_031430315.1 Rhodobacterales bacterium | reverse complement strand
AACACACGCCCGCAGCCCTTGCTATGCTGCAAAACGCAGGCATCCCGATTGTCGAAATAATGGATATCGACGGCACCCCGGTCGATAGCGCCGTCGGCATTTCCCACCGCCGTGCAGGCCGCCAAATGGCGGAGGCGATCATCGCCGCAGGCTACCGCAAGATCGCGTTTCTGGGGACGCAGATGCCTAACGACCACCGCGCGCGCAAGCGGATGGAGGGGTTTGAAGAGGCATTGGCGCTGGCCGGGTTGAAGCTGGTCGACCGCGAATACTATTCCGGCGGGTCGGCGCTCTTGAAGGGGCGCGAGATGACGGCCGCGGTCCTGACGCGCCAGCCGGATGTCGATTTCCTTTATTACTCCAACGACATGATCGGGGCAGGGGGTCTTTTGTACTGCCTTAATCAGGGCATCGACGTGCCGGGAAAGGTAGGTCTTGCGGGTTTCAACGGTGTCGATTTACTCGACGGCCTGCCCCGGCGGCTTGCCACGATGGACGCCTGCCGGTTGGAGATCGGTCGAAAGGCCGCCGAGATCATCGCGAGCCAGCGCAGCCCGGCGGAGGTTGGGGCCAGACGGGTGGAGTTGTTCCCGACCTTGCAGCGAGGCGATACGATCAGGTGAGGGTGTGGGCACTCCCTGCGCAGCCTCCCGTCCCATTGCCCGGAATCAAGGGCGCAGCCCGCCGGGCAGCGCCAGACCGCTCCCTCGGGCGGGGCGCTTTGCCACCCTCACCAGCAGAAAATCGGTGGGAGGTGTTGATCCATAAACCGCGCAGAACAGCCGTTGCAGCGCCCACCCGGCGGTCAGGCGATGCCCTCTGTCAAACCCTGTTGCCCCCCGCGTTCAGGGATACATTCAGGGCCCAGGTCCCGAAAAAGTTAACAACCGGTAAAAGTTGATATACTAATACCTTGAAATTGCATGTTTAAATTTCTGTCCCGACTCGGGACGCCCAAAAACTCAAGCGACCAGCCGCCCCCTTGCCACCCCCTTGATGACCGCCTCCACAATCGCCCCCTCAGGCTGATCCGTCCTGAAGTCCACCTCGGCGAACCCCTCGGTCCGACCCATCCGTGGCCCCTCGGTCAGCACCCGATGGACCTGTCCAACCTGCTCCCCCAAGTGCCGCCGCAACGCCGCGTCTCCCGCCGCCCGCAGCCGGGCTGCCCGCTCCTTGATGGCAGGACCTGGCACTGCAGGCATGCTAGCGGCCGGGGTTCCCTTGCGGGCGGAATAGGGAAAGACGTGCAGGAAGGTCAGGCCGCAGTCCTGCACCAGATCGAGGGAGCGCTGGAACATCTCGTCCGTCTCGGTCGGAAAGCCCGCGATGATGTCGGCTCCGAAGACCATCTCGGGCCGTAAAGCCCGCGCCTCTTCGCAGAAGCGGATCGCATCGTCGCGCAGGTGGCGGCGTTTCATCCGTTTCAGGATGAGGTCATCCCCGGCCTGGAGCGAGAGGTGCAGGTGCGGCATCAGACGCGGCTCGGTAGCGATCGCCTGCATCAAGGCGGGGTCCACCTCGATCGAATCAATCGAACTGATCCGCAGCCGGGGAAGGTCCGGCACCAGCCGCAGGATGCGCTGGACCAGATCGCCCAGACGCGGCTCACCCGGCAAGTCTGCACCCCAGGAAGTCAGGTCCACCCCGGTTAGAACGACCTCGAGGAACCCGCGATCCACCAGCCGCTTGATCTGCTCCACCACCACACCAGCCGGGACCGACCGAGAATTGCCGCGACCAAAGGGGATGATGCAGAACGTGCAGCGGTGGTCGCAGCCGTTCTGGACCTGCACATAGGCGCGGTGGCGGCCGAACCCGTCGATCAGGTGACCTGCGGTTTCGCGGACCGACATGATGTCGTCGACCTGCACCCGCTCGGTCGTGCCGATCAGGTCGGGGATCGCCAGACCCTTCCATGTCGCGGCCTGCATCTTTTCGGTATTGCCGATGACCCGCGTCACCTCGGGCATCGCGGCAAAGGTTTCCGGTTCCGTTTGCGCCGCACAACCCGTCACGATCAACGCGGCACCCGGATTTGCCCGCGACAGGCGGCGGATGTCCTGCTTGGCCTTGCGGACCGCCTCGGCCGTCACAGCGCAGGTATTGACGATGACCGCGTTTTGCAGCCCCGCGGCGGCGGCAAGTTCCGCCATCGCCTCAGTCTCATAGGCGTTGAGACGACAGCCGAGCGTGGCGAAAACGGGGGCGTTCATGTGTAGGCGGCCAGCATTTCGGCACTGATCCAGCCGTCGAATACCCGCGCGACCGGGCCAGTCAGCCACACACCGTCGTCGCGCCAGTCAACCTCCAGCACGCCACCATCGACGTCGAGCGTCACCTGCCGCCCGGTCAGTCCGCGCAGGTGGGCGGCGACGGCAGTGGCGCAAGCCCCGGACCCACAGGCGAGGGTGATGCCGGTGCCCCGCTCCCACACCCGCAAACGCAAACGGTCGGGGCCGGTCACGGTGGCAAATTCGACGTTGGTTCGCTGGGGATAAAGCGGTTCGTGTTCGTAGAGGGGCCCGACTGTGGCCAACGGAATTGCCTCTGCATCCGGGACGAAGCGCACGCAATGGGGGTTGCCCATGCCGACTGCGACCGGATCGCCGTCCAGCGGCAAATGCGCAGTGTTGGCCGGACGTGCCAGCGGGATCTCGTTCCAGTCCAGTTGCGGCAGGCCCATGTTGACCATCACCTGTCCGTCCGGTCGCCGAACCGCGCGCAAGACGCCCCGTTCGGTCAATAGTGTCATGCCTGTCATGCCGCCTTCGCGCATCACAAAATCTGCCACACATCGAGTAGCGTTGCCGCAGGCCCCTGCCCGGCTGCCATCAGCATTCCAAAAATCAAGCGTGACATCCGCGACATCTGTCGTGCGCATTTCGGCCAGTTGGTCGAACCCGACCCCGCGATGCCGGTCGCCCAATGCAAGCGCCAGTCCGGCGGTCATCACCGGCGCACGCCCGCGCGAGTCGACAATGACGAAATCATTGCCTGCGCCATGCATTTTCATGAACGAAAGGCCGTATGATGGAGGCTTGTGCGTCATGGATCGCCATATACGCGGGGCGCGCCAATTTTGCCAGTGTCCCGCTCTTTTGCCCTTGACCCATGCGGCAGGGATGCCTAATCACCGGGCCTTGCGTGGGCCGGTAGCTCAGTTGGTAGAGCAGCTGACTTTTAATCAGCGGGTCACAGGTTCGAATCCTGTCCGGCTCACCAATTTCCCTTTAGATTTTAGACCGTTAGGATTGTGGCACAAAGGCCGCGTCCGACTGTCCGACTGCGTCCGGGTCGGACGCGCGTCGCGGTTTCAATAGCCGCACATCTCTAACGGACGCCAAGAGCTAAGTCGCGGCATGAGCGGCAGAAAATGCACTTGTGCTATGCCACTAGATTTCGTGGGTTTTTGCCGCACTGTGCCCACCGATAGAAAAAAGGCAAAGACACGGTTGAGCGGGCCTACGTAAGGAACTAAGATGGCGGAGGTGGCAGCAACCACCTCCGCCGTTAGTACCTGTGTAGCTCAGCTGGTAGAGCGTAGAATTGTCACTTCCGAGGTCGCTGGTTCGAGCCCAGCCACAGGTGCCATTGGTCGACATATCTCAAGGCCTCGTTTCGACGGGGCCTTTTGACATGGTTATTCTATGTGACTTTCGCCCGGTTATCAACAAGGAATAGCAATCCTTTTCAAGGCTTTACCTTTTTGAACGATAATCGCCATGTGAAAACGAATCAGTCATAGCACCAATCGCTCTGTCTGGCCAAGTCCCAGGTCACTTCGGCATTTTCCTCCTGCAGGATCAAGCCATTGCTATTCCCTAGGTTTTTGGCCGCGCGAATCGGTCGATAAAGTTTTGTTTCAGAAGTGTTGCCGGAGAATCGGTCAAGAAAAAGCCCGGGGCCGAAACCCCGGGCAGGTCAACAAGGCAGTACGCCCTTAACCCCGGGCCGGGATGCGTTTGTTCCAGCCTTCGCTGGTCATCCTGTATTCTTCGCAGCTGATCAGATCGCCGGCATCGTCGCGCACGAAGACGCTGCAGCCGATCAGTTCGAGGACCACGTGGTTCTGGTCGTCGACCAGCGGCATCATGACGGGCACCTGTCCGCAGAACGGGCAGGGCAGGAGCTTTGGTAGTCTAGGCATCGGTGGCCTGCCTTGCCTGATGCGCGTTCATTCCCGCACCCCCAGCGACATCTGGCGTTCGGTGCAGGCGGGGCGGTCGGTGGCGGCTTTGCAGGTGGCGGTGGCCCAGGGGCGCAAGCCTTCAATATTCCCGGCCACCTTCAACAACCGGCGGCCGTCGGGGCGGAGGCAGCAGATGTCCCAGCCCCGCGCGCGATGGGGAGGGCCTGCATCGCTGTCATTGTCGGCCTGCACCACCACCGGGGGCGGTCCAGGGGGCGGTGGCGACGGGGTCCCTTCGGCCAGGGCAGAGGCGGCAAGGGTGGCAGAGACCACCCCTGCCAGAACAGTGTCGCGCATGTCGCCGGTCCTTTCATGAAATCATGATTTTGGGGGTTCAGAAGATCCACGCGCCCAGGGCGACACCCGCCGCAAAGGTCGCAAGCCAGAAGATCGCCCGCGCGATGGCGATCAGGCGGATCGCGAAGGTGATGCCCGGTTCCGGGTCGGTCTCGAAATCCGGCAGCAGCGTGGGCCGAAAGTTGCGCGTCCACATCACGCACCCGACCTGCAGGAGCCACACAGGCGGTTGCCCCGGCCGGTCGACCGAAAGCCCTGGCCGCAGCTGAGGCAGGACTGCAGCGCCGTCAGCTGCAGACGGCGCAGGACGCCCCGTTCCGCCGCCACCGCTGCCTTGTGACTGTCATAGCGTTTGGGCAGGGGCAGGCCCCCGCTGATGAGGACGAAGGCCGAGCCCGAGCCGCGGATATCCAGCATTCCTCAAGCCCCCTTCGACGCCTTAAAGGTCAGCTTTTGGCGTTCCGGCACCTGGACCGGCTCACCCGTGCGCGGGTTCCTGGCGGTGCGGGCAAGCCAGGTCTGCATCTGAAACGTGCCAAAGCCCTTGATCTGCACCTTGTGACCGGCCGCGGTGTAGCTGGTGATGCTGTCGAGCAGCTCTGCGATCACCGCTTCAACACACCCTTTGGTGAACGGCGTGTTTGCGGAGATATCGGCGACCAGGTCGGTCTTGCCTATGGTTTTCATCTTTGTCCCCTTTGGTTGTGGTTGAAATTGCAGAGGCAGCTTCATGCCTTTTTCCTCTGGTCGGTCGTTCCGGGCCGTGCCACCGCCTGCACGGCGCGGCTGGCCGTGAAGAAGGACGCGGGCATGTAGGTATCGTTCAGCCGGTCATCGGTGGCGGCCGAGTTGCCCAGGATGTCGGCCGTATCTTCGCGGCTGGCCCCGCCCGCACGGGCGTTGATGCCGAAGGTCCGGCGCAGGTCGCGGAATTGCAGGGTGGCGATCGACGGGCAGCGCGTGGCCGCGAGGTCCCGGACCTGCCGCCAGCGCTTGTTGAACAGGCTTTCGCTGTAGGGCCGCCCGGTCGCGGGATCCACGATCAGCGGTGCGTCAAGGTCGTTCTGCCCAGCCAGCCGCGCCGCGATCACGGGGGCCAGCTCGCCATGCAGCATCATCGCGCCGTCATTGCCCGCCTTGGACCGCGTGAGGCGAAAGACCCATGTCGGGCGCGCCTTTTTCTCGCCCGGCGGTGTGACCAGGACCTGACCGAACTGGTCCAGGCGCGCGGCCAGCACATCGGTCTGGCGCTGGCCCTGCAGCATGCTGATGGCGGCGGCGAGGCCGATACCGGCCAGACCGCATTGGCCCGCAGCC
>JANPBI010000265.1:0-8822 GCA_031430315.1 Rhodobacterales bacterium | reverse complement strand
CAGGTCGATCGCATCCGGCGGGTTCAGCATGAATTCGCCCGACTTCCGGCTGGAAATCAGATCATCCGTGAAGCGCCCTTCGGCATCCTGCGCCGCGTTGGCTTGTGCCACAGTGTGGCGCATTTCCTCGGTCGCCGACATGTAGATAACTTCGTCGGTGACTTTGTTATCGATCACCTTGCGATACGGGGTTTCGATGAAGCCGTATTTGTTCACACGGGCGAAAGTTGCCAGCGAGTTGATCAGGCCGATGTTCTGGCCTTCCGGCGTCTCGATCGGGCACATCCGGCCATAGTGTGTCGGGTGGACGTCGCGCACTTCAAAGCCCGCACGCTCACGCGTCAGACCGCCTGGCCCGAGGGCCGACAAGCGACGCTTGTGGGTGACTTCGGACAGCGGGTTGGTCTGGTCCATGAATTGCGACAGCTGCGAGGAACCGAAGAATTCACGTACCGCCGCCGCCGCCGGTTTGGCGTTGATCAGGTCTTGCGGCATGATCGTGTCGATTTCGACCGATGACATGCGTTCCTTGATGGCACGCTCCATCCGCAGCAAACCGACGCGGTACTGATTTTCCATCAGCTCGCCAACCGAACGGACCCGACGGTTGCCGAGGTGGTCGATGTCGTCGATCTCGCCCTTGCCATCGCGCAGTTCGGTCAAGGCCTTGATGCAGGCCACGATATCGGCGCGGTCAAGCGTGCGCTGGGTATCGGGACGGCCCAGATCCAGACGCATGTTCATCTTCACGCGACCAACGGCGGACAGGTCATAGCGTTCAGAGTCGAAGAACATTGTCTCGAACAGTTGAGTCGCTGCTTCAACCGTCGGCGGCTCGCCGGGGCGCATGACGCGATAGATGTCCATCAGCGCGGTTTCCCGGCCCATGTTCTTGTCCACCGCCATGGTGTTGCGCATGTAGGGGCCGACCGTCACATTGTCGATGTCCAGCATCGGAATTTCGGTCACGCCGTTGTCAAGCAACGCCTTGAGGCTGCCGCCCTTCACGCCGCCGTCGCGGTCCAGATCCCAAGTCAGCTCGTCCCCGGCCTCGGCCCAGATCTCGCCGGTCTGTTCGTTGATGATGTCCTTGGAGACATAGCGCCCGAGGATATAGTCGAATGGCACCAAAAGTTCGGTGACCTTCGCGTCGTCGCGCCACTGCTTAACCATGCGCGGCGTGGCCTTTTCGCCCGCCTTCAGAATGACTTCGCCGGTGGCGGCATCGACCAGATCATAGGTCGGACGCGTACCCGATACGCGCTGCGGGAAGAACTTGGTGACCCAACCTTTATTCTTCACGTGGCGATACATAACGGTCTGGTAATAGGCATCCATGATGCCTTCCTGATCCATCCCCAGCGCATACAAAAGCGTGGTCACCGGCAGTTTGCGGCGACGGTCGATGCGCGCGAACACGATGTCCTTGGCGTCGAACTCAAAGTCCAGCCACGACCCACGATACGGAATGATCCGGCAAGCAAACAGAAGTTTGCCCGAGGAGTGGGTCTTGCCCTTGTCATGGTCGAAGAACACGCCCGGGGACCGGTGCATCTGGCTGACGATCACGCGTTCGGTGCCGTTCACGATGAACGTGCCGTTATGCGTCATCAGGGGCATGTCGCCCATGTAGACGTCTTGTTCCTTGATATCCTTGACGGATTTCGCACCCGTTGTCTCATCGACATCAAACACGATCAGGCGCAGCGTGACTTTAAGCGGTGCTGCATAGGTCATATCGCGCGACTGGCATTCGTCGACGTCGTATTTCGGCTTTTCCAGTTCGTACTTTACGAATTCCAGGATCGCCGTCTCGTTGAAATCCTTGATCGGGAACACCGATTGAAAGGTGCCTTGGATGCCCTCGCCATCGGCGGGCTTGGGGCCCTCGCCGGATTGCAAGAACAGATCATAAGAGGATTTCTGAACCTCGATGAGGTTCGGCATGTCCAGGACTTCGCGGATTTTGCCGAAGTAACGGCGGATACGCTTTTGGCCAACATAAGCTTGCGCCATGTTCGTGGTCACCTTTCGTGTTTCGCTGGAACGCAAACCGTCGGGCCACGGTCGCGCTCCGCATGCGAAGCAGGGGGTCTGGTTCCATTCATGCCGCCCGTCCCGTAGGGCCGCTCCCGAACCATCTCCGCGCCTGGGGAAGGGCTTTTCAGCCAAAGCCCCTGCCAAGACGCGTTTGACTGGGACCGAATTACTTCGGACCCAGCCAGACTTGGCGGATTGGACGCCGCGGCGTCCGCCCCGATTACTTCAGCTCAACCTTGGCACCAGCCTCTTCGAGCTTTTTCTTGAAGCCTTCGGCGTCGGCCTTGGACACGGCTTCCTTCACCTTGCCGCCAGCTTCGACGAGGTCCTTGGCTTCTTTCAGGCCCAGACCGGTGATGGTGCGGACTTCCTTGATCACGTTGATCTTGTTCGGGCCGGCGTCCGTCAGGACGACGTCGAATTCGGTCTGCTCTTCGGCCGGAGCCGCAGCAGCAGCGGACGGACCAGCCGCCATCATCACAGCGCCGCCAGCAGCGGGCTCGATGCCATATTTGTCCTTCAGGATAGTTTTCAGTTCTTGTGCCTGGAGAAGGGTCAGACCGACGATCTCTTCGGCGAGTTTGTTCAGATCAGCCATTTTGCTCATTCCGTAATGTTAAGATGGGTTCCAACGGCGTGGGTTCAACCACGCGGGCAAAAGGATCAGGCGGCTGCCTTCTCCTCGATGGTCGACAGGATGCTCGCAATGTTAGAAGCAGGCGCACCAATGGCCCCGGCGATGGCAGAGGCGGGCGCACCGATGCACGACACGATCTGAGCAATCAGCTCTTCACGCGACGGCATGGAAGCCACGGCTTTGACACCGGCAGGATCCAGAACCGCACTGCCCATTGCACCGCCAAGAATAACGAAATTCTCGTTCGTCTTGGCATATGCCTCGCAGACCTTGGCCGCAGCCACAGGATCTGACGAATAGGACAACATGGTCATGCCCGAGAGCAGGTCCGCCATCTTGACAGAGGCTTTCCCTTCCAGGGCGATCTTGGTGAGCGTGTTCTTGGCAACGCGAACGGACCCACCTACGTCACGCATCTTTGCGCGCAGGTCCTGCATCTGTGCAACCGTCATTCCCGCGTAGTGGGCAACCACTACGACGCCAGAGCTTTCGAAGATCTGGCCGAGTTCATCGACCACTTTCTCTTTCTGGGCTCTATCCACAGTTTCACTCCAAGTGTGGGGGTTTCCCCCCGGCTCATGTTAGCCGACCCCTTACAAGGTCGACGTCGGGTCCACGATCGGGTCCGTTTCCAAGATCACCCGTTAAGGCGACAATCGCGCGTTCCCCATCTCGGGCAGGACTTACGGCGTTTGCGCGCCACCCACCGTCTCGGACAGAACCCCGGCGTTTCCGCCGAGGCAGCATCCCCTTGTCGCCAAGAGGAATTCTTGTGGCGAGTCGGACTTGACCCGACTCTTGCTCAGTTCGCCGTCGCCGAAGCGATGTCCACCGAAACGCCCGGCCCCATAGTGGAGCTGAGCGAAACTTTTTTCAGATACGCGCCTTTCGCACCTGCAGGGCGCGCCTTGCTGACCGCATCGACAAAGGCGCGAATGTTCTGCGCCAGCTTGTCTTCGGTGAACGACACCTTGCCGATCCCGGCATGGATCACGCCGGCCTTTTCGACCTTGAATTGGACTTCGCCACCCTTTGCCGCTTCGACGGCCGTTTTCACGTCCATGGTAACGGTGCCAACCTTGGGGTTCGGCATCAGGTTGCGCGGCCCGAGGATTTTGCCCAGGCGACCGACCAGCGGCATCATGTCCGGCGTTGCGATGCAACGGTCGAACTCTATCTTGCCGCCCTGGATGATTTCCAGCAGGTCTTCGGCTCCGACGATGTCGGCACCTGCAGCCTTTGCCTCATCCGCCTTGGCGCCACGTGCAAACACCGCGACGCGGACGACCTTGCCCGTGCCGTTGGGCAGTTGCACAACGCCGCGGACCATCTGGTCCGCATGACGCGGGTCGACGCCCAGGTTCATCGCGATTTCCAGCGTCTCGTCGAACTTGGCCGAAGCCGCGCCCTTGATCAGCTTGACCGCATCTTCGACGGTGATGTTGGTTTTGCCTGCAAAGGCTTCGGCAGCTTTGGCAACACGTTTTGCAATCTTTGCCATGATCTTATGCCTTCACTTCGATGCCACAGGACTTGGCAGAGCCAAGAATGATCTTCATGGCGGCCTCGACAGTTGTCGCGTTCAGATCTGCCATCTTGGTTTCGGCAATCTTGCGGACCTGCGCCACGGTGATCGAGCCTGCCACTTCACGACCGGGCTTCGGCGATCCCTTGGTACGGTTGCGCTTGCCGACCGACGGAAGACCAGCAGCCTGTTTGACCAGGAAAGCGGCCGGAGGCGTCTTCAGCTCAAGGCTGAAAGACTTGTCCTGGTAGTAGGTGATGATCACCGGCGTCGGCGTTCCGGGCGGCAGATCAGCGGTCTTGGCGTTGAATTCTTTCACAAACGCCATGATGTTCAGGCCGCGCTGGCCCAAAGCCGGACCGACCGGCGGGGACGGGTTTGCCTGACCGGCTTTCACTTGCAGCTTGAGGCTGCCCATAATCTTCTTGGCCATCTGGCCTTCTCCTTCATCACCATTGAACCCCGGCATTGGCCGGAGCAGGGTTTAGTGGTTCGGCTTGTCATCCCGGACCAGGTCCGGAACGCGCGCCTCCCACGGCAGTTCAAGTCCCCTTGGAGACCTGCGTAAATTCCAGCTCGACCGGGGTCGCCCGGCCAAAGATCGATACGGTCACCTTGAGGCGGCTCTTGCCCTCGTCGACATCCTCGACCATGCCCGCGAAGCCCTCGAAAGGCCCGTCGGTCACTTGCACCTTTTCGCCGATCTCGAACCGGATCAGATTGCGCGGTGATGCCTCGCCTTCTTCGACGCGGTTGAGGATAGCGTTCACCTCGGCGTCGCGCATCGGCATAGGTTTGCCTTGCGGCCCAAGAAACCCTGTCACACGATTGATCGACGAGATGATGTGATAGCCTCGGTTCGTCATTTCCATGTGAACCAGCACGTAACCCGGCATGAACCGACGTTCAGAGGTCACTTTCTTGCCGCGGCGGACTTCGATCACGTCTTCGGTCGGCACCAGCACTTCATCGATCTCGTCTTCGAGACCGGCATCGGCAACAGCTGTCTTGATCTGCTCGGCGATTTTCTTCTCGTAGTTCGAGAGAACACTCACCGAATACCACCGCTTCGCCATGCCTGCCGCCATCCTTGCCACCTAGGGCAAAGCCCCCCAAATTCGTTTTGGTTCAAGTGGTTGACCCACTTTGACCGGAACAAAAAACAACGCGCGACCGAATCGCCGCGCGCCTCATGTTCGTTTGCGTAGCGGCGGGATAGCGCCAAGCCCTACCAAAATCAAGCTGATTCGCTTGAATATTCCGCGATCAAAAGGCGTGTAGGACCGCGTTCAAGCCGGACCGGATTCCCAGGTCTACAAGGCTGAAAAACGTTGCCGTCAGAGCCGCCATGATGAACACCATGATTGAGGTCAGCATGACTTCGCGCCGAGTTGGCCAAGACACCTTGGCCACTTCGGCGCGGACCTGCTGGATGAACAGTAAAGGGTTTGTCGTTGCCATGGCCCGTCCTCTGCGCCGCATCACCGAAGTGGCAAATACGTGCTGGTCCCAGGGAATTCAAGCGGCTTAGACCGGTCTGGGCAAATCACGACCTGCAATCACCCCGCCCGAAGAGGGGCCGACAGTCGTTCCGTCCTATCAGCATTGGTTCGTCCGCAATGTCGATTCTCCCTGGACGCTGTTGAATTTCGGGGGGTGAAAACCGAGGGAGTCGTCACTTTCTGCTCAAATTTTGGGCAAATCGAAGAACTGTGACCTGTTGCAGGAAATCGACGCCCGTCAGGCCCAGTCGCGTCAAACGTGTTTTTTGGCGGACGGAAGCACCGCCGGGAATGGCCCGATTGCCGTCCAGATGCTGTTTATCCACAGGCCAGTGCCGCAACCTGTAGAGCGGCAATTTCAACCATTGAGGGAACTTCCAGGGCTCGTCCTGCGTTTGGTGTTTGGTCCTTGCCGAGACGTATCGGCGATCTTGTGCTTAATCGACCACGATCAAGAGGTTGCGTCCCTGTGGGCAGTTTCCCTAACGACACCAATCAGGTAAGGCGATTTCAGCAAACTCGCACGGTCTTGGCTGCCAACAACATGCCAAGGCCCAATCGGAAAAGCGAGAGAGGTGAGTGTGGGTGGATGTGATCGTGCAGAGTTCTGACTTGGCCAAGACAAAAAGCAAAGTAGATCGGTTTGCGCCGGATGCCTCTGTCGCCGCCTCGACCGCACAACAGGGTAGACCGCATGAATGAGCGGCTGACCTCAATCGGATTGCCAGATCCTGTCATGTTCACGCCGAACGATGGCCGCAGCAATCGCAACCCGACCGGTATCGGTTTCTTTGCGCTGGTCAGCGAAGATTACCACGTGCACGGGTGCGAATTCCTGTCTCCGGGGTTCTGGGCCCTGTTCTGGCACCGTTTCGGCAATTGGCGGATGGGGGTCAGGCCTCGTATCCTGCGGATGCCTTTGTCGTTCCTCTACCGGTTCATGTATTATAATGTCCGCTGGTTCTGTGGTATCGAGCTGCCCTACACCGTTCTGGTCGGACGGCGGGTGATCCTGGAGCATTTCGGCGGCATGATCCTTGTGGCGCAGTCCATCGGTGACGACGTTACAATTCGCCAGAACACAACTCTTGGAATCGCCAGGCTAGAGGATCGTGCCGGTCGCCCGATCATCGGCAACGGCGTTGAACTTGGCGCCGGGGCCGTAGTTCTGGGTCGGGTCGTGGTCGGGGAGGATGCCGTGGTCGGTGCGAATGCAGTGGTGGTGCGGTCTGTTCCACCATTGGCCGTCGTCGGCGGGGTCCCGGCAAAGCTGATCCGCCTGCGCAGCCGGGACGAAGCAAACCGCACACGGTTGCTGCGGCTGCCCTGAATCAAGGCCAGCACTCGCCGAAAACTACCGGAATTTGGCAGGGGCAGCAGGGCTTGAACCCGCGACCTACGGTTTTGGAGACCGTCGCTCTACCAGCTGAGCTATACCCCTATTGCGCGCTTCGGTTACGGCAGGTGCCGCGGGAAATCAAGGGGCAATTCCATGCAAAGGCGGCCCGTTTGGTTCCACTGGACGATGCTGTTGCCAAGCTGACCGGCGCGGACCCGCCGCTTGGCTTTGCCCGGCTCGGCGCCCGACCGCCGTTCCGGCGCATGGCGCCTTTTTCGGCAAAAGACCGCACGCAGCGAATCCAGGTTTCGGCCAGATTTTGCAGCTTTTTCAAGGCTTTTGCCAAACCCCTTGAGACCCGCGCCGACATGGCCCAACTCCGGGATGGGAGCCAAGGTTGCCCACAAGGCGACGGTCCCGAAAACCCAAAGGAGAACGATCATGACAAAACTTCACCTCGCGATTCCCGCGGTTCTTGTCGGCCTCAGCTTGTCGCCAGTGATGGCGCAGGAAGTGGCGGATGCGGATGGGAATGGCACCTATTCCCTTGAGGAGCTGATGGTGTCCTATCCGAGCCTGACGGCAGAGGTCTATGCCACGATCGACGCCAATGCCGACGGTGCGGTCGATGCCGACGAGCTGAAGGCGGCTCAGGACGCGGGCACGTTGACCGCCAGCTAACACGCTGCCGGACAATACTTTTGGCGAGGCCACCGTTCCCCAGGGTCTGACCCGCCCTCCCCCACGCCCGGGTCAGACTTTCGGTCCGCAATGCCAAGGAAAGACCCCGCACCTGCAAAGGTGCGGGGTCTTTTCTTTGGCAAAACAGGCGTATGACTTGCATATGCCGGGTGTGTGCAAACTGTATGCCAGACGCATACGACTTGTCATGGCACCAAGCGACGCTGCGGGGCTCTTGGCTTGGGGCCGAAACACTGCCAGCAGACAAGATCTGGCATCGGATCGACGACGAGGCCCGGGCGTCATGTCACTTGAACCGCCGGGCCCGCTGCGGCACTTCGATCTGGTAGCCGTCGGGGTCCGCGATGACGAAGAATTTAGCGACCTTGGTGTCGCCGTTGCGGAAACCAATAACAGGCGCAGACCAAGGCCAGCGGCTGTTCTGCGCGCGAATCGTCAATTCAACAATGCAAACCCCGGCAGCGCAGTCCCGGAAATAGGATGGGCAATATTGCCCATCCTACGATTCTGTCCGCCTAGCCGAAAGCATAGGCCTCGACGCGGTAGCCGTCGGGGTCAAAGACCTGCACGCGGACGGGGCCGGTTTCCTGCCATTCCGCTTCGGGCACGCCATCTGCCTTGAAGGCGGCACGCAGATCTTCGACCGCGCGCGGCGAATCTGCCTTGAACCCGAAATGCGTGGTCCGGGGTGGGGCTGGCGGCACTGCACCGTCGCTCAGCGCCAGAAGGCTGCCGTCCGGCCAGGCGAGGATGAGGAGGTGCGGATCATCGTGAACCCGGTCCGTCAGCCCGAAGTATCTGCCGTAGAAGGCCGCCGACCTTTCACGGTCGGTGACGGTGAGGGCGATGTGGTTCAACTTGAACATGATGCAGCTTAGCAGTGTAGCATGACAAACTCAAAAAGGCGGCCCGAGAGGCGGCCTTCAGCAGCAGCTTTGGGCGACGGATGGGCGCGTTCGCCCATCCTACTGTCCCGATTACTCGATGATTTTGCTGACGACGCCTGCGCCGACGGTGCGGCCGCCCTCGCGGATGGCGAAGCGCAGCTTTTCTTCCATCGCGATGGGCGCGATCAGC
>JANPBI010000264.1:0-3672 GCA_031430315.1 Rhodobacterales bacterium | reverse complement strand
GTCGCCAATGTCGGGGTCCACGGCAAGAAGGTCGACCTGCACCTGGAAACGCTCTGGGACTGCAACATCGCCATCACCACACGGCTGGTCGATACCGCGACCATCCCGTTGCTGTTCAAGACCGCAGCGGCCAAAAAGATCGACCCGACCCTGTTGATCACGCACCACTTCAAGCTGGACGATATTCTTGAGGCCTACGAGACCTTTGGCAACGCCGCCAAGACCAAGGCGCTGAAGGTCATCATCTCAGCGCAGCAGCGGGCCATCGTGGTCGAGGTAAGCCTTGTCAAAATCGGCCAACGTTACCAGACCGTCGAAGTCGTGGATGGTAACATGGCCCCTTTGAAACGTCAGCAGGCCCATTTCGCGCAACTGCCGCAGCACGCGGTTGACGTGCACCGCACTCAGGCCAAGGGCATCAGCCAGCATGAATTGCGACAAAGGACAATCGTAGCCCGCCTTGGTGCCTAGCCCGACAAGCTTCAGCCTTGCGCCGAACTCCAGCAGATAATGTGCCATCCGTTCCAGCGCATTGCGCCGGCCAATCCCGACGAGGTGCTCGACCACCATTGCCTCGTCGCGCGAGGCCGCCCACAAGACCGCCGTGGCAAGCCGTGGGGTGCTGGCAAATGCCTCAAGGAGGTCGCCCACGATAACCTCGGACGCTTCGACCTTGGTCACGGGCTCGATGTTGTGGTCGGCGGTGCGAAACAGGACCGAGCGCAGCCCAAGAAAGTCGCCGGGGATCTGGAAATCGACGATCTGGCGACTGCCGTTCGGCAACAATTTGTACGAACAGGCCCAACCCTTGGCCAAGATATAGGCAGACTGGTCCTCTTGCCCCTGATGCACCATGTCGATGCCCGCCTTGAACGTGCGCCTGCGCTGGTGAAGGCGCTCAAGCATGGCAAGGTCCTCGTCCGAAAGGGCGACGAAAGCTCCCAATTTGCGCGCAAGGGGACTGTTTTGGATCAAAGATGAATTCTCGCTAGAGGACAGAACAACGCAATCGCGCGCGACTGCATGAAGGATTGCTTTTGCCAAACGAGGTCTTGGGAAAAGCTGATGTCGATCAGTCCATCCTACACTATTCCTGTCAGGCTGTGCGAAGTTCCCGGGCTCAGTTGGAAAACTCTGCCTCTTCTCGGCGCAATTCTGGAAAGACAACTGACAATGGCTAAACTGAACGACGTTTCTGGCACTGCCGCACTGGCCATCTGTGAGTCGCTGCTGCTGGCGCTGAATGACCGCAACATCCTGCCGGAGGCCGAGATTGTCGGGATCTTGAAGGACGCGGCGGCGGCGCACCACCATACCCCCAAAGACGACGGGCGCACCGAGCTTCACGACGCAGTTGCGGACCTGATCAACGGCATTCTTGCTGGGGGAAATTCGGTCCGCAGGCGCTAGCCGCGATCTTGTCCCCGCGTCGCCCGAGCGTCGCAGGGACGTTGGTAGCTGTCAGGTCAGCAGATGCAACAGCGCCTGTGCCGCCGCCTTGGACGATGCAGGGTTCTGTCCTGTCACCAGTTTGCCGTCGACCACAACGTGCGAGGTCCAGTCCGCGCCCTTGGAATAGATGCCGCCGTTCGCGATCAGCATATCCTCAACCAGAAATGGCACGATACCGGTCAGCCCAGCGGCCGCCTCTTCGGTATTGGTGAACCCGGTCACCTTGCGCCCGGTTACTAGCGGCTTGCCGTCCGCGCCCGTGGTATTGCGAAAGATTGCTGGCGCGTGGCAAACCGCCGCGATCGGCTTGCCTTTGGCGGCGAAGGTTTCGATCAGGCCGATGCTGGTGGCGTTTTCGGCAAGGTCCCAAAGAGGGCCATGGCCGCCCGGGTAAAACACCGCGTCAAAGTCGTTCAGATCCACCGACGACAGCACCACACTTTGGGCCAGCGCGGTGATAGCCGCCTTGTCGCCCTTGAACCGCCGGGTGTCGTCAGACTGCGCATCGGGCGCGTCGCTTTTGGGGTCCAGCGGAGGCTGGCCGCCAAGGGGAGAGGCCAGCGTAATCCCGGCACCTGCATCCTTGAGCACATAGTAAGGGGCGGCGAACTCCTCCAGCCAGAAGCCGGTCTTTTTGCCCGTATCGCCAAGCGCGTCGTGCGAGGTCAGGACCATCAGGATATTCATGTCGCCATTCCTTTGTTTTCATTCTGTCGCGCCGGCCCCACGTGGATCACTCGCTTGCCAAAGTTCTCGCCGCGCAACAGGCCGATGAATGCCTGCGGGGCCGCATCCAGTCCATCGATCATTTCCTCGACATATGTCATCTGGCCTGCCTCCAGCCAGTCGCCCATCGCCTTGGCAAACTGTGGATAGAGGTGTCCGAAATCCTGAAAGATGATG
This sequence comes from Rhodobacterales bacterium, assembly GCA_031430315.1. Lineage (GTDB taxonomy): Bacteria > Pseudomonadota > Alphaproteobacteria > Rhodobacterales > Rhodobacteraceae > JAJNPS01. The sequence continues at coordinate 1,317 of JANPBI010000264.1, read as the reverse complement.
AACCCCCGCAGCGTGAGGCGTTTGCGCAGGATCATCCCCATCAGCGTTGACAGCCGGTCCGGACCTGTAGGCAGGTCGGTTGCGTTGTATTGCGAGATCAGACCGCAGACCGGAACGCGCGCGCCGGTGTTCAGCAAGGGCAGCACGGCGTCAAAGACCGCCCCGCCGACATTCTCGAAATAGACGTCGATGCCCTTTGGCGCGGCAGCCTTAAGATCCCCTGCAAAGCTTTCGGACTTGTGGTCGATACAGGCGTCAAAACCCAGCTTTTCAATGGCATGCGCGCACTTATCGGGTCCGCCCGCGATGCCGACGACATGGCAGCCCATCAGCTTTGCGATCTGGCCGACTGTAGCACCGACTGGCCCGGTCGCGGCGGCCACGCAAACCGTCTCGCCAGGTTTCGGCTGCCCAATCTCGGTCAGCCCCGCCCAAGCGGTGAAACCTGGCATGCCGAGGATCCCAAGCGCCCAGGACGGACGGACGGGATCAGGGGCCAGATGCGTTACGCCGGTGCCGTCCGACAGGGTATAATCCTGCCAGCCGTTGTAGCTGAGCACCCAGTCGCCCGCATTGAACCCCTCAAGTTGTGAGGTGACGACTTGTGCCACCGTACCGCCCTCCATTACCGCGCCAACGGCGACCGGCGCAGAATAGGACGGCGCATCGCTCATCCGGCCGCGCATGTAGGGGTCAAGTGACAGGTATTCTGTGCGCAACAGCATTTGACCCAGCGCGGGGCTTGGAACGGGTTTGGCCTCAAGCCGCAAGGTCGCGAGCGTGGGTTCACCCTTGGGACGTTCCGCAAGAACGAAGCGGCGGTTTTCTTTGGAGGTCTGGGGCATCGTCTGCTCCTGCATGGACGAATGAAAGGGCGAGGTTTGGCGCGTCATGGCGGCTTGAACCTATGACAATGCGCGTGAGTCCGGCCTGTCACGGGCTTGCATCTGCCGATCCCCCTTATCGCACAGCCCAAGCGCCAGCCGTGCCAGCGCTGGCAAGGACGTCGCACCGGTGCGCAGCATCACTGCGGCGCGATGATTTTCCACGGTGCGCTGGCTGATATTGAGATCGGCGGCGATGTTCTTGCTGCAGTGCCCTTCCAGGACAAGCGCCATGACCTGCTGTTGGCGAGGTGTCAGCACTGGCGTGCCGGTCGGCCATGTCGGTGTTTGCTGTCCCAGCGCTACCGCCAGCTGGCGGTTTTGAGCGACCAGCCGCGCGTTCATCACCAGCAGCTCCTGCATTGACATGTTGCTGTTTGCTGTGACTTGCGCCTTGGTCCGATCGCGAACCGCCACGGCGCTGCGAATCAGC
>JANPBI010000263.1:0-7166 GCA_031430315.1 Rhodobacterales bacterium | reverse complement strand
TTGCGGTTCTTGTTGATCTTGTAGGCCATCGTCTTGACGCCCCAATATTCGTTTTCAACGACTTTGCCGCCGTTGTCGGAAAGGACGGTCGAGAAGTGTTCGATAAGGCCTTCGGCTTGCGTGTTGGACAGGTCCTGACGCGCAATAAAGACATGCTCATAAAGCGGCATGCGGGCTCCAGCTTTTCAAGGCGCATTTCATAGGACGGGCAAATTCTTTGCAGCGGCCCGTCCACGAGAGGCTGCGCCGGTTCATGGGAATGCTGCAAAGATGCGGCCTTATACAAGGTAACGCTCAGGATGCAAGGCTTGCGTGATTGCGCAGGGTGCCGGGGCAAGCTATGCCAAAAGGGGTCAGATTGGGGAGAGAAAGATGAGCCGGGCGTTTGTGTTTCCGGGGCAGGGTGCCCAGACCGTGGGGATGGGACGGGCGCTGGCTGAGGCCTATCCGTCGGCGCGCGCGGTATTCGACGAGGTGGATGACGCCTTGGGCGAAAAGCTGTCGGCACTGGTCTGGGAAGGCGATCAGGAAAGTCTGACGATGACGCAGAATGCACAACCCGCGTTGATGGCGACCTCGATGGCAGCTTTGCGTGCGCTGGAGGCCGAGGGGCTTGGGCTGGACATGGCAAGCTTTGTCGCCGGGCACTCCTTGGGCGAGTATTCAGCGCTGTGTGCGGTGGGCTCGCTGGGGCTGGCAGACACGGCGCGGCTTTTGCGCATTCGCGGCAAGGCGATGCAGGATGCGGTGCCGGTTGGCGTCGGTGCGATGGCGGCCCTGCTGGGTCTGGACTTCGCGACTGCAACGGAAGTGGCGGCAGAAGCGGCGCAGGGGCAGGTCTGCCAGGCTGCAAACGACAATGATCCGATGCAGGTTGTGGTTTCGGGGCACAAGGAGGCCGTAGAGCGCGCGCTGGACATCGCCAAGGCGCGCGGGGCCAGGCGGGCGCTGCTGCTGCCTGTATCTGCCCCGTTCCATTGCGCGCTGATGCAGCCCGCGGCGGCGGTGATGTCGGAGGCGCTGGCGGGGGTGGTGATTTCTGCGCCCGCCTTGCCGGTGGTTGTCAACGTACGGGCCGAGGCCGTTACCGAGCCGGATCGCATTCGCGCGCTGTTGGTGGCGCAGGTGACGGGGTCGGTGCGCTGGCGTGAAAGCGTGCTGTGGATGCAAGGGGCTGGTGTCACCGAATACTGGGAGATCGGGGCGGGCAAGGCGCTGTCGGGCATGATCAAGCGGATCGCCGATGGGGCGGTCACGCGGGCGGTGGGGACGCCGGAGGATGTGGCGGCGGCGAAGGAGTCGGTATATGTTTGATCTGACGGGTAAATCGGCGCTGGTTACCGGCGCAAGTGGTGGGATCGGCGCGGAAATCGCGCGGGTTCTGCATGGGGCCGGTGCGACGGTCGCGCTCTCGGGCACGCGGGTAGAGCCGCTGGAGGCGCTGGCCGCGGAACTCGGGGGACGGGTACATGTGCTGCCTTGCAACCTTTCGGTGCCGGAAGAGGTTGAAGGATTGGTCAAGCGCGGCGTCGAGGCGATGGGGTCCTTGGATATCCTGGTCAACAACGCCGGCATCACCAAGGACGGTCTTGCGATGCGGATGTCGGACGAGGACTGGGCGTCGGTGATCGACGTGAACCTGACGGCGACGTTCCGGCTGTGTCGGGCCGCAATCAGGGGAATGATGAAGGCGCGCTGGGGGCGGATCGTGAACATCAGCTCGGTGGTAGGCACGACCGGGAATGCGGGGCAAGTGAACTATGCGGCGTCCAAGGCCGGGATGGTGGGCATGTCGAAATCTCTGGCCGCCGAGGTGGCCAGCCGGGGGATCACGGTGAATGCGGTGGCTCCGGGCTTCATCGCGACGGCGATGACGGATAAACTGAACGACGCGCAGCGGACGGCGATCCTGGGCGTGGTGCCTGCCGGGCGGATGGGTGAACCTGCCGAGATTGCGGCGGCAGTGCTCTATCTGGCATCGGTCGAAGCGGCCTATGTAACGGGGGCAACGCTGCACGTAAACGGCGGCATGGACATGGTGTGATTGCAGTCTTGGGTCATTCGTGAGCAGGGGGTGCGCCATGCCGCCGATGGCTTCCGGAAAGCGTTTGCCTTGGCGAGACGGCCTTGCTATAGGCGCTGCGAAACCGCGAGGTCGGGCTTTGGCTTGACGTTGTGGTCGCATCACGAGCAGAGTGTGGGCAAAGCCCGCCAACCACAGAGGATAGAACATGAGCGACATCGCGACCCGTGTGAAGAAGATCGTCGTCGAGCATCTGGGCGTCGAAGAAGACAAGGTGACCGAGAATGCCTCGTTCATCGACGATCTGGGCGCGGACAGCCTTGACACCGTGGAACTGGTGATGGCGTTCGAAGAAGAGTTCGGCATCGAGATCCCCGATGACGCGGCTGAGACGATCCAGACTTTTGGCGATGCGATCAAGTTCATCTCGGAAGCCGCCTGATCTTATCGCGGTCAGTTTGCAAGATTACAAAACGGCGTCCCTTGGGGGGCGCCGTTTTGCATTTGCGGCCAGATGCCGTCTGGCAGGCGGTCTCTTGCCACCTGCTGGCTGGCACTTGGTTATGGCGGCTTGCTGCATCCCCGGAAATGGCGGCAAAGTAGCGCGATCTGGTCAGGTAGCGGGGTCGAGCATGACGACATTGGGTACAATGTTCGGGTCGGGTCCTGCCGAGACCTTTTTGGGTTTGCCGAAATGCCGAGACCTGAGCCGCCTTGCCGCGCCAATTGTGTTGGTCGGGGCGGATGGCTGCACACCTTATCCTTCAGTCGGGTTCTATTGTGCGGGCGGGCCGGCGGCGATCCGTGCGGCGGCATCGGTTTATGCAGCAAACTTGGCCCATGTGAATTTTGATCTGGGCGGGCCGATGTTGCCGGAGGGAGTTGAGGCCGTCGATGCTGGCGATCTGCCGCAGGACGAGGCGGACCCGCAAGGCAACCGCGCGCGCATCTTTGGCGCCATCGGCCAGATCCTGGACAAGGGCGCTGTGCCGATCCTGATCGGGGGCGATGACAGCTTGCCGATCCCGATGCTGGAGGCCTACGCCGCAAGGAGCCAGCAGTTCACCATCCTTCAGATCGATGCGCATATCGACTGGCGTGACGAGGTCAGGGGGGAACGGCTGGGTCTGTCATCGACAATGCGCCGGGCGTCCGAGATGGATCATGTCGCCGGGATCATCCAGGTGGGCAGCCGGGGCATCGGGTCGGCGCGTCCGGGCGATCTGCAGGACGCGCTGGACTGGGGGGTTGAATTTGTTCCGGCGGGTGAAGTGGCGCGGTCGGGTGTCTGGCGCGCGGTCGACCTGGTGCCGGAAGGGGCGGATGTGATCATCTGCCTGGACCTCGACGCGCTGGACCCGTCGCTCATGCCCGCCGTGATCGGGCGGACGGTGGGGGGACTGAGTTACTGGCAGGTCCTAGAGCTGATCGCCGGAGTGGCTGAGAAGGCGCGCATCGCAGGGTTTGACATGGTAGAATTCATGCCCGACCGCGACGTCGACGGGTTGGGCGCGGCAACGGCAGCGCAGTTGCTGGCGGCGGTCATTGGCGTGGTCGCGCGGCAGGTGTGATCGACAGGGTCCGGCGGTTTGCCGCCCCCGATGTTGCGCCACGCGCGCGCGCCGTGTAACACGTCCCTGGCAAGAAAAGCATCGGGGGCCTGAATGCGTCGTGTGGTTGTCACGGGTCTGGGGATGGTCACGCCTTTGGCGTGCGGCGTGGAGGAGACCTGGTCGCGGCTTTTGGCGGGGCAATCGGGCGCGGGGCCGATCACGCGGTTTGATCCGGTGAATGTGGTCACGCAATATGCCTGCGAGATCCCGCGTGGGGCCGGGTCTGCCGGGACCTTCAACCCCGACGACTGGATGGAGCCTAAAGACCAGCGCAAGGTCGATGATTTCATCATCTATGGCATGGCGGCGGCGGTGCAGGCGGTCAGGGATTCCGGCTGGGAACCGCAGGACCACGAGGCGCGTTGCCGGACGGGCGTCATGATCGGGTCGGGCATCGGGGGGCTCGCGTCGATTGCCGAGACGGCGCTTCTGATCAAGGAAAAGGGACCCAAGAGGGTCAGCCCGTTCTTTATTCCGGGTGCGCTGATCAACCTTATCTCGGGGCAGGTTTCCATCCGCTTTGGCTTTAAGGGGCCGAACCACGCCGTGGTCACGGCCTGTTCGACGGGCGCCCATGCCATCGGGGATGCGGCACGGCTGATCCAGTGGGGCGATGCAGATGTCATGATTGCGGGAGGGGCGGAAAGCCCGATCTGCGAGATCGGGATCGCCGGATTCAACGCCTGCAAGGCGCTGTCGACCAGCCGTGCGGCTGATCCGGCGAAGGCGAGCCGCCCCTATGATGCGGATCGCGACGGGTTCGTGATGGGCGAAGGTGCGGGCGTGGTGGTGCTGGAAGAATATGAGCATGCCGTCGCGCGCGGCGCAAAGATCTACGCCGAGGTACTGGGCTACGGCCTCTCAGGCGACGCACACCACATCACCGCGCCGTCCGAGGATGGTGAAGGTGGGTTCCGGTCGATGCAGATGGCGTTGAAGCGGGCAGGACTGGAACCTGCGGCGGTGGATTACATCAATGCGCATGGCACGAGCACGATGGCCGACACGATCGAACTGGGTGCCGTGGAGAGGTTGCTGGGCGATGCAGCACGTACGGCCACGATGTCCTCGACCAAGTCGAGCATCGGGCATTTGCTGGGTGCTGCCGGGGCGGTCGAGGCGATTTTTTGCGTGCTGGCGATCCGCGATCAAGTGGCCCCACCGACAATCAACCTGGACAATCCCGCGATCGTACCAAAGTTGGACCTGGCTGCGAATAAGGCGGTCAAACGCAAGATCGACGTGGCCCTGTCCAACTCGTTCGGGTTCGGCGGCACAAATGCCAGTCTGGTCCTGGGCAAGGTGGCGGGATGATGTGGCGGTCTGTCGCCTCTAACGCGCTGACGCTGTTCATTGTGGGTCTTGTGGTCGCAGCGGGCATTCTGGCCTGGGGTCGCAAGACCTATACGGGGGCGGGACCATTGGTGGACCCGATCTGCTTTCGCATAGACCGAGGCGACAAGCTGAGCGATGTCAGCCGGGCGCTGGAGACGCAAGGGGCGGTGTCGGATGCGCGGATTTTCCGGATCGGGATGGACTATTCCGATAAGGCGGGTGATTTGAAGTTCGGATCTTATCTTTTGCCGCCAACCGCGTCGATGGCAGAGGTTGCAGAACTACTGACGACGTCCGGGCAATCGACCTGCGGGCGCGAGGTCAATTTCCGGATCGGCATTGCGGCGGTCGATGTGATCCTGCGGGAGCTGGACCCGAGCACAAACCGTTACGTCGAGGTGGTAAAGTTCGATCCGGCGACCGAAGCCGTGCCGGCCGCATATCTTGATGTCGTTGAAGAGCCCGACCTGCGCTGGCGCGTTACCGTGGCCGAGGGAACGACAAGCTGGCAAGTGGTCGACGCGTTGAAGCGCGCGGATTTCCTGGACGGGACCATCGAGGCGCAACCGGCCGAAGGAACCTTGTCGCCCGACAGTTACGAAGTGGACCGCAAGTCGACCCGTGCGGAGCTGATCGCCGAGATGACCAAGCGACAAACCGATACCCTGGCAACCGCCTGGGCGGCGCGGGCCGACGGCCTTCCCTACAAGACCCCGGAAGAGGCCTTGATCATGGCGTCCATCGTGGAGAAGGAAACCAGCGTGCCCGAAGAGCGCAAGCGTGTGGCGTCCGTCTTTATCAATCGCCTGGCACAAGACATGCGGCTACAGACGGACCCGACGGTGATCTACGGCATCACCAAAGGCGAAGGCGTGTTGGGACGCGGATTGCGGCAAAGCGAACTGCGGCGGGAAACGCTGTGGAACACCTATGTCATTGACGGTCTGCCGCCGACACCTATTGCCAATCCGGGGCAGTTGTCGATTGAGGCTGCGCTGAATCCGGACACGACGAAGTTCCTGTTCTTTGTCGCGGACGGCACGGGTGGCCATGCCTTTGCCGAAACGCTGGAGGCGCATAACGAGAATGTCGCCAGGTGGCGCGCCATCGAGGCCGAGCGGGGCGAGGAAGAGACGGGCGTCCAGGGAGAGTAACGGCGGTTAACAAGCGGTTAATGCGCCGTACCGTAACGGTTTGATCCTGAACGATTTTATGCTTGACTTTGCGTCCGGTCCAAAGTAGTGATTACGGCATGCTAGAAGAAGTGGGCGAGCGGCCTGGGGGTGACCCCGGTGCCGCTTTTCCTTTTCTCTCGTGCGGGCAGCATGAGGCGGGTGCACCAACATATGACAATCAAATTCTCCGCAGGAGATGAACCGCCTGTCGATCTGCAGGCGGAAACGGAACAGATGTTTCGCGAAACGGCCGAGGAACTGGCCAAGGCAATCAGGAAGCTTCGCGAAGGCGCTTACGGCGATGCCAAGACCGCCACCGTGGCCGTCCGGGATCTGAAGGCCGCGTTCGAACTTGTGATGGAAGAAAGGACCCGCGTTGAAAAACTCCGCCGACAAGTTACCGGGGCCGTTGGATCCCAAGCGCTCGACTTTGGCGCCGCGAGGGATGAAATCGGGAAGCGCCTGGCTCGCCTCCGCGACGCAGGATGAGGTCGATGCGTTTCTGGGGGGATTGAGCGACAACGCGCTTTTGTCCTTGCCCTGGATGTTCGAGTTCTGGGCGCTGCCGCATCAATTGCCGCCGCAGGGGGTGTGGAAGTCCTGGGTGATCATGGGCGGGCGGGGTGCGGGCAAGACCCGCGCCGGGGCGGAATGGGTAAGGGCAGAGGTCGAGGGCGCGCTGCCGATTGATCCTGGAAGGTCCAGGCGCGTGGCGCTGGTGGGCGAGACCATCGAGCAGGCGCGAGAGGTAATGGTGTTTGGCGAAAGCGGCATCCTGGCCTGTTCGCCGCCCGACCGGATGCCGGTCTGGGAAGCGGGGCGCAAGCGGCTGGTCTGGCCGAACGGGGCTGTGGCGCAGGTTTTTTCTGCGCATGAGCCGGAAAGCTTGCGAGGGCCGCAGTTCGATGCGGCCTGGGTGGATGAACTGGCCAAGTGGAAACGGGCAGAAGAGGCCTGGGACATGCTGCAGTTCGCGCTGCGGCTGGGCGACAATCCCCGGCAGGTTGTGACGACGACGCC
>JANPBI010000262.1:0-15705 GCA_031430315.1 Rhodobacterales bacterium | reverse complement strand
CCTGACCGCGCTCATGCAAGGCATGCTGCGCGACGCCATCTCGCGCGCCGATTTTTCCGGTGCGCGGACCATGGCGATGTCGATGGCCGCCCTTCGCACCACGGTGGAGGAGGACATCCTGCGCGACGGCGTCACCTTGCCCGCCGTGCGGGGGCGACTTTTGTCGACCGGCAAGCAGGTGGCCTTGTTCCCCGGTGAGTTGCCTGAAGATCCAGCGCGCATACTGGCCGCAGCGCGGGATGGCGCGGAAAAGTGGCTCGATGCCGATTACACCGTCATGGACTTCGCCCCGGCGCGGTTGCGCCTTCGTCCTGGCGAGGGGCCACCCCATATACGACTGGACCGCGCCGCCGAGTTCCTGATCGGGGACCGGCTATGAGCCCGGCGAAAGGTGCGCAATGAACGACGAGATAAAGCGCCCGCCCCGTCCGGCACTGGTGGAATGGGACGACGCGGATCACGCCGACCCGGGGCTGGCAGCACACGTGCCGGACGAAGTGCCGACGGGTCGTGCGATGCAGACCGCCGCGCGGCTGGTGACACGGCGCGCGTCGCCCTGGACGCGGTTCGCACGCTGGGTGTTCGGCAGTCTGTTTGCGCTGATCGTCTCGACCGCGATCTATGATTATGTGACGGGCCTTTTCAGTCAGAACACCGTGCTGGGCTGGATCGCCTTTGTGCTGACGGGTCTGGCGCTGCTGATCCTGGCCGTGATGACCCTGCGGGAGGTGGCAAGCTATTCACGCCTGCGGCGCCTTGATGCCCTTCGCACCGAGGCAGACGCCGCACGGGCCCGCGCGGATCTGCCCGCCGCGCGCAAGGTGGCCGATGCGCTGGTTTCGCTCTACGACAGTCGCCCCGAGGTTGCCTGGGGTCGCGCGCGGCTGGCTGAGCAGCGGTCCGATACCTTCGACGCCGATGCGTTGTTGTCTCTGTGCGAACGCGAACTTCTGACCCCGCTTGATCGTGCTGCCCTGATCGAGGTGGAGGCTGCCGCCCGGCAGGTTGGCCTTGTCACAGCCATGGTGCCACTGGCGCTGGCCGATGTAGCGACGGCCCTTTATGCCAACCTGCGGATGGCCCGTCGGCTGTCCGAGATTTACGGCGGCCGGGCAGGGACGCTTGGCACATGGCGCCTGATGCGCCGGGTGTTTGGTGCGGTGCTGGGGGCAGGCGCGCTGGCGCTGACCGATGACCTTCTGGGGTCAGTCGCGGGGGGTGGCGTGCTGTCGAAACTCTCGCGGCGGTTCGGCGAGGGCGTGGTCAATGCGGGCCTGACCGCACGGGTCGGGATCGCCGCGATGGAGGTGTGCCGACCGATGCCGTTCGTGGCGGCGGAAAAGCCAAAGGTCACAGCAATCGTATCGCGGGCGCTGGGTGGGCTGATGTCGCGCGGAACTGGCGACCGCGAATAGCTGTCAGGGCAGCGGGGCCGTCCAGCGCAGCCAACGCCCGTGGAAATCGACCCGCCCCATGGCAATGGTTTGCCCACCCGGCCAAAGCGTCATCGCAAGTCCGGCCCCATCGCTTGCAGGCGCGTCATCAGCCTCCATCGCCAAATGGACAAGCGGCGCGTCCGGTGTGGCCCGTGCCCCTGCAGCGGCAAGAAGCGCACGGCCATGATCCTGCACGGCAGGGGGAAGGTACTGCCAGGCGACCGTGTGAAAGACGACATGAACCGCACCGGGATGGCGCGTCTGCAAGCGCGCCTCCAGCCAGTCAATCGCATCGCCCTGCGCGACTTCGGGTCGGAGCAACGCCGCAAGATCAAGCGCTTGGGTGGTGCGCGCCAACCGGTCCGGCTGATCCGCCCAGAGGTAGGCCAAAAGGCGCAAGCGGTCAGTCACCGGGTCTAACGGGTTGAGATCGACGCCCGCGCGGGTGTTGATCTTTGGGGGCGCAATTGGCGGCAGCGGGCCCGGCCAGTCTGGCGTCAGGGTCAGGGTCGCATCATCGGATCCAAAGCGCCGATCCCCGACCACCAGCGCATAGTGATCCCAAAGGAGGTTGAGCCCGGCGCTGGCCCCCAGCTCGGACAACACCAGTGGCAATCCGTAGTGCCCGGTCAGCCAATGCCCTGCTGCAATCAACGCGATGGACCTGCGGACTTCATTGGTCTGTGGCGCGCTGTCGAGCCAACGCAGAAGAAACGCCTCGTTGCGAGGCAGTGCCGCCAACGCGGTATCGGTTAGGGCCAAGGCCTCGGCGTCTGACATTGGCAGGTCGCGCGCGGGAAGGCCCGCCCCCGCAGCAGTGTAGGCGGCGGCAAGCACCGTGTCTTGCCCGGTCAGCACCAGCGCGTGCAGCCCGCCCGCAAGGCGCAGCGGCAAAGCGTCGGCTATGCCGGTGGGATCACCTGGCCAGCCCAGTACTTTTGCGCCAACGGGTGTGGCTTCAGTCAAGCCCTCTGCCAGACCGGCCAGCAAACTTTTCATGAACGGCGATCCCATGCGGCCACAGGACGCAGCCATCGCATGAAAGGCCTCGCGGACCTTGGTCACCGAAACCGGTCCAGCAGTCGCTGCATGGGCGAGCGTGTGTCATCCGGAGCGGCAGCCGTGACATCGGGCGTGGGCGAGGGCGCTTTGTCCACCTTCGGCCGCATGTCGCCCCTGGAAGATCGTGGCGGGGTCACGCGCAGGGCAACCGCGTTCAGGAAACGCGCGCTGTCGCCATCAGCCAATGCCGCCGCACCTTCCGAAATGCCGCTCATCAGGTCATCCAGCCAATCGCGGTCTGCGCTGGCGAAGTCGTGCAGCACGTATCCAGCGACCGCGTCCTTGTGACCGGGATGCCCGATCCCAAGGCGTACCCGGCCATAGGCATCGGTGCCCAGGTGCTGGTGCATCGACCGCAGCCCGTTATGTCCGGCATGCCCACCCTCGGCCTTGACCCGTATCTTGCCCGGCGCAAGGTCCAACTCGTCATGGAACACGAGGATATCCGCAGGGATTAGCTTGTAGAAATCCATCGCCGCACGGACCGATTGGCCCGACAGGTTCATGAAGGTTTCGGGTTTGAGGAGCAGCACCTTTTCAGCGCCCAGCCGCCCTTCGGCGACCTGCCCCTGATGCGCCCGACGCCACGGCGAAAAGCCATGATCGGCGGCGATCCGGTCCACGGCCACGAAGCCGATGTTGTGCCGGTTGCCCGCATATTTGGCACCAGGATTGCCCAGACCCACAAAGAGTTTCATCGTCACCGTGCCTGTTTTCTGCGCTGCCCATCATGCCGCCAAGGCCAAGGCCGCCGCAAGGGGTGGGGTTGACTTGGGCGGGCCCCGCCGACAGGTTCGGGCCAATCAACCGAAAGCTGACCGTGCGCACAGCTGTTGTCTCTTCGATGAAAGACGAAGGCCCGTTCATCGTGGAATGGGTGGCATGGCAGCGGATGATCGGCTTCACCGATATCGTTGTGGTCACAAACGACTGCTCCGACCGGTCACCAGATCTTTTGGACGCGCTGCAGGCGGCAGGCTGGGTCCGGCACCTGCGATGTGATGTCCCGGACGGGCGGGCGATCACGGCGACCAAGCTGCGAGCCGCGCATGCCCTGCCAGAAGTGCGGCGCGCGGATTGGGTAATGGTCTGCGACGTCGACGAATTTCTGATGATCCACAAGGGCAAGGGGCATCTGGTGGATCTGTTGCCCCCCCCCGCCAGCGCTCCGTTTCTGGGCATGTCGGTCAACTGGCAGGTCTTTGGCACATCGGGCCGGAAGTCTTGGGAGGATGGCCTGGTCCATCGGCAGTTCCATCAGGCCGGCGGCAAGGATGCCGACATTTCGCGCTGGGTGAAATCCGTGTTCCGCTGTCCGAAGTGGTTCGGTGCATTGGGTGAGCATGGACCAAAACGGCTGCATCTGGATCGAACCGGAGCAGATTGGGGGGCGCCCGGCCTTATCTGGGTCAATGCCGAGGGTATGCCTGTGCCGACTTGGACACCCGATGGCGACTATCTGCGCCGTTTGCCGCACGAGCTGACCACCCATGCCGCAGCACAGGTCAACCATTACATGTTGCGGTCGATCGAAAGTTTCGGCCTCAAGGCTGGGACGAAATCGCCGGTCGGCGGCAAAGACCGCTACACGCCGCAGTATTTCCAACGCGCCGACCGCAGCGAGGTCACCGACGTCTCGGCCCTGCGCCATGCTGCGGCTTTCGACGTCTTGCATGCCAAAGCAATGGCCTTTCCCGGCGTCCAGCGGTTGCATCATCTGTGCTGCGTCGATTACGTGGCACGACTTTGTGCCAAGACGGGGCGGCAGGTGACGGACGACCCGCGCCATGCCACCCATCTAGCGGCGGCTGGTTGAATGCAAAAGGCGCGCCGGTTGCCCGACGCGCCTTTCTGAAAAAGAGCCTGAGGATCAGGCTTCGGCTTCGGCTTCAGCCTCGGCCGAGGCCAGACCTGCCGGGGCGGCCACGTTGGCCACGACAAAGTTCCGCGTGATCGTGGGACGTGCGCCTTCCGGCAGCACGATGTCGCCAATGTGGATCACATCGCCGATCTGTTTGCCGGTCAGGTCGACCGTCACGTGATCTGGGATATCCCCCGCCATTACCTCAAGTTCCACCTCGGGACGCACGACAGTCAAGGTGCCGCCGCGCTTAAGACCCGGGCTCGCCTCGTGATTGATGAAATCCACGTGTATGAAAAGGTTGATCCGGCTTTCATCGTGGATGCGCATGAAATCGACATGCGTGGGCTGGTCCTTGACCACGTCGCGCTGGACGGCGCGGCAAATGACGTGTTCGTCGGGCTTTCCCTCGACCTTGAGGTTCCACAGCGTGGACAGGAACCGTCCCGCCTTGAGCCGTTTCAGCAGGTAGTTGTACTTGAGGTTGATCGGCGTGGGCGTTTGCCCGTCGCCATAGATGATGCCGGGTACGAGCCCATCGCGACGGGCTTGACGGGCGGCCCCCTTGCCTGTCCCCGTCCGTACCTCGGCCATAAGATCAGCGATCTCGCGTGCCATGGTTCTCTCCTGATAAGTCCGCCGCCCTCCAAGGGTGTGCGACGCGACCGGGGGCCTATAGCGGGGATTCGCAGGCTTGGAAAGCGTGAAGTTGTGCCATGCACTGCCAAAAGCGCTGGGTGCCTTGCCGTTGTCTTGCCCCCGGTCTAGCTAGGCCACGTCCCCGTCGGAGCCGTCATGCGCAATCCGTCCACCCTTGCCTTTGCCCGGCCCGCACTGGCGGCTTTTGCCGCCATGGGCGTCGGCTGGGGCAGCTTTGCCGCCGTGCTGCCCGACCTGAAAACCATGCTGGCGGTGGATGAGGGCGAACTTGGCCGCCTGATGTTCATGGCGCCGATTGCCGGAGTGCTGGCAATGCTGGCGGCGCCTGCGGTGGGTGCGGCACTGGGGCGGGTTGCGCTGCCGGTCGCCAGCATCGCGATGGCGCTGGCCTTTGTGCTGCCGGGGCAGTCGGCGTCGGTCTGGCTGTTCCCGGTGGCGCTGATGGCGTGCGGTGCGGCGACGGGGCTGACCGATGTGCTGATGAACGCCCGCGTCACGACGATGGAGGCCGCACGCGGCATGCCCCTGATGAACCTGTGCCACGCGGCCTATTCGTTCGGCTATGCGGGCGGTGCGGTGATGACCGGCGTGCTGCGCCAAGGCGGCTGGCCACCGGGCGCTGTGACGGCGACCATGGCCGGAATGGTGCTGGTCTTCGCCCTGATAACGGTGGAGCGCGACGGCACCATCGAGGGCCTGCGCGCACCGAAAGACCGGGCGCTGGCGGCGTTGGGCTGGGTGCCGGTGATCGGTGGCGGCATCGTGCTGGTGTCATTCCTGACCGAAAACGCCGCCGAAAACTGGTCGGCGCTGCATATCGAACAGACTTTGGGCGGATCGCCGGTGCTGGGCTCATTGGGCCCCGCCGCGATGGCGCTGACGATGGGTGTGGCGCGGCTTGTCGGACAGGGCATGGCGCACCGGGTCGCGCCGGGCGTGTTGCTGGCCGGGGGGGCGGTCGTGGCGGCAGTCGGCGCGCTGATCGCGGCGGGGGCGGTTAGTCCGGCGATGGCCTATGTGGGGTTCATCGTGATGGGGATCGGGTCCGCCCTGATCGCCCCGACGGCGTTTTCGCTGGTCGGCACCCTGTCCGCGCCCGAGGCAAGGGCAAGGGCTGTGGCGCGGGCAACCTTGCTGGGCTATTTCGGCTATTTCTTCGGCCCGCCGATCCTGGGCTTCATCGCGGGCGCACTTGGGCTGCGGATGGCGTTTGTCTTTGCGGCCGGGATGTTGCTGATCGTGCCGGTCTTGGCGCGGTTGCTGCTCAGGCGCTAGTTGCTGGCCCAGCGACCCTCAAAGTCCTCGGGCACCAGCAGGTTGTGGCGGCCAAGATCCGCCACGTCCCGCTCGCCACACAACGCCATCGAGATATCGAGTTCCTTTTGCAGAACCTCCAGCGCCTTGGTGACCCCCGCCTCGCCCATCGCGCCCAGACCGTAGATATAGCTGCGTCCGATCATCGTCCCATGCGCCCCCATTGCCTTGGCCTTCAGGATGTCCTGACCGGTTCGGATGCCGCCGTCGATCCAGACCTCGGTCCGGTCGCCGATCGCT
The DNA here is from genome assembly GCA_031430315.1 of Rhodobacterales bacterium. Taxonomy (GTDB): domain Bacteria; phylum Pseudomonadota; class Alphaproteobacteria; order Rhodobacterales; family Rhodobacteraceae; genus JAJNPS01. The sequence goes on along the minus strand of JANPBI010000262.1, from coordinate 9,132 downwards.
CGCACGATCTGCGGCAGCATGCGGATCGAGGACAGCGCTCCGTCCAGCTGCCGCCCGCCGTGGTTCGACACGATGATCGCATCCGCCCCGGCATCCGCCGCCATACGGGCGTCGTCGGCATCAAGGATGCCCTTCAGGATAAACTTGCCGTCCCACTGGTCGCGGATGCGGGTGACCTTGGACCAGTCGAGCTTGGGGTCGAACTGTTCGTTCGCCCAGGCCGTCAGGTTCGATAGGTCCTTCACTCCCTTCACATGTCCGATGACGTTGCGAAAGCTGCGACGAGGGGTCTGGAGCATGCCCAAAGTCCACCGCGGCTTGGTGGCCATGTTGATCAGATTGGGCAGCGTCAGCTTCGGTGGGCTGGTCAGGCCGTTCTTCAGGTCCTTGTGCCGTTGCCCCAGGATTTGCAGATCCAGCGTCACGACCAGTGCCGAGCACTTCGCCGCGCGCGCTCGCTCGATGATCGCATCGACGAAATCGTGGTCGCGCATCACGTAGATCTGGAACCAGAATGGCGTTGGGCTGGCGGCGGCGACATCCTCGATCGAGCAGATCGACATGGTGGACAGGGTATAGGGCACGCCGAATTTCGCCGCTGCCCGCGCCGCCTTGATCTCGCCGTCGGGACATTGCATGCCCGTTGATCCGACCGGCGACAGCGCCACAGGCATCGAGACTGGCTGGCCGATCATGGTGGAGGAAAGTACGCGTCCCGACAGGTCCCGTGCTACCCGCTGACGCAGGCGGATCTGGGCAAAGTCCGTCATGTTGTCGCGAAAGGTCTGCTCGGTATAGCTGCCGCTTTCACAGTAGTCATAGAACATGCGCGGCGTGCGGCGTTTGTAGATCCGTTTCAGGTCGTCGATGCAGGTGATGACTGGCGGCATGGAAACCCCGGCTATTGGTCAAGGATTGTTACCAATCTGAACCAACAACTGCAATGGTGGACGATCAAGCGCTGCGATAATCGCGATACCATTCGACAAACTGCGCAACACCGGTCGCCACGTCAGTCTTTGGCTCGAACCCGGTCAGCCGTTGCAGCAGCGCGTTGTCGGCCCATGTCGCGGGTACATCGCCTGGCTGCATGTCCATGAAATTGCAGACCGCCTTGACGCCAAGGCTGGCCTCGATGGCCTCGATGTACTCCATCAGCTGCACCTTGGTTCCATTGCCGATATTGACCACGCGGTAGGGGGCGACGGGGCTAAGGCTGTCACCGGGGTCGATGTCGGTGGGTGTCGCGGGTCGCATGGGCACTACGTCAATCAAAAGGCGGATGCCGCGCACCAGATCATCGATATAAGTGAAGTCACGGAACATCTGACCGTGATTGTAGACGTTGATGGGTCGCCCTTCGCGCATCGCCTCGACAAAACTGAACAGCGCCATGTCGGGCCGCCCCCACGGACCGTAGACGGTAAAAAAGCGAAACATCGTGGTCGGCAGGTTCCACAAATGGGCATAGGAATGCGCCATCGCCTCGGTCGCCTTTTTCGTCGCGGCATAGATGGTCAGCGGCATGTCAGCCTTGTCGGTTTCCACGAAAGGCAGGCTGTCGTTCGCGCCATAGACCGATGAGGTCGATGCGAGCAGCAGATGATCGACCTTCATCTCGCGGGCCACTTCCATCAGGTTGAAGGTGCCGACAACATTGCTGTCGATATAGGAGCGCGGGTTCTCCAATGAATACCGGACACCCGCCTGCGCTGCCAAATGCACAATGACGTCGGGGGCAAAATCGGTCGCCGTCTGTGAAAGCCGCTTCATGTCTTCCAGCCGCCCGATGGTGCAGGCAAATCCCTGATTTTGCAGCAGCATCGCGTGGCGGCGTTCCTTGAGGGCAACGTCGTAGTAGTCTGTCAACCCATCATAGCCGTGGACTGCGAACCCCTCGCGCAGCAGCAACGCGGCCAAGTGATAGCCGATGAATCCCGCCGTTCCGGTAATGAAAATCTTGCGCATCGACGCCCCCTCGACCCGTCCTACCGCGTCCGCCCTTAGCCTGCCAGATGCCGCAGCCCTTGTGTCACATCTGTCCGCACTGCCAGCCGCAGACCTGGCTCGTCCCCCGCCTTCAACGCCGCCAGAATCAGCCGGTGGTGCTGCGGAGGTTCATTGCGGCGCAGGCGCTGATACAGGGCGCGCATCGTCGGCCCTAACTGCAGCCAGACGGTTTCGCACATGGCCAGCATCGCTGGGGTCTGTGCACGCAGGTACAACGTACGGTGGAATTCGAGGTTGGTCCGCACATAGGCAATGGCATCATGCCGCGCGACGGCCTCGGCATTCAGCGAATTGATCAGCGTCAGCCGTTCGATCAGCGCGAAATGCGCGCGGGGCAGGGCGCGCGCCGCCATTTCCGGCTCCAGCAAGGCGCGGATGGCGGCGAGTTCCTCGATCCTTTCGGGGGATAGTTCGGGGGTGGAGACGCGGCCCGAGGTGGACAGAGTAAAGGCCCCCTCTGCCACCAGCCGCCGCACTGCCTCCCGCGCCGGGGTCATCGACACGCCGAACTGCTTGCCGATGCCGCGCAGGGTCAAAGAATGGCCGGGGACCAACTCGCCATGCATGACCTGCTGGCGCAGGGTGCGGTAGACGCGTTCATGCGCGTTGGCGGTCAGGTCGGACGGGCGCGGGGGCGTGGCCATTGACAGAGCAAGCACGGCCCCGGCGCGGCGGTCAATCCCCGAAGCGGTATCGGTGCAGGGCCTGCCCCTCGCGGTGCAACCATGCGCGTTCTGCCGCATAGTCCGGATAGATGCGCGAGACGACAGCCCAGAAATCGGCCGAATGGTTCATCTCGATCAGGTGTGCCACCTCATGCGCTGCGACATAGGCTAGCACCGAGGGCGGGGCCATGATTAGCCGCCAATTGTACATCAACGCCTTGTCATGGCTGCACGACCCCCAACGGGACCGAGTGTCGCGCAAAGTCAGGCGGCTGTAGGGGCGATCCACAAGACCGGCATAGTGGGTCGAGGCCGCCGCCAACCGGTCCCGCGCCAGCACCTTGAGCCAGGCTCCGATCCGCACCCCCGCCTGGGCCGGATCGCCGGGCACAAGAATGTGGTCGCCCTCGACCTTGATCGACCGGCCTGATCCTTGAACAAGGCTGAAAGAATCGCCCTCGACGGGGATTTTTGACCCCAGCATGACCCCTTGCGGCACGCTTGACGACATCTCGATCAGCGTTTGGCGCAGCCAGCTTTCCTGCGCCCTCAGAAAGCTCAGCGCCTCGCTTTCCCTTGCCCGGAGGGGCAAAGACAGCGTCACCCGCCCGTCCAGCCGCGATACCCGCAGCGAAAACCGCCGCGTCCGGGCAGAGCGGCGCAGGGTCACGTCGATGGGGGGCGATCCGGTCAGGATTGGCATGGCGCGAAAGCCTTTGACACGGGGCGGGACCTGTGGCAAGCGACCGTCTCACTGGTTCATCCAAAATCCAAGGGAACGATATGCCCAAGGCAGAATGGGGCACCAAGCGCATTTGCCCCACCACCGGAAAGCGCTTTTACGACTTGAACAAGTCGCCGGTTGTCAGCCCCTACACGGGCGAAGTTGTCGACATCGAATCGGCCCGTCGCAAGATGGCGGCCGCCGTGATTTCCCGTGTGGTTCCTGAAAAGGACGACGAGGTTCTGGTCGACGATCTGGACACCGAAGAAGATGATCTGCTGGTGCCCGGCGTTGCCGACGACACCGAGCTGGATGACGAGCTGCTGGAAGAAGATGCCGACGACAACGTATCGCTGGATGATCTGACCGACGTCGCCGCCAACGACGAGGAACCATAAGGTTTAGCCCGGATTTCGGGGCATTTTTCACTTGCGCCCCAAAGTCCGGTCCCATAAACACCGCCGCAAGGCCGCAAGGCCTTGTCGCCTCCGGTGGGGTCATAGCTCAGATGGGAGAGCGCTTGAATGGCATTCAAGAGGTCGGGAGTTCGATCCTCCCTGGCTCCACCAATTTACCTAAGTCTTTTCAATGACTTAGTAAGTTGATGACAACGAAGGCAATGCATGATGCTGCCGCGAGTCATCACCGAGTCATCACCGTCAGATAAGCCAACGAAGGCAACTTGCCGAGCTCTTGGCATAGGTCGCTGTGAAAAGCGAAGTTCGACTGCATCGCAATTCGTCAATCTCAGGCGGCGACGGACGTGTGCTGCGGTTTCGATTCTATAGAAAACGTTGGCGCTCGCACCTGACCCAGAGTGTTGCCCCTAGACCGATTTGCGTTTTCCGCTTTTACCCTCGGACGACGTTGCTGAAGGTCTCGCCTTACAATAACCTAACCTGAGGCTAAGGCGTTAGTCCGCCCCGTAACGACAGAAAACGTTCACTCGCCAGAGGTTGCTCGATACAAATTGTAAAGACTCAGGTTCGGATCGGTCAAGGAGGCTTCGGCAATGTTGATCTTGTTCTTGCCGATGATGGGAAGGAGTATGCCTGCAAGTTGTTTTCGCAGAATCAGCTTTTAACGCCCGAACTTCTCGCAAACGTATTAAAGAGATTTGCAAAAGAGGTCAGAATTCAAGGAGGCCTCTCGCATCCCAATATCGTCCCCATTGTCTACAGCGATTTGGCGAACAGCCCGCCCTACTATCTGATGCCGCTCGCCACTAGCAGTTTGGATAAGGACTTAGTAAAAGATCGAAAGCTAAATGGAACTTTTATGTCCGCTCTCAGCGATATTGTCGCGGGATTAGAAGAACTGCATTCGATGCAGATATATCATAGAGACTTAAAGCCACACAATGTTCTTCGATTTGGAGATGGCCAATCCTCCGTCTATGCGATTAGTGATTTCGGCTTAATTTCAATGAAGGAAACGACACTCTCGGGTCTTACGAAGACCGGGATGGGCAAGGGCTCGGACTACTATACCGCACTTGAAAACTCGCAAGATTTAAAGACGGCATCAATTCAGTCTGATGTCTTCTCATTGGGCTGCATTCTTCACGATATGGTTGGCACTGAGCCTAGCGTGCCGTTTCGGGAAATTAGAGAACTGGGCGAGTTTTCAGCAGGCCTGTTAAACTGCACGCGGGATGACCCATCGAAGCGGTTCGCTTCGGCACGGGCTGTTCTGGACGCAATTCTAAGTATCGACTATGAACCTCAAGGAACGGTCAGTAATACTTCAGTCGACTATATTGCTGTTCTTTCGTCTGAAGATGCCCCTGACGCGAGCTTCTGGCCCAAAATCGCAGATTTTCTTGCAAACGCGGCAAAAGAGTCGGACATAGCGGCTATTTGCGGCAAGCTGAATTCAGATAAGATTGCGTCGCTTTGTGAAGTGGAGCAGACCAGCGCAAAGGTAATTCGACTAATTTTCGCTGATTGGGTCAAGAAGACGTCATTCGGATTTGATCAGACCGATGCAATTGCAAATCGTCTTGAGGCATTCATCGAAAAGTGTGACTTTGAGACCCAAGTTGAATGTCTTCTTTCTATGCTTGAATTGGGAATATCGCACAATAGATGGTTTGTGGAACGAAAATTTGTCCGGCTTTGCGGCGCATCAATGGATGAAGGTCTAGCAAAGCGGATGGTGGTTCAACTGCATGTAGCTGGCAAGTCAGTCTGTCAGGATTTCGAACAACTGGAACGTTCGATTTCGTTCAATCGTGTTCACTATCATCCCAGAATCTTTAAGGCATTGGGCGACTTGTGAAAATGAAAATTTTGAGTGCCTTTCTTACGGAAGCTGGACCTCGCACAGTCAATGAAGACGCTGTGGCGATTTGGCATGCTAAGGATGGCTCTTTAGTTATGGCTGTGGCTGATGGCCTTGGAGGCATGGGCAGTGGAGATGCTGCGTCCAATCTTGCAATCTCAACGGTCAAGAAACATCTGGATACCGCATCTTTATCTCAACGCGCACTCAAGTCCGCTGTAATCAAGGCCCATTCGAAAATCCTTCAATCCCAGATTGAAAATCCTCTCCACTCGAAAATGGCAACGACAATAACCATTCTGGCATTTGGCAATTTTGGAGTCGTTGGCGTGCATTGCGGGGACACTAGGGCGGCTATAGCCCGTGCCTCTGGCATCAAGAGATTGACCAAGGATCACTCTGAGGGCCAGCGTCTTTTTGAGGCGGGCAAACTTTCGAAAGAGGAACTATCCGTTTATCCAAGACAACACATATTGGAGAGCGCACTCGGAGACCATAGCGCGCCGACCATAGACACCTTCGAGTTCGAAACGATGCCGGGTGACAGATTTGTCATCACATCAGATGGCGTCCACGGCATCGTCCTGTTGCGGGAAATGCGCGAACTACTCATTGGAGCCAACACCCCAACAGAGCTTGTGGAAAATGCTAAGAATTGCATCGTCGAAAGAGGGCCTAAGGATAACTACACCATTGCTTGCGTATTTCTAGGCTGAATGGCAGGTCTCCGAAGCTGGGTGTCACGGTTTTTGTATCAGTGTTGGCAATGTCGTTGCTATGTCCTGCATCAAAACAAGTGCACATTCGACCGTCTCGCCCGTCATCTCAATTTGAAGCTGCCCGGCAGGCACGGCGCTGTCGCACGAAAAACTTGTGGTCAGGAAGGACAGGACGGCCCGCTTGTAGTCTGTGTCGGGATTCTGAAGGTGATCGCCCTTCGTTTCCAGAACCACCACGCGGCCCGTCACAGCGTTATGACACGCGTGCCTGGCACGCCGCCATCCACTGCCCCGCAGTGCATGTTTAGTTGCACGAGAAGGGCCGCACGTAGCGCCTGTGCCGTCATCCCTACACGCAAGAACGCGCGGCCATGGCTGAAGATCAGACCTGGCGCACAGGCCCGAAACGAGATCCTTCGCGGCACCCGCCACCTGCCACCCGCCACCCGCCGCCTGAGCCGCGCGATCTGGAGGCGCTGGAGCGGGTCTCAACGACAAAGCCTGGCCGAGACCAAAATGCGGTGCTTCAAGTTGCTCGGTGAGCGCGTCCCTTACAGAGCTTGGTCGCGGGCCGGTACCCGGCAACGCATCGCGCGCGACTTCGAAAGGCAGGGTGCCGATCTACAAATCACGGCCGCAATCCTGAACCGCTTCACGGCGCTTGGAACGCCGCAAACTCTGCTCGTGGGATCAGTCTCTCCAGAGGAAGGGAAAACTCGATCTCAGGCTGATTTGGGCAATAGAGCCCCACCAACAGGCAAAATCGCACTATGCAAACAGGCCGCTGGTGCGGCTCTTTTCGTTTTCAGCACCCGGATCAGGCGTGAATGGCACCGTCGCCGCATGCGAGGGCAGCCTCTCGCACCGCCTCGCTAAATGTGGGATGCGCGTGGCATGTCAACGCAAGATCTTGTGCGGACGCGCCGAATTCCATCGCGACGCAGATCTCGTGGATGAGGTCCCCCGCCATCGGGCCGATGATATGCGCACCCAGGATCCGGTCAGTCGCTTGATCGGCAAGGATTTTTACGAACCCCTCGCCCTGAAACACAGCTTTGGCGCGGGCATTGCCCATGAAGGGGAACTTGCCGACCTTGTAGGCCACCCCGGCCTCTTTCAGCTGTTCTTCGGTCATGCCCACGTTTGCCACCTCAGGCGTCGTGTATATCACGCCGGGGATGACGCCGTAGTTAACGTGGCCGTACTTGCCGGCAAGGATTTCCGCAACGGCCATGCCTTCGTCCTCGGCCTTGTGGGCCAGCATCGGGCCGGGGATGGCGTCGCCGATGGCGTATATCCCCTTGATATTGGTCTGGAAATGATCGTCGATCTTGATCTGGCCGCGGGGCAGCATTTCGACCCCAAGCGCCTCCAGCCCCAGGCCCGCGGTATAGGGTTTGCGGCCCGTGGCGACGAGGACGACATCGGCGTCCAGCGTGGCGTCGGAGTTGTCCTTGCGCAGTTTGTAGGCGATGGATGCGCCCTTTTTGGTGGTCGTGACGCCCTGTACGGCCGCGCCCAGAATGAACTTAAGACCTTGTTTTTTCAGGATTCTCTGGAAGGTTTTCGCGACTTCTGCATCCATGCCGGGGGTGATGGCGTCGAGGTATTCGACGACGGTGACCTGCGTGCCGAGGCGGGCATAGACCGAGCCCATCTCCAGCCCGATCACCCCGGCACCGATCACCACCATCGTTTTGGGGATTTTGGGCAGGACGAGGGCACCGGTTGAGGTGACCACCGTGACCTCGTCGACGGTGACTCCGGGCAGGCTGGATGGCTCGGAACCCGTTGCGATTACTATCGTTTTTGTCTCATGGATATCGTCACCGACCTTGACCAGACCGGCGGCGGGGATGGTGCCCCAGCCTTTGATCCAGGTGATCTTGTTCTTTTTGAAGAGGAACTCGATCCCCTTGGTGTTCTGGCCAACTACGTCATCCTTGTAGCCCAGCATGCGGGCCCAATCGACCTTTGGTGCCCCGCCCACCAGGCCCATTTTCTCAAAGTTTTCATGGGTTTCGTGCAGCATATGGGTCGCGTGCAGCAAGGCTTTCGACGGGATGCAGCCGATGTTGAGGCAGGTGCCCCCCAGCGTCTCGCGCCCTTCGACCACCGCGACCGACAGGCCCAGTTGGGCGGCACGGATGGCGGAGACATAGCCGCCGGGACCGGCACCGATATAGATCACGTCAAAGCTGGCCATGGGTCACATCCTTGGGTTTTGAGGCGTCTGCAAAGCGTATGCCAAACGTATGCCAAACGTATGCCAACCGTACATACATCTCGGGTCACAGAAGTGCAGCCACGATCATCGTCATGGTCGCGAGAAACCCGACAAACCAGATCGCCGAGCGCCAGGGGACGAGGCCGAAGGCATAGGCCGGGACGTAAAGGACGCGGGCGGCGAGGTAGGTCCAGGCGGCACATTGGGTAACGGCGGTGGACTGGTTGGAAAGGGTGACGACGACGACCGCGAGGGTGAAGAGGATCAACCCCTCAAAATGGTTGTTGAGCGCGCGGAAAAGGCGACCGGTGCGGGGGGAGACTTGTTCGATGAGCGGCTTGCCGAGACGGTCTGGGTCGCGGGGGGAGAGGGTCTTGCCGACCCCGAGTTCAAGGTTCGCGGGGATCGCCATGAGGGCGTATTGGACGACCTGGAGGAGGCCGGCGAGGGCGAGGGCGGTGTGTTCGGGGGTCTTGGGGTTACCGGTTCATGCGGGGGGGCGTC
>JANPBI010000261.1:0-5532 GCA_031430315.1 Rhodobacterales bacterium | reverse complement strand
GATCAGACTGTCCAGCATCCCGAACGGCTGGTCCACGAGAAGCAGCTTGATCGACAGTGCAAAGGCCCGCGCCATGCCAACCCGCTGGCACATGCCGTTGGACATGTCGGATACCGGGCGTTCCATCACATCTGCCAGGTCCACCCGTTCCAGGTAGTATTCGACAACCTCCTGCCGCTCTGGCTAGCTGGCCTTGGGTATGATGCGGGCCGCGCTGTCTTGCGATCCTTTCTGGAACTCGTCCCAGACGAATTTGCCATGGCCCAGATTTTCACCAGTATTTCAGCGGCGATCAGGACCATCCAGCCGACCCCCAGCGACAGACGCAAACCGGTAAAGATCAGCGGCAAGGCCGCTCGCCGTTGGCAGCCACGGCGGAGACGACCATGGTAAAGATGGGAAGCGAGACCAAGGGCGAGACGGGCTTGAAGATCTGGACCAGCGTGTTGACCGCGGCGCCGGCCTTAGGTGACTAGCCCGACAGAATGCCAAGCGGCACCGCCAAAATGGTTGCAGTCAAGACCCTGAAGAAAATGGTCTGGATCGAGGTCCAGATCTGCTATTAGTAGGTCGGCTTGCCGGAATAGGCGCATGTCTTGACCTCACCGGCCCTGCCAGCGGCGATCAGTTCGGCATTTTTTGGCGGCCTGCTTTTCCTCAAACATTCACTTCCTTGCGGCTTCTGCGCTGGCATCGGGATGCAGGACCAGCGCCTGCTGCCAGACTTTCGCCTGCCCCGGAATGATCTCAAGCGACGTTTGCACCATCGCGGCAAGGGACGCCCATAGCGCCAGAAATCACGCAATCGCCAGCATCGAAACACAGGCCATTCGCCAGAAATCTGCAAGCTCCGCCCGAGGGTTTTCCCCCCGTCATGGGCCGGTCGACGGGGGTCAGCCAGGCAAGTCTCATGACCCGGACCCAAGGTTCGCATTTGCCAATGGATGCAGGCCGTTGGTTGCGAACAGCGGCAGGATCAGCCCGCGTCATCTTGGCCATTGCAAGGGGATCGATCGCGGTCATGGGCAATGTCCTTAAGAGACGTTCGGCGCGCCCCGGAGTTCGGGACGGGCCAGGTCGCATCAGTTTGTGATTTCTCCGCCCGAGAGGTTGTGTTTTGCGTCAATCCAATAGGCAGGCTGTCGATATAGGCGTTTGGAGTCAGATCGTTATAGGCGATACCGTCGATGAAGTCTGAAGTGGGCTCGCGGTATCCATCGACATCAAAGTCGAACGTACCGGCAGTGGCCAGCCCGTCCGCGATCATCGCTTCTGCAGCCTGTTTGTAGTTATGGGGCTGGTAGACGGATTTAGCCGTAGCATCGAACCAGGCATCATCCTTGGCATCGGGGATCTGGCCCCAGCGGCGCATCTGGGTCAGGTACCAGACCGCACCGGAGTTGTAGGGAAAGGTCGCGTTATAGCGAAAGAACACGTTGAAGTCGGGGGTGAACCGGATGTCTTCCTTTTCGTACTCAAAGGTCCCCTTCATCGCATTGGCGATCACCGCCGCGTCGGCACCCACATATTCCGCGCGGCTCCGGATCTCCACCGCTTCGTCGCGGTTAGTGTTATCCCCTTCATCCAGCCAGATTGCAGCGCGGATCAAAGCCTTGGTCAGCGCCAGCGTGGTGTTGGGATTGGTATCCGCGCCAGGGTTGAACGGCTTGCCTTCGGCGGCATCAGCCCCGACCACGGGTTTCAGGGCAGAGGCCGGGATCGGGTGCTGCGGCTTGCCATCGGCAACCAATGGCACATTGGGCTTCATCGCGTCCAAGACTGCATTGGACATGGTGGGCGCATTGCTGCTCAGGTCCATCGGCAGAGATGTGATAATCGCACCCTTGGTCCCGTAATCGATGGTCGTGGCAAACGGTTGGCCCGCAAGCATGTGTGTGCCTCAATCTCGCCTGTGATAACGCGGTCCAGCAACACTTTCCAGTTGGACTGCGCCTTCAGCGTCACGAACAGCCCTTCGTCCTCGAAGTCCCCCCTTGTCCTTGGCGATCGCCAAAGGTGCCATGTCCGTAAGGTTGATGAAACCAAGCGTCAGTTCACCTTTTTGAGGCATTGGGTTTCGACAGACGTTGGCAGCGCAAGCGTGATGGTCAGCAATGATCTCATCTGCCGCCAGCGCATTGGCCATCCGGGGCGGCGGCACACTGACCGCCGAAAAGGCAGCGGGGGTCGTGCATTCCAGACCGTTCAACCAATAATGCACCGGTTCGGCATGCATCGAAAACGGAAACGGCCCCGCGATGCGCAGCACGTTCCCTACCGAGGCAACCAGGGCCAGACCTGCCTTTCGCGCATCGGCAAATTCAAAGTCATGGCCCGCCGTCCGCACCCCATCGCCAACCTTTTGCGAGATGCCGAACACGTCACCATTGGCCTTGAGCACCGACAAGGCCTCGAACCGGGCCGACGATCCGCCCAGTCCCAGCGCCTGAGCGAAGGGGACCGGCGACAGCAAGTGATCTGCCGTCACTTGTTCCCCAGCACCAGCATGTCGCGCAATGCGGCCCGGCTTGGCGCAGGCACCAGATCCAGCACTATTTGCTTGGCAAAGCCAAGGGCCTCGGCGACCAACAGCGGCGCCGCGTCGAGCAAGGGTAGATAGCCAAGCCGCATCGAAACGGTCATTTCAGCAACTCTGCCGACAGAACCAGTGCCTGGGCCACATCGGCGGCCTTACGGCCTTGATCCATCGCCGTCTTGCGCATCAGACGACATCCCCAATGCTCACCGATGCCGCGTGCGCGCATAACGATGCCCTTGGCGCGGTCGATGACCTTGTGTTCCTCAAGCGCGCGACGGGTCTCGGACAGTTTGACCTGCATCTTATGCATCATATGAAAGCGCGCAATTGCGGCACCGAGGTTAGGCTTGATGCGATCCTGCCGAGAAGGCCCCTCACCGCATAGGCCGCCCCCCCCCTTCTCCGATGGCGGCGCGGGTCAGGTTCCCAATTTTTTGGTCCACAATATGGCGACGGGGCGTTCCAACGGAGCGGTCGCGAAGGTCAATTCCTTCAGCATGTCGCGCGACGGATTGGCAACGTCGATCAGCAAGATGTCGGGATTGGGGTCGGCGATCCGGCGGGCAAGACCGGTGTGGTCGGCGAAGACCACTAAGTCTTGGTCACCAGCCGCTTACACACTGACAACGATCATGATCGCGCGATCTCGGTCCTTTGCGACAACGATGATGGAAAGCGGCGCATCCATACGGCTTGCTGCGCCGAGTTGCGCCAACGACGCCAGACATCACCTCGCCGGTCAGAACCGCAGATTGCCCCATCGCCCAAAGATTGGACGACTGTCACTGTTGCCGGCCCGTATCCCGACGTTTCACAAATCGTTGCATCTTCAAGCAGCCGTGACCCGACCAAGTCGCACGCAACGTCAACGCCCCTGGCGGCAGGTCAGCGTCCGCGCAAGGCATCCGACAGTAATGCGCGCACGACTTCCATCGGAACGTCTTCGGCCACGAAAGACTGGCCGATGCCGCGCGACAGGATAAAGCGTTGCCGCCCGTCAACGACTTTCTTGTCCTGCCCCATCATAGCCAAAAGTCCGTCTGCATCCGGCAAATCGCCGGCGATGTCGGCAATATCCGTCATCATCCCCATGGACTGTAGATGCGCGCGCACGCGGCTTGGCGCTTCTTGGGCGCAAAGACCGAGCCGCTGGCTCAACTCAAACGCCAGCGCGCAGCCGATGGCCACACCCTCGCCATGCAACAGACGGTCTGAATAACCCGTCGCCTTTTCCAGCGCGTGACCAAAGGTGTGGCCCAGGTTCAGCAAGGCGCGCTCGCCTTCTTCGGTCTCGTCGCGGCTGACGATCCCCGCCTTCATCTGGACCGATCTGGTCACTGCCGATTGCCGGACGGCCTTGTCACCTTCGCGCAGCGCGGGGCCGTTGGTCTCAAGCCAGTCAAAGAACGCGGCATCGCCCAGCAGGCCGTATTTCACCACCTCACCATAGCCCGACAGGAAGTCGCGGTCTGGCAAGGTGTCTAGAACGTCGATGTCGGCCAGCACAAGGGTGGGCTGGTGGAAAGCCCCGATCAGGTTCTTGCCGTGATCGCTGTTGATCCCGGTCTTTCCGCCGACCGAACTGTCCACCTGGGCCAGCAAAGTCGTGGGGACCTGCACGAACCGCACGCCGCGTCGCAGAATCGCGGCGGCAAAGCCCGCCAGGTCACCGATCACCCCGCCGCCAAAGGCCACAATGACGTCGCCGCGTTCGACCTTGTGCTCCAACAGCCAATCGACGGCACGGGTCAGATACAGCCAGGACTTGGTGCTTTCACCGGCGGGCAAGGCCAGTGCGGTCAGGCTGATCCCGCCCGCCTCCAGCGCCACCGTCAAGCGCATCAGATGAGTCATGGCGACCGTCTCATCGGTGATGACCGCCACCTTCTTGCGCCGCAGGATCGGGCCGATCTGCCGGGCTGCATCGGCAATCAGACCGGATCCGATCCGGACTTCATAGGACCGCGATCCCAGCTCAACATGTACGCGATCCATGGGTTATTCCTCTGCGACCGTCAGGACATCGGAACGCTTGCGCAACGCGGCGATCACCTTTTTCGCCATCCCCTCGACGGATAGGTCAGGCACGGCATCAACCACAAGGTCTGCCAGCGCATAGATGGGAGTACGGGCGTCATGGATCGCCGTCAGCGTGGCTCGGGGATCAGCGGTCCGCAACAAGGGCCGGGTCGATTTGTGGCGCACGCGCTGCCACAACAGGTCCAGATCCGCGCGCAACCAGACCGTAATCCCGGCGTCGCGGATCATTTCGCGGTTCTGGGGGTTTAGGAAAGCCCCGCCGCCGGTTGACAGCACGACAGGCTCTCCTTGCAGCAAACGGCCCAGCACCTCGGTTTCGCGTGCCCGAAAGAACGCCTCGCCGTCCCGTTCGAAAATTTCGGCAATGCTTCGCTGGGCGGCCCGGGCTATTTCGTCGTCCGAATCAAGAAAAGGCACCCCCAAAAGCTTCGCCGTAGCGGTGCCGACGGCAGTCTTGCCCGCCCCCATCATGCCTACAAGGATGACGCATTTGCGCAGCCGCGCCGACGCCGTTGCCAGACCATGGTTGCCTTTGCCCGGTTGCATTGCTGCAGCAATCCCTCCTTGCCTCGTGCAATCAATCGCCGAGAATGCACATGCCATTTCCTGAATGGCGTGAACTTGTCCGAAATGCCATATATATAATGCACGGTGACACCAGCGCGGCCCTTGGGATCCAACCCGCTGCGGCTTTGCATCAACGAATGCGACGGGCAGTGAAGAAAAGGCAATGCGGCCATGATGCGACTGATCAAGTTTCTCGTGTTTCTCGTGTTTTTTGGATTTATCGGACTGGTTGGTTTCGCCTATCTTGGCGATCTGAGCCCCGCCCAAAGCGATGTGACACAACCGGTGACGCTGGATGCCAATTGACCGCCTGACGGCCGCAGCACTGGTGTTGTGCAGTTTTGCCGCAGGCCATCCGGCTCTTGGCGACGAGCCGCTTTCGGCAA
>JANPBI010000260.1:0-17317 GCA_031430315.1 Rhodobacterales bacterium | reverse complement strand
CCCATTAATTTGTCTTTCGGAAATTGTCATTCATTAACATGTTCCGAACAAGGAACCGGAAAGGGGCTGCCTGCGTCCCCAGCGCGGGCTGTCTTGCAGGTCCGCTATGCCTGGGTCCAAACGGGGGCTGAGTTTCAGTTTTCTACCAAGGCCCCATGGCGGACCTGTCCGAAGTTTTTGTGTATGGCCTTCTGTTATGCTGGCGTCGGGTAAGGGGTGAACAATCTGCCGCGCGAATGCCGGCATGTGCAGAACCAACTTCGGGCTGGACCGGCGGGCATCGTCCGACCCGTGTCCAGCCCCTCTTGCACGGCCCCGGGACGTCAGGTTAAGTCGCCCTATGGCCAAGCTTTACTTTCACTATTCCACCATGAATGCAGGCAAGTCGACCGCCCTGCTGCAAGCCTCGCACAACTACCGCGAAGGGGGGATGCAGACCTATCTGATGACCGCGCAGTTCGACAAACGCGCAGGTCAGGGTCGTATTGCGAGCCGCATAGGATTTGGCGAGGATGCCGATACCTTTGCCGTTGGCGAGGACCTTTTTGCCAAGATCGAGGCGCGCATGGCGCAGGGTCCGGTCGCTTGCGCCTTTATCGACGAGGCACAATTCTTGTCCAAGGATCAGGTCTGGCAGCTTGCCCGCGCCGTCGATGACCTTGGCGTGCCGGTGATGTGCTATGGTTTGCGTGTCGATTTTCAGGGCAACCTTTTCCCGGGCTCAGCGGCCCTTTTGGCTTGGGCGGATGAAATGCGCGAGGTCCGCACTATCTGCCGTTGCGGGCGCAAAGCGACCATGGTTATCCGGCGTGGGCCCGACGGGCGGGCACTGCATGACGGCGAACAGGTCGTCATCGGCGGGAACGAGACCTATGTCAGCCTGTGTCGTCGTCACTGGCGCGCCGCGATGGAAGATTAGGACGCCGCCACCGCATCACGGTTCCGGCGCAGGATCAGGACCCCCGCCAATACGATCATCCCGATGCCAAGCAGTGCCATTGGCTCCAGCTGTTGTCTCCAGAGCACCCAGCCCCATCCCGCCGCCGCCGGCAGGATGACATATTCCAGAACAGAGGCACGTCCGGCGTCCGTCAACTGATACCCTCGGATCATCATGCCGACGGCCAACAGCGATCCTGCCGCCTGAACGAATGTCCAGAACAGGAACGTCGTCGACGGCCAGACCGGCCCGCGCTGCAAAAAGCCGTCTGCACCTGGCGCAACGGGCAGTGGGTAGACGGCGAGGACTGCCATCCCGAAGGCCCCAAGCAGTCCCAGCACGACAAAGAACCCACCCAGCAAAGTTTCGGCCGTTTCGTCCGCGCACCAGGCCCGGGTGGCCACGTTGCCAAGGGCGTACATGGCCCCGGCAAGAACCGGCAACAGCGCCGCGAGCGATGCCCCGGCCATCGCCTTTGGTCCAAGGACCAGGATGACCCCAAGAAACCCGATGGCTACCGCAAGGATTTGAAGCCAGCTGATGACTTGCCCGTAAGCCAGCCGCGAGATCAGCAGCACGAAAATCGGAGCGGTGAAGAGCCCTGCAGCAACGATCGCGACGGGCAGAAACGCCAGTGCTCCGAAATAGACCAGCATGGCCAGCCCGTGCAGCAGCGACCGGCCAAAGACAGCACGTGGATTATGCGGCCGCAGCCGCAGACCAAGCACCGGCACAGCAAGCGCCAACAACAGGGCCGCCATCAAGCTTCGAGTGGCATGAAATTGCCAAAGCCCTGCTTCAGAGGCGATCACCCTCACGTAATTGTCCGTAAAACCGATGATCACGGCATAGCCCAGAATCAAGAGTGCCGCCGTCCCCGTGCGGTCTTGTGTTGTGCTCACGGCCGGTTCACCTCAAGTTCGTACAATAGCATCACTGAACGATACCACCCCGTTCCTGGCGCGCCGGAAAACGACATAGCGCAACCGCTGTGCCCTCTGGCAGAACCGGTCTTGCCACCTCGACAGGTGATTGTGGCCAAGGGGCCAAACCGCTAAGGTCGCGCCGATCCCAAACCCAGAGACCAATCCACCGGATGACCGCGCTGACCAAATACCAACGGCTGGAAAGCACTGGCCTATGGCGAGACGATCCGGCGGACCAGCGGCGCGAGGTGCTGGTCCATCTGGGCGAAGCGACACTGATCCTGTCGGACCCCAAGACCGAAGTGGCAGTCAGTCATTGGTCCTTGCCCGCCATTGCCCGCGTTGGGTCGGGAACCTCCCGGGCCATCTTTTCCCCCGCTGCCGACTCGCGCGAGACGCTGGAACTGGATGACCCGCAGATGATTGCGGCACTGGACAAGGTGCAAACAGTGCTGGCCAGCGCGATCCCGCGTCCGGGTCGGTTGCGCGGTGCATTGGTCATTGTGTCAACGGCGGCGCTGCTGGGGATCGGTGTCTTTTGGATGCCGCAGGTTCTGAAGTCCCAGACAGCCCAGGTCTTGCCTCCCGCCAAACAGGCCGAGATCGGCCAAATCGCCTTGGAAGACGTCATCCGAGTCGCCGGTGCGCCCTGCACAAGACAAGAAGGGCTGGTGGCGCTGGCCGCCTTGTCCGAACATCTTTTCGGGCCGTCTGATACGCCCATTGTCTATGTGCTGCGGGATGGCATCACGGCCGGGGCGCATTTGCCGGGCGACCTGATCCTGGTCTCCAATCGCCTGTTGACCGATGCCAAAGGTCCAGAGGCGGTTGCGGGCGCGATCCTTGCCGAAGCAGAACGCGCGGCACAGTCCGACCCAATGCTGGCCGTGCTGGACCATGCCGGGCTGGTGCCGACGTTTCGACTTTTGACATCGGGCAACCTGCCCCGGGATGCCTTGGCCGGATATGGCGCAACATTGTTGGCGCGGGCCCCCGTTTCATTGCCACAAGACCGCCTTTTGGCCCGGTTCGCCGCTGCAGGGTTGCCGGTGCAACCTTACGCGGATGCCGTTCTGGCCGAAGGTCCCGCCCGCACTAACCTGATCGAAAGCGATCCGGTCGCCGGCACGACGACGGCCCCGCTGATGTCGGATGGTGACTGGCTCAGCCTGCAGGCGATCTGCGACAGTTAACGTGGGTCAACGGACGACAAAGGCATCGCCGAACCCGGCCCGACGCGCGGCCGTCAGGGCGGACTGCGCCTCGGCCGACGAGGCAAACGGCCCGGCAAAGACCACCTCGACCGCCTTGCCGTTCAGATGGCGGTTTGCGCGCGCGACTGGCAAGCCCAGCGCTGCCAAGCGGCCCGACGCCCCATCGGCGTTGCTGGCCACAGCAAACGAGCCGACCTGCACGAAAAGCCCCCCCGATGCCTTGGCAGCCGTCCTGACAGGGGCCTTGACGGGCGCCACCGGCGTATTGCCCGGCACCCCGGCCTGCGGCACGTCTCTGGTCCAGACGGTGTCCTGCGCTGCGGCCCCGTCCCCGGTTCCCTTGGCACGGTGCGGGTTCAGCCGATCATCCTTCCATGCCTTTTCATAGCCCTTGGGGACAACGACAGGGGCATTGCTGGGCACTTGGACGGTCACGCCAGTGACATGGGCCACGACTTTGCCAGAATCGATCAGGCGCGGCAGGCTTGCCCCATCGACCGTCCCGTCGCCGCGCGTACAGAAGAGCTTCGTCTCACCGCTGCTGACCCGCAGACGCTCCAGATAGGGCGTCTCTGCCGGACAGGCCAGTCGCAATCCTTGCGGTGCCACTGGCGCCGGGGCCGGGGGGGCCACCTTTTTCACTTTCTTGCGCGGCGCTTGGGCGACCTTGACGGCGGGTGCCGCGACCACTTCGACAGCCGGTTGCACCGTGGGCTCTTCGGCCACCGCAGCCTCTTTCACCGCATCTGGCGGGCTGCACATCTGGGTCCGGTCCTTGGACACGCGTGGCACCCAGGACACTTTGCCGCCATAGCCCGCGCGCAGGAAGACACAGCCCCGGCTGTCGACATATTGCTGGCCCTTGAAACTGGCGGGCGGCAGTTCGGCCGGCTCGTCGAAAGTGGAAGGCTGTGCCAAGGCGATGGCCACAGACAAAACAGTCGCCAGACAGACACCTCCCAATACTTTGCCGAACATCTGCACCCCCGCCTGCCACAAGCACGATGATGGCGAAGCACAGCGTCTGAGTCAAAGGTCCAAGCGGCCTATTTGGTCCCAAACATGCGATCTCCGGCATCACCAAGGCCCGGAACGATATAACCGTGGTCATTCAAGTGGCTATCGACCGCAGCTGTGACAATCGGCACGTCGGGATGCGCCTCTTTCATGCGGGCGATTCCCTCGGGTGCTGCCAGCAAACACAGGAACCGGATGTTGGTCGCCCCGGACTTTTTCAACAAATCCACCGCCGCAACCGACGAATTTCCCGTAGCGAGCATGGGATCCACAACAATCGACAGACGTTCGTCCAGCCGGTCCGGCAACTTGCAGTAGTATTGCACCGGTTGCAGCGTTTCGGGGTCGCGGTACAGGCCTACGAAACCGACACGTGCCGCCGGGATCAATTCCAGAATGCCGTCGAGAAGCCCGTTGCCCGCCCGCAGGATCGACACCAGCGCCAGTTTCTTGCCGTCGATCGCGGGCGCGTCCATGGCCTCGAGCGGCGTCTCGATCCGCTTGGTCGTCATCGGCAATTCGCGCGTCACCTCATAGGCCAGCAGCAAGCTGATCTCGCGCAACAGCTTGCGGAACGACGCGGTGGAAGTGTCCTTTTCGCGCATCAGCGTCAGCTTGTGCTGGACCAAGGGGTGCGTGACGACAGTCAAATGGTCTAGCATTCAGGCCTCCAGGAGTTTGGCGATGCGCGTCTTGGTATCGACATCGCAAAAGGCCGCGTCAAGCGAGGTCTGGGCGATCTGGCGAAAGACGCCGTCATCCCAGTCGAACGCCTCGTGCAACATTTCATATTCGCGCGTCATCGTCGTATGAAAGAACGGCGGATCGTCGGTAGAGACCGTGACCCTGACGCCCCGATGGTGCAGCTCGCCAATCGGGTGCTTGCGAAAGGTCGGGTAAATGCCGAGTGCCACGTTCGAGCCCGGACAGCATTCCAGCACTACGCCCTTTTCCGCCAGCTCATCGACTAGCGCCAGGTCTTCGATTGCGCGCACGCCATGACCGATCCGCTCCACCCGTAGGTCATGCAGCGCGTCGCGCACAGACTCCGGTCCACCCCATTCCCCGGCATGGGCGGTGAGCCGCAGACCTGCCTCGCGCGCCATGTCAAAGGACCAGAGGAAATCCTTTGGTTTGCCCACCTTTTCGTCCCCGGCGATGCCGAACCCGACGATCCAGTCGCCTGCCGTTTCCGCCGCGCACTTTGCCGTCTGCCGCGCCTTGTCGGGACCGAAATGCCGAATGCAGGTGATGATCCCGCGAAGCGTGATGCCCATGGTTTTTTCAGCCTGATCCGACGCCTCGCGGATGGCATGCAGGTATTCTCGCCACGCCCCCAGATCGCGTCCCCCGCAGAAATCGGGGGACAGGAAGGTTTCAGAATAGACCACGCCACTTGCGGCGCTTTCCTCCAGCACCGCCAGTGTCAGGCGGGCATAGTCTTCGGGCGATTTCAGCGTTTCGGTGGCGGCCTCATAGACCTTCAGGAAATCCCAGAAATCCGCGTGCTTGTAGCCCCCTCGATCATCGAAAATCCCCGACAGGTCCATATGTTTTTCGCGAGCCAACCCCCGAATAAAGGCGGGCGGCGCCGCTCCCTCCAGGTGCAGGTGCAGCTCGACTTTTGGCAGATCGCTCACAGGAAACTTCGCCCCGGCCCATGTGAGGGCACACCCAGATGCATGGCGACCGATGCTGCCACATCGACGAAGGCAATGTGACCAATCGAGCCCGACCCGATCCCGGCGCACAGGACCGGGACACGTTCGCGCGTGTGTTCGGTGCCGCGCCAGGTCGGATCATTGCCATGATCGGCGGTAAAGATCACCAGATCCCCCGCACGCAAGCGCGACAGAAACGCCCCCGCCCGCCCATCGAACCATTCCAGCGCCCGCGCATAGCCTGCCACATCGCGGGGATGACCGTGTAACGTGTCAAACTCCACGAAGTTCGCAAAGGTCAGCGACCCCTCCTCAGCCTCTGCCCCCAGCCGATCAAGATGATCGAAGAGATCCGCGTCCGACTTGCCCTTGTGCAGGCTGCCGATCCCCTGCATCGAAAAGATGTCGCCGATCTTGCCGATCGCATGGGTTGCACGTCCCGCCCCGGCCACCCAATCCAGCAGCGTCGGCGCAGGCGGCGCTATCGCATAGTCATGTCGGTTCGAGGTGCGCCTGAAGTTTCCGGGTGTGCCGGTAAAGGGCCGCGCGATCACCCGGCCGACCTTCATCGCGTGCAGATGCGGGGCAAGGTCGGCGCATAACTTCAGCAGGCGGTCCAACCCGAACGCCTCTTCATGCGCGGCGATCTGGAACACGCTGTCCGCCGAAGTATAGCAGATCGGCCAACCCGTCCGCAGATGTTCCTCGCAATGCTCCGCGATGATCGGCACGCCCGAAGCATGGCAATTGCCGAGGATGCCGTCGGTCCCGGCCAGCTTGCAAACCAGCGCCACAAGGTCATCGGGGAAAGCAGGCACCGTGTCGGGGAAATAGGTCCAGTCCCAGGGCACTGGCACGCCCGCCAGTTCCCAATGGCCCGACGGCGTATCCTTACCCTTGCTGACCTCAGTTGCCGCGCCCCAACGGCCCTTGGGTCCAGTTACACCTGCCATGTCGGCACCCGACGCCAGCCGCACCGCCGCCGACAGTCCCAGCCCGTCCAGCACCGGCACCCGCAACGGCCCCGACCGCCCGACCTCGGCCTTGCCTGCAGCACAGGCCGTCGCGATATGGCCCAGCGTATTGGATCCCTCATCCCCAAAGGCAGCCGCATCGGGCGCGCCGCCGCAGCCAACCGAATCCATTACGATCAGAAATGCCCGCGCCATCAGGTGATCCTCATCAGGACAAGCGCGGGCTCATCCTCGGCCTGTGGTCCAATGTGGTAGGCCGCTTGAACCGCCGCGACGGCAGCATCTGCCTGTGCGTCAGTTGTAGCATGAACCATGGCCAGCGGCACGCCTTGCTGCATTTCCTCGCCCAGGCCGGCTAATTCGGACAAACCCACTGACGGGTTGACCCGGTCCCCACCTTTCAGCCGACCGCCTCCCAGCCTGACGACGGTGTGTCCCAGCGCCTCGCCGTTGATTGCCGTGACAAACCCGGTGCCAAGGCTGGGCACCTCGCGGATGACCGGGGCCGAAGGCAGCCGATCAGGCCAGCGTTCGGTAAAATCGGCAGGCCCACCTTGCGCCGTCAACATGCGTCCGAAGCATTCGACCGCCGCGCCGGACTGCAGGGCCTCTTCGATCCGGCCTGCCCCGTCCTGCGGATCGGCGGCCAGCCCGCAAAGGGCCAGCGCCTCGCCGCCCAGAGCGACGGTCAGATCCCACAGGGCTACGTTGACCGAAGTGCCAGTCAGCGTCTCCATCACCTCGATCACTTCCAGTGCGTTACCGGCCGCCGTGGCCAACGGCTGGCTCATATCGGTCACAAGGGCCGTGGTCATGCATCCTGCCCCCTGCGCCGCTGAGACCAGAGAGCGGGCCAACCTTTCGGCGTCGGCCATGGTTTTCATGAACGCGCCAGAGCCGACCTTGACGTCCAGCACCAACGCCTCAAGTCCCGCGGCCAGCTTTTTTGACAGGATCGAGGCGGTGATCAGGTCGATGCTCTCCACTGTCCCTGTGACATCGCGGATGGCGTAAAGGCGGCGGTCTGCCGGGGCGATCTCGGCGCTGGCCGACACGATGGCGCAACCGACATCGCTGAGCTGGCGGCGGAACTGCTCTTGCGTCAAACCCGTGCGAAAGCCGGGAATTGACTCCAGCTTGTCCAGCGTACCGCCGGTATGGCCCAGCCCGCGCCCTGAAATCATCGGGACATAAGCCCCGCAGGCCGCCAGCGCTGGGGCCAAAAGCAAAGAGATGCTATCCCCGATGCCGCCCGTCGAATGCTTGTCCACGACCGGTCCTGGCAAATCCCAGTGCAAGACTGCGCCGGTATCCCGCATCGCCAGCGTCAGGGCCACGCGCCCCGCATCCGAAAGTCCCCGCAGCACGACAACCATCGCAAAAGCCCCGGCTTGCGCGTCAGTCACCTCACCCGAGGCAAGTCCTTGTGCAAACCAGGTGATTTCGGCCCGGTCGGGCTCCGCACCGTCGCGCAGTTTGGCGATGATGCTGCGCGCGTCCATCAGCTGTGATCCATGTGTCCGGCGGTAAAGACCCCCGGCAATAGGTCGGCAACGGTTGTGGTCAGCGTCAGGCCCGAGGTCGTTGCCAAAGTGACGACGACCTGCGGATCGGCAAATTCCGCAATCTTTTGCCGACAGCCGCCGCAGGGCGGCACGGGGCTTGGGCAATCGGCAATGACATAGATCTCGGCGATCCGGTGATGCCCCCCGGCAATCATCGCAGCAATCGCACCGGCCTCGGCGCAGGTTCCTTCAGGATAGGCGGCATTCTCGACATTGCAGCCGACAAAGACCTGGCCGTCCGTGCTGCGCAGGGCTGCGCCGACCTTGAACCGCGAATAAGGCGCATATGCATTCATCCGAACGGCAGTGGCGGCAGACAAAAGCGTCATCGGTACCTCTTGGGGTTGGATCGCGGCTGAGCCGACATTGGGCAGGACGCGCGCGATATGCAAGCCGGGGTTAGGCGCATAGCGGTTTGAACCACATGCCCCCTTGCCGTATCGGGATGCAAATGGTCAGATACGCTCCGAGTTGCGCAGTATTGGCCGGCTTAAAGTCAGCTGGTATCCAGCGCAGGAAAAGTAGTTCAAGGCTAAACTATATTTTTTGGAGACGCGCTGCATGACTGGACCAAGGCAGGATTCCGCGCGCCAGGATGCGTTGGACTACCACGAGTTTCCGCGCCCCGGAAAGCTGGAGATCCGCGCGACCAAGCCTCTGTCGAACGGCGGCGACCTCGCCCGCGCCTATTCGCCCGGCGTGGCCGACGCGTGTCTTGAGATCAAGGCCGACCCCACCAGCGCCGCGCGCTACACAACGCGGGGGAACCTTGTGGGCGTCGTCACCAATGGTACCGCCGTGCTGGGCCTTGGAAACATTGGCGCTTTGGCATCCAAACCGGTGATGGAAGGCAAGGCTGTCCTCTTCAAGAAATTCGCCAATATCGACTGCTTTGATATCGAACTGAACGAACCCGACCCGGTTAAACTGGCCGAAATCGTCTGCGCGTTGGAGCCGACGTTCGGGGCCATCAACCTTGAGGACATCAAGGCGCCAGATTGTTTCATCGTTGAACAAATTTGCCGCGAGCGGATGAACATTCCGGTTTTCCACGATGACCAGCACGGTACGGCCATCGTTGTCGGCGCTGCCTCCACCAATGCGCTGATCGTCGCGGGCAAGGCGTTCGCTGATATCAAGGTCGTTTCCACCGGCGGCGGGGCGGCAGGGATCGCTTGCCTCGAAATGCTGGTCAAGCTGGGGGTGCAGCGCAAGAACATCTGGCTGTGCGATCTTGAAGGGCTGGTCTATCGAGGCCGCGCTGCGCAAATGACCCCACAAAAGGACGCCTTTGCCCAAGGCACCCAGCCCGCCACTCTGGCCGACGTGATCTCGGGCGCGGATCTGTTCCTTGGCCTGTCCGGACCCGGTGTGCTTACGCCCAAGATGGTGGCAGCCATGGCCGCCGATCCGATCGTCTTTGCGCTGGCGAACCCGACGCCGGAAATCCTGCCGGACGACGTCCGCGCCGCAGCCTCTGGTGCTATCATCGCCACGGGCCGGTCGGATTTTCCCAATCAGGTCAACAACGTCCTTTGTTTCCCCTTTATCTTTCGTGGGGCCCTCGATGTCGGCGCGACCACAATTAACGAAGCAATGGAAATCGCCTGTATCGAAGGCATCGCGGCCCTCGCGCGCGCCACGACCAGCGCCGAGGCGGCAGCCGCCTACCATGGCGAGACGTTGAGTTTCGGCCCCGACTACCTGATCCCGAAACCCTTTGACCCCCGCCTTATGGGGGTCGTGGCCACCGCTGTTGCCCGTGCGGCGATCGAGACTGGTGTCGCCACACGACCCATCGCAGACCTTGATGCCTACAAGCGCAGTCTGGACAGTTCGGTTTTCAAGTCCGCCATGCTGATGCGCCCGGTCTTCGAGGCCGCCCGCGCCGAAACCCGCCGCATCGTCTTCGCCGAAGGCGAGGATGAACGCGTGCTGCGCGCAGCCAATGCGATGCTGGAGGAAACGACGGACCTGCCGATCTTGATCGGACGGCCCGACGTTGTCGCCGCGCGATGTGAACGCGCCGGGCTACCCATTCGTCCGGATCGCGATTTCCAACTGGTGAATCCGGAAAACGACCCACGCTACCGCGACTATTGGGGCACTTATCACGAGCTGATGGCGCGGCGCGGCGTGACACCCGACACCGCGCGGGCCGTGATGCGGACCAATACCACGGCAATTGCTGCCATCATGGTTCACCGCAGCGAGGCTGACGCAATGATCTGCGGCACGTTCGGCCAATATCTCTGGCATCTGGGATATGTCCGCCAGATCCTGGCGCGTGGCGGGCTGCACCCCGTGGCTGCCCTGAGCTTGATGATCCTCGAGGACGGGCCGCTTTTCATCGCCGATACCCATATCAACGCGGAACCGACACCCCAGCAAATCATGGAAACCGTGATCGGCGCGGCGCGTCATGTCCAGCGGTTCGGCCTGACACCGAAAATCGCGCTTTGTACCCAAAGCCAGTTCGGCAACATGGACACGGGCAATGCCCTGCGCATGCGGGCCGCACTGGAATTGCTGGACCAGCGCGAGCCCGATTTCTGTTATGAGGGCGAGATGAACGTCGATGCCGCCCTGGATCAGGCCCTGCGCGACCGCATCTTTCCCAATTCCAGGCTGGAGGGGGCGGCCAATGTGCTTGTCTTTGCCTCCACCGACGCAGCGTCGGGCGTGCGCAATATCCTCAAGATGAAAGCGTCAGGACTGGAGGTCGGGCCAATTCTGGTCGGCATGGGCAACAAGGCGCATATCGTCAACCCGTCCATCACCGCCCGGGGGTTGCTGAACGTGTCAGCCATCGCAGGAACACCGGTATCGCATTATGGGTAAGGACAGGACCTGATGGCATGGCGATTCTGATTGCGCCAGAATGGCTCGCTCACTGGTCCGAAGTAAGGACGATGTCACCATGACCTACGCCGCCACCTATGCCGGCTGGCAATCCGATCCCGAGGCGTTCTGGTTGGACGCGGCCTCAGCCATTGATTGGGTCAGCCCTCCGATACAGGCGCTGAATGGCAGCCGCGCCCCCCTTTTCGAATGGTTCACCGATACTGTCGTGAACACTTGCTGGAACGCTGTTGACAGGCATGTACTGGCCGGCCGTGGCGCGCAGCTGGCGATCATCCATGACAGCCCGTTGACCGCAAGCAAGTCGACCATGACTTACAGCCAGCTGCAATCTCAGGTCGCCCGACTGGCCGGGGCATTGCAGGCACGCGGGGTGACCCTTGGCGACCGCGTGGTGATCTACATGCCAATGGTGCCCGAAGCGCTGGTTGCGATGCTGGCCTGTGCCAGGCTCGGGGCCATTCATTCCGTGGTCTTTGGCGGCTTCGCTGCCGCCGAGCTGGCCGTGCGCATAGACGACTGCACTCCCAAGGCAATCATTGCCGCATCATGCGGGATCGAACCCGCCCGTGTTGTCCCTTACAAGCCGCTGCTGGACGATGCCATTTCCATGGCCGCCCACAAGCCCGACTTTTGCGTGATCTTGCAGCGCGAACAACAGCCTGCGTCTCTTTTGCCGGGCCGTGACCTGTCGTGGGATACGGTGGTGTCGCAGGCCGAGCCTGCCGACTGCGTGCCCGTCCCCGGCAATCACCCGGCCTATATCCTCTATACATCTGGAACAACGGGCGCACCCAAGGGTGTCGTCAGGCCAACCGCCGGGCACCTGGTCGCCCTGCAGTGGACGATGCGGGCCATCTATGACTGCGGTCCAGGCGATGTCTTTTGGGCGGCAAGCGATGTCGGCTGGGTCGTCGGCCACAGCTACATCTGCTATGCCCCCTTGATCGCAGGCTGTACCACTGTCGTCTACGAAGGCAAACCCGTCGGCACTCCCGACGCCGCCGCATTCTGGCGTGTCATCGCTGAATATCGCGTTCGCAGCTTTTTCACCGCGCCCACCGCCCTTCGCGCCATCAAGCGCGACGATCCCCTTGGCCTGCGTCCGGCCGACCATGACCTTTCGTGCCTGCGCGCGCTGTTCATGGCGGGCGAGCGCGCCGATCCCGATACCGTGCACTGGGCCGAACGCGCCTTGGGCGTGCCGGTCATCGACCACTGGTGGCAAACAGAAACCGGCTACGCCATTGCCGCCAATCCGCTCGGGATCGGGGCGCTGCCGGTCAAGGTCGGTTCCCCCGGAAAACCGATGCCGGGCTATGATGTGCAGGTGCTGGACGAGGCAGGCCACCCGGTCAGCCCCGGCACGCTGGGGGCCATTGCGATCAGGTTGCCTCTGCCGCCGGGAACCCTGCCGACGCTTTGGAATGCCGAGGACCGGTTCCACAAAAGCTATCTCGCACATTTCCCGGGCTACTATGAGACCGGGGACGCGGGCTATGTCGATGCGGACGGCTACCTTTATATCATGGCGCGCACCGATGACGTCATCAACGTGGCCGGGCATCGTCTGTCCACCGGCGCGATGGAGGAAGTGCTGGCCAGCCATCCGGATGTCGCAGAATGCGCCGTGATCGGCGCCGCGGATGCCATCAAGGGCCAGACGCCGGTTGGGTTTCTGTGCCTCAATCGCGGTGCGGCGCGCGATCCTGACGATGTGGTGCGCGAATGCGTGGCCTTAATGCGCGACCGCATTGGACCGGTCGCTGATTTCAAGCGAGCGGTCGTGGTCGAACGGCTGCCCAAAACCCGCTCGGGCAAGATCCTGCGCGCCACGATGGCCAAAATTGCCGACGGGACGCACTGGAAAATGCCTGCTACCATTGATGATCCGGCGATTTTGGAAGAGATTGCAGTGGCCTTGCGCCGCATCGGGTTCGCCGGGGGCCCATGACCGACCCCGTCATGGATCGGCCACGCTGGACATTTGACGGGGCATGTTTAACCTGACCAGACAATGAAACACGGGCCCCAGCCAGCGCGAACGACGGCGATCCGATACGTCCATCGGGCAGATGACAGCCTGCTGCTGGATCATGCGCGGCTGACGGCGTTGCTGACGACCGTTGGCCCAGCACGGTCAGAGACGGTGCTGGAACAACTGGGCATTGACCTTCGCGCAATCACCGACGGTCTTGGTCCGGCGATTGCCGCTTGGCATTGGCCGGCGGCGCAGCGCTTGACGCACAACCTGGTTGCCATCGCCGACACAGCGGGCGCGACAAGGCTCGCGGACCTTGCCCGTCGCCTGCATGCCGATTGCCACGAACAGGACGTGGCCGGCGCATTGGCTGCACTGCCCGAAATGCTGGATCTGATCGCGGCATTGCACTCAGCACTGAACAGGCACCAAAACGGCCTGGTGACACGATGAGCCGCGCCCCCGCCATCCGCGCGGCCCGCGCGACGACCATTCTTTTGATCGAGGACACAACCTCGCTGCAAATTGTCTATCGGTCGGTTCTGGAAAATGCCGGTCACGCTGTTCGGCTGGCCGAAACGGCCGCAGATGGGATGGCACTTTTCCGCAACCTCGAGTTTGATCTGGTCTTGCTGGATCTGATTTTGCCTGATCGCGACGGGCTGGATCTGATGCAAGACATGTTGTCGCTGCGCCCGGAGACCCGGATCATCGTCATTACCGCCAATGGGTCGATCAACAAGGCCGTCGAGGCAATGCGGGCAGGCGCGACGGAGTTTCTGGTAAAGCCTTTTGACGAAACTCGATTTCTGGATGCCGTGCGCAACGCAGCAACGCCGGTGCGGGGCCGCAACTCTGCTCTTCGTCCTGTCGCGGGGATGCCGGACCGCACAGGTCCGGGCCTTCCCATGCAAACGACCGAATCCACCGCCGGGACGTTTATCGGCTCGTCAGAGGTTTTGGCGCGTATCCAGGCCAAGATCACCTCGGTCGCAAAATCCATGGCGACCGTCTTCATCACCGGGGAAAGCGGGACGGGCAAGGAACTTGCAGCCTTGGCCGTGCATGCAGGATCCAATCGGGCATCCGGGCCATTCATCGCACTGAACTGCGGGGCAATCCCGCAAGACCTGCTGGAATCCGAAGTGTTCGGCCATGTGAAGGGCAGCTTTACCGGGGCGATCGCCGACAAGCCGGGGGCCGCGACCGCTGCCGATGGCGGGACATTGTTTCTGGACGAAATCTGCGAAATGGCCCCGGCCCTTCAGACCAAGCTCTTGCGTTTCCTGCAGACGTCGACAGTGCAGCCGGTGGGGGCGACACGACCGCGCAAAGTGAACGTGCGCATTGTCTGCGCCACCAACCGTGACCCGCTTGATGCTGTTCGGCGCGGGCTTTTCCGCGAAGACCTGTATTATCGGCTCTATGTTGTCCCGATCCACATGCCCCCCTTGCGCGAGCGTGACGCTGACGTGATCGAAATTGCGGCGGCGGCGCTGCAGCATTTCTCTGCCGAAGAGGGCCGTGCCTTTCGCACCCTGGATCCGGCGGTTGAGGATCTGTTCCTGCGCCTGCCCTGGCCCGGCAATATCCGGCAGCTATTGAACGTGATCCGCAACATCGTGGTGCTGAACGACGGAGTTACGGTCACGCTGGACATGCTGCCTGACAATCTGGCGCAAGAAACCGCAGCACCTGCCTCTGCCATCGGGTCGCTGGCAAGGGGACCGCGAACCCTTGCGCTGGACCAGTTGGTCGGCAAAACCCTGGCGGCCATCGAACGCGAGGTGATCGAGGCAACACTGGCTGCTTGTGGGGGATCAGTGCCCAAAGCGGCACGAATGCTCGACCTGGCGCCGTCCACTCTTTACCGCAAGCTGGAGGGCTGGGCCCCGGAGTCTTAGGTGAACTGTTCCCCGATCAGGCGTTCCTCCAGCCCGTGACCTCGGTCAAACAGCAATCTATGCGACACATCCGATACCGAAGAAATTTCAACCGAGGCGACATCTCGGACGGATGACCGGCTGTCGGCATCCGCCATGACGGGGCGTTTTTCCGCTTCGAGCACCTCAAAGCGCACCAGTGCAGTACGGGGCAACAACGCGCCGCGCCAACGCCGCGGACGAAAGGCTGCCATCGCGGTCAGGGCAAGGACATCCGATCCAATTGGCAAAATCGGTCCATGCGCAGAATAGTTGTAGGCGGTTGATCCCGCAGGCGTCGCGACAAGTGCTCCGTCGCAGACCAGTTCCGTCAATCGTTCGCGCCCATCGACGATAATGCGCAGTTTGGCCGCCTGGGGGCCCTGACGCAACAACGACACTTCGTTGATCGCCAGCGCGTCGGTCACTTTGCCCTTGGTACTGACGGCCCGCATCGACAATGGGTTGATCGCTGTTTCTTCGGCCTGCGCGATGCGTTCATGCAGGGCTTCGGCCGAATGAGCATTCATCAAGAACCCGATGGTGCCGCAATTCATGCCGTAAACCGGCAGGTCGCGCCCGGTCAGGCTGTGCAGTGTCTGCAACATGAACCCGTCGCCGCCCAGTGCGACGATGACGTCCGCAACACGCGCATCGGCTTGCCCATAGCGCGCCGTCAGGGCGGCAAACGCCTCGATCGCAGCAGGCGCACGACTGGCAGCAAATCTGATCCGGGCGTCGGCCATTGCGCTCCTCCGGCGGCCAACCTGACTGGCCGCGTCGGCAAACTCAAGCCCCATACCTGGCCTATGCCTGCGTTTCTGAAAGCCCATCGGCATTCCGATGCGACAGAATATTTCGCACCATTGTCCGAACTCGTCGTTTTCTTACCTTTCCGGAACGGCATCGGTGCTCTAAATAGCGCGCATCGTCCCAATTCCCTTGCCCCGAGGTCACCCCATGAACGCCCCGCACCGCGACTCCGGCTTTTTCACCGAACCCCTGTCGTCCCGGGACCCAGAGCTTTTCGGTGCCATGACCGATGAACTCGGCCGCCAGCGCCACGAGATCGAACTGATCGCGTCCGAAAACATCGTCAGCCGCGCCGTGATGGAGGCGCAAGGCTCGGTGATGACAAACAAATATGCCGAAGGGTATCCAGGCAAGCGCTACTATGGCGGCTGCCAATATGTCGATGTGGCTGAGACATTGGCCATCGAACGGGCGAAACAACTCTTCCATTGCGGCTATGCCAACGTCCAGCCGAACTCCGGCAGCCAGGCCAATCAGGGTGTGTTTCAGGCGTTGCTGCACCCTGGCGACACGATCCTAGGAATGTCATTGGACGCCGGTGGTCACCTCACCCATGGTGCTGCCCCGAACCAGTCGGGCAAATGGTTCAACGCCATCCAGTATGGCGTGCGCAAGCAGGACCTGACGCTGGACTATGACCAGGTGCAGGCGCTGGCGACCGAACACCGACCCAAGATGATCATCGCCGGTGGGTCGGCGATACCCCGGATCATCGACTTTCCCCGCATGCGCCAGATCGCCGACAGCATTGGCGCTTACCTTCTGGTCGATATGGCCCATTTCGCCGGTCTAGTCGCGGCGGGTCTTTACCCCAGCCCCTTCCCGCATGCCCATGCGGCCACCACCACCACCCACAAGACCCTGCGCGGGCCCCGTGGCGGCATGATCCTGACCGATGACGAGGCGCTGGCCAAAAAGTTCAACTCGGCGATTTTCCCCGGCATTCAGGGCGGTCCCCTGATGCATGTGATCGCCGCCAAGGCGGTCGCGTTCAAAGAGGCGCTGGAGCCGGGCTTCAAGACCTATCAGGCGCAGGTCATCAAGAACGCCCAGGCGCTGGCGGATGAACTGATGAAGGGCGGCCTTGATATCGTCACCGGCGGCACCGACACCCACCTGATGCTGGTCGACCTGCGTCCCAAAGGCGTCAAGGGCAACGCCACCGAAAAGGCCCTGGGCCGTGCCCACATCACCTGCAACAAGAACGGCATCCCCTTCGACACTGAAAAGCCCACCATCACCTCCGGCGTGCGTCTTGGCACGCCAGCAGGCACCACGCGCGGTTTTGGCGAGGCCGAGTTCCGCCACATCGGCCAATGGATCGTCGAGGTTGTCGACGGCCTTGCCGCCAACGGCGAGGATGGCAATGCCGAGGTGGAGGCCGCCGTTCGCGCCAAGGTCGAAGCATTGTGCCAACGGTTCCCGATCTATCCGGGGCTGTA
>JANPBI010000259.1:0-5183 GCA_031430315.1 Rhodobacterales bacterium | reverse complement strand
TATCCATACGTCGCCACCGCGGAATGACATGCGGGTGTGGCGAAATTGGCAGACGCACCAGATTTAGGTTCTGGCGCCGCAAGGCGTGGGGGTTCAAGTCCCTCCACCCGCACCATCATGCTGCCAAAAGACGGCTTTCCCAAGATTTGAGACAGGGCCTCGCGGTTTTGGCAGACCCCGACTCATTCGGGATTGCCGTCGGAAAAAGCGCCTCGATCTCCGCCAGCAAGGCCTCGGGCAGATGCATCCGGTCCAGCCCTGCAGGGAAAAGGCTTTCTGTCTCAGCCCCGTCGGCCCAGATCACTTCGTGCTGGTCGAACAAGAGGTGGTAATAGCAAACGCCCTGACCCCCCCTATCAAGCCGGATGGTCCGTCCATTGATCAAGTCGCGCGCGGCGACCAGCACTTCATCGCTGCCAAAAAAGAGTTCGGCCTGCCAGCCCTTGACCACAAACCGGTGCTGCTGAGACACGCGCATCCTGCGGACTGGCAAGCCGGAACCCAGAGCGCCCGCCTCGATGGTGACGGGCCAAAGGGTGTCGCGGGCCTGGAGGACGGCCGTTGAAAGAGGGATCCGCCCGATCCAGCGGAGGATCTGCGGTCCGCGGTCACGTGTGAGAATGCTGTCGCCAATGGTCAACCACTCGATCCGGACCGGGCCAGTCGCGGTCAAGATGCGGGTGCCAGTGGTAAAGCAGGGTGGATAGGCAAGATTGCTATAGAAATTCGCGGCCTGACCCGAGCTTCCCGGCCCTTCGAAGGCGCTGATCACCTGCAATGGGACGCCGAACGGAGGGAAGGTGTTGAAAGCACCGCGAATGGTGAGACCTTCGATCGTGCCAAAGGCGGGACTGCCAGTCGAGACGTTGTAGCCATAGACCGTATAGGTCTGGTTGGTCAGCGGATCGCGCAGGACCAGCCTGTATTCTGCCTCGACCCGCGTGCCGTTTGCATAGGTGATGCCGTTGATCGTCTGGGCGCCCGACAGACTTTGGGTCGCGTCATTGTCATCAAAGTTGGCGTCGTTGTCATTGATCAGCGTTTCTTTCCAGACCGGGCTGTTCAATGTGATCGTGCGCCCGACAAGATGCGACCCGTCGCCTTGGGTAATGCCGTCAAGCGATCCACCGCCGGAAACGGTGATATTGGCCTTTTGCAGCATCCAGACCGAAAAGACGGGCATTTGGGGACCTTTGACGGCGAATCCTTTCTCGCTAGCGAACAAACCTGGAAACAATGTGGACAAAATCGGACCACTGAGTGGCTTTCGGTCCATAAAGGGATGCAGTGTCGGCCGGCCCAAGAAACCCCTTACGTCGCCCGGAAAGACTTGCTAGAAGGCCCGCGACCCGCGCGGAGCCTTGCCCCTCGCGTGATACCCATTTGTGCCGCATCGCGGTTCTGGGCGCGGAAGAACGAAAGAAAAAGGACATGACGATGCAGGTCACTGAGACCCTGAAAGACGGCCTCAAGCGCGGCTATACCATTACCGTGACGGCGGCAGAATTGGCCGGTAAGGTGCAGGAAAAGCTGCTGGAAGCGCAGCCTGACATCGAGATCAAGGGGTTCCGCAAGGGCAAGGTGCCGCTGGCGATCCTGAAAAAGCAGTTTGGCCAGCGGATTATGGGCGACGCGATGCAGGAAAGCATCGATGCCGCAATGAAGGGGCATTTCGATGCGACCGGCGACCGTCCGGCGCTGCAACCCGACATCAAGATGGTGGGCGGCGAGACCTGGGCCGAGGGTCAGGATGTCGTGGTCGAGATGACCTATGAAGCGCTGCCGCCAATCCCGGAACTGGACGCAAGCAAGGTCAAGCTGGACAAGCTGGTGGTCAAGGCCGACGACAAGGCGGTCGACGAGGCGCTGGAAAATCTGGCCGGAAGCGCCAAGGCGTTTGACGACCGCAAGAAGGGATCCAAGGCCAAGGACGGCGATCAGGTCGTGATCGACTTCAAAGGCTCGGTCGACGGCGATTTCTTTGAGGGTGGGTCGGGCGAGGATTACCCGCTGGTGCTGGGATCGAACTCGTTCATCCCGGGGTTCGAGGCGCAACTGGTCGGCGCCAAGGCGGGCGACGAAGTGACGGTGAATGTGACCTTCCCTGATAGCTATGGCGCCAAGCACCTAGCTGGCAAGGCGGCAGTGTTCGCCTGCGCCGTGAAGGCGGTCAAGGAACCGAAACCTGCCGAGATCAATGATGAGCTGGCAACGAAGTTCGGGGCTGCCGATCTGGCGGCACTGAAGGCCCAGATCGCCGAGCGGCTTGAAGCAGAGTACACGGGCGCTGCACGCGCGGTGTTGAAACGTTCGCTGCTGGACCAACTGGACGAGATGGTGAAGTTTGACCTGCCGGCCAATCTGGTCGATGCCGAAGCTGCACAGATCGCGCACCAGTTGTGGCACGAGGAAAACCCGGAAGTGCATGACCACAATCATGGGTCCGTCGAGACCACGGACGAGCACAAGACACTTGCCGAACGCCGCGTGCGTCTGGGATTGCTGCTGGCCGAGATCGGGCGCAAGGCCGAAGTGACAGTGACGGATGCCGAGATGACGCAAGCCGTGCTGGCGGCAGCACGGCAGTATCCCGGTCAGGAGCGTCAGTACTTTGAGTTCGTGCAGAAAAATCCGCAGATGCAGCAACAGTTGCGCGCGCCGATTTTCGAGGACAAGGTGGTCGATCACATCGTGGGTCTGGCTAAGGTCAGCGAAAAGACCGTGACCAAGGAAAAGCTACAGAAAGCGATCGAGGCGCTGGACGAGATGTAAGCGCGCTTTCTAACTGCAAGAAAATGGGGCCGTGCCAATAGGCGCGGCCTTTTTCATGGCGCAGTCTCAGGCTCTTGCTTTCGCAGCACATAGACGCCTGCGGCAACGATGATGCCGATCCCGAGCCACCCGAGGTCGTCAGGTAGTTGGTCCCAGAAAAGCCAACCCCAAAGCAGGCCCCAGAAGGCAAAGGTGAACTCGAACGGGGCGACGATTGAAGACTCGCCAATGCGGTAGGCCTGCGTCAGCAACGTCAGTCCGAATGCGGCGATGACCCCGCAGAGGCACATGAGCAAAAGGTCCTGCAACGTCGGTGTCGTCCAGCCACGCGTCAGGAATGCGATGCTTGGATGCGCGTCCCCACCATGCTGTCCGGTACCATAGTAGGCCGACAACGCCAGTGCGCAGCCGAGAAAAGCGATATTGCCCCAAAAGGCCATTGCAGCCGCGCTGTCCTTCGCGCCCATGATGCGGGCGAGGATCATCGTCAAGGCATAGGCAAAGCCGCAAAAGATCGGCAACAGGGCGGCCCAATCGAACACATCGCCTCCGGGTCGGACCATCAGCAAGACCCCGCAGAACCCGGCAACTACCGCGAGCCAGCGGTTGAGCGCGACGCGTTCGCGCAAGATGACGACCGACAGCACGGTGATGATCAGCGGTGCGGTGAAGTAAAGCGCGACCGTGGTTGCCATCGGCAAGGCGGCAAGTGCGAGGTAGTAGGATGTGTAGGCAAGGAAGTTCAGCAAACCGCGCGCCAGCATCGCGGGCCAACTGGGGCTGAGCAGTGTCTTGAGGGTGCCGTCAAACCACCAGACGATGGCCAGCATGATCGGCACCGCCGTCAGACTGCGCAGGACCATGGCCTGATGCAGGGGATAGGTGTCCGACAAAAGCTTCAGGATCAGATCCTGGACCGAAAAGACCGCAATCCCGGCGCAGAGGCAAAGGATGCCGGAAAAGTTGCTCCGCGTTTTCATGCCCTATGCTTAGGGGCGCTTTTGGGGGCAAGCTGTCATGTTTTCGACGGGTATCCCGTGCGCCACGTCGCAAAATGAAAAAACCGCGCCACGGTTCCCCGGGGCGCGGTTCTGTTATTCGGCGCGAGGATCAGTCGCGGGTGAGGTCTTCGCCGTCCTGGGCGGCGCCCATTTCGTCGAACAGGTTCGCGATCTCGAACTCGGCTTCGGCCTCGGCGGCGGCGGCCAGTTCCTGGATCGACTTGCCCGATGCCTGCAGTTCAGCCTCTTCGACCGAACGTGCGACGTTCAGGCGGATCTTGGCGATGACCTCGGGGTGAAGGACGACCGACACGGTGTGCATGCCCAGATCCTTGATCGGACGATCAAGGACGACTTGGCCGCGGATCACGGTGAACCCGCCTTCGGTTGCGGCGTCTGCCGCGTCTCGGGTGGTGACAGAGCCGTAGAGGGCGCCGGCATCAGATGCGGACCGGATTACAATAAAGGTCTGGCCGTCGAGTTTGACGTGAGCGGCCTCGGCCTCTTTCTTGGTCTCGAGGTTCTGGACCTCAAGCTGGGCTTTCTTGGCCTCGAACGATTTGATGTTGCCATCATTGGCGCGCAACGCTTTGCCCTGCGGAAGCAGGTAGTTGCGACCGTAGCCGTCCTTGACGTTGACGACATCGCCCATTTGGCCGAGTTTCGGCACGCGCTGGAGAAGGATCACTTGCATGGTGGTGCTCCTTATTTCACGGCATAGGGAAGAAGAGCGAGGAAGCGCGCACGCTTGATCGCGGCGGCCAGTTCGCGCTGCTTTTTCGCCGAGACGGCGGTGATGCGCGACGGCACGATCTTGCCGCGCTCGGACACGTAGCGCTGCAGAAGGCGCGTGTCCTTATAGTCAATTGCCGGTGCATTGTCGCCCGAGAAGGGGCAAACCTTGCGGCGGCGGAAAAACGGTTTGTTCGCCATGGTTATATCCTTTGCCTACCTGATCAACGACGCGGCGCGCCGAACGACGGACGGTCAGCCCCGAAGGACGGACGGTCGCCGCGATCACCACGATCCGGACGGTCACCGAAGGATGGGCGGTCGCGACGTTCGCCGCCAAAGCCACCCTCACGCGGGCCGTCGCGGTCGCCGCGTTCGCGGTCGTCGCGTTTCTGCATCTGGACCGACGGGCCATCTGCATGCTTGTCGACCTTGATGGTCAGGATGCGCATGACGTCATCGTGCAGGCGCATCAGGCGTTCCATTTCCAGGACGGCTGCGGCAGGTGCATCCGACTTCAGAAAGGCATAGTGGCCCTTGCGGTTCTTGTTGATCTTGTAGGCCATCGTCTTGACGCCCCAATATTCGTTTTCAACGACTTTGCCGCCGTTGTCGGAAAGGACGGTCGAGAAGTGTTCGATAAGGCCTTCGGCTTGCGTGTTGGACAGGTCCTGACGC
>JANPBI010000258.1:0-12399 GCA_031430315.1 Rhodobacterales bacterium | reverse complement strand
GGTGCGGATCACGTTGACCTTGACCCCAGTGGCCGCCGTGTACTCCTCGATCCAGGGATCATCGTGACGGGTCTCCCTGGTAAAGATCGTGATTTCGTTTGTCTGGGCCTGTGCCGTGCGCGGCAAGCCCAGACCTAGCACTGTGTTTCCGCCAAGACCGACCAAAACCTGACGCCGAGAAGGATGCAAACGGTTCATTTGGAGACACCCTGTCTTCTTCGCTTCTGTTCGCATATGTCGCACGGCGTTCTTTTTAGCGCCAAAATTTGGAAAAACCCTCCTTCGAGTCAACTGATTCACCTTGTCGTCGACGAACGCGCATCGTTCGCGTCAGCTTGGGCGAAAGGACTGATTTTCGGATGATGCGGGGGTAGCGGGCTGGGCATTGCCGGGGCAGCCCGCCTGCACGATGCTGCATGCACCCCGGCCAACGGTCAGTCATCTGCCGCCATTGGTTCGAGATCATGCCGAACGCAGGGTGACATGCCGATCGTCAAAGCCACGCAGAGGACGCCAGCGAAAGTCGCGACTTTGATGTCCCAAAGCAGGTGCAGTGAACTTCGCGTCGCAAATCACAAACTGTCCCAGCGCAGTCGGGTCAGGTCTGTACGGGTTTGGCAAGGCGGGACTGCAGCACCACCACGATGAACAGGAACGTGCCCCGCACAACCGATTGCCAGTAGGCCGACAGCGAAATCCAGCCCATGCCATTCTCGAAATTCAGGATGGTAAAGATCACCCCGAGCAGCATTGCCCCCGCCAGCGTCCCCCAGATCGACCCCTTGCCCCCAGTCAGGAGCGTCCCGCCCACGACGACCGAGGCGATGGCGAACAGCTCCCACCCTATGCCCTCGATCGGCTGGCCCGCGCCGAACTGTGAGGCCAGGATCACCCCGGCCATGCCCGCGCAGGCACCTGAAATCAAGTACACGCTGAAAATCGTGCGCGTGACCGGCAGGCCCATCAGGCGCGAGGCATCCTCGCCCCCGCCGACCGCCAGCACGTGGCGGCCAAAGGCGGTGTGGGACAGGACCACTGCCCCGACGATATAGGCCGCCAAGGCGATGAAGGCGGGGATCGGGAAACCCAGTATGAAGCCGAAAACGTGGCCGAAGATCCCGGCATCGTCGCTGTCGACCCATTCGGGGCGAAAGGCAGTGAACATGTCGCCCTGACCAAGAGTCGTAAAGGCTGTGTCATAGGAAACGGAAACCGTCTGGTTGTCCGCCAACAGCAGTGCCGTGCCCGAGGCTGCGAGCATGGTCGCCAGTGTGGCGATGAAGGGCAGTATTTTCAGCCGCGTGATGATCAGCGCGTTCAGCAGGCCCGCCAGCAGACCAAAGCCAAGTCCCCCCGCCAACCCTGCCGCAAGACCGTAAGGGCTGAGAATGGCGGAGACGACACTCGACGCTGCGGCAACCGTACCGACGGACAGATCAATCCCACCCGTCATGATGACAAAGCACATTCCCAGCGCCACCAGCGCGAACATCGAGATGTAGCGCAGCACGGACGAGATGTTGTAAGCGCTGGCAAACCCGTCATAGCGCAAGGTCGCAAAGGTGGTCAGCAGCACCAGCACCAGCGCCACGGCAAAGGTGGGTGACAGAATGATCCGGCGCAGGGCGGTGGCGTGGTCGGGCATCAGGTCTGCTCCCTTTGCTGCAGCCAGACGGCCAGGATAATCAGCGCGGCCTTGACGATCAGGGCCACCGGATCAGGCACGCCATTGGCCAGAAGGGTATAGCGCACCAGTTGGATGATCAGCGCACCCAGCAGCGTGCCGATGATCGTGGCCCGCCCGCCGGTCAGCAGCGTGCCGCCCACGGCGACAGCGGCAATGGCGTCCAGCTCCATACCTTGGCCGATCAGGTTGGCATCGGCGGCAGAGTTCATTGCGATCACGATCAGGCCCGCGACACCCGAACATAGCCCGCAGATTCCGTAAACGATCAGCTTGATCCGCGTCACCGGCACCCCGGCCAGCCGTGCGGCGCGTTCATTGCCGCCAACGGCCAGCACCTGCTTGCCGAAAACCGTGCGCTTCAGGATGAACGCCACCACCAGCACTAGCGCCAGCATGATCCAGACCTGAAAAGGCACTCCCAAAACCCGGCCGAGAGCGATGGCTTGAAACTCAGGCACCTTGAACACCTGCAGGTTCCCGTTTGTCGAAACCTGCGCCAGCCCGCGCCCGGCGATGAAGAGGACCAGCGTGGCGACGATGGGCTGGATCGAGAACCGCGTGATCAGCCAGCCGTTGAACAGGCCGAACGCCCCGGCGGCCAGGATCGGCAGGATGATCCCCAAGGTAATGGCCAGCCACAGGGGTGCAATTGGCACCAGCGTGCCCATGAAGATCATCGGCGACAACGCCCCCGCGATGGCCATAAGCGCGCCGACGGAGAGGTCGATCCCGCCGGTGGCGATCACCAGCGTCATACCGACGCCGACGATGACGATGGTACAGACCTGTGTCAGGTTCACCGACAGGGTTTGCATCGTGGCAAAGTTCGGGGTGACGGCCAGGTTGAACAGGATCAGCAGCGTCAGGGCCACCAGCGCGCCATAGCGCCCGATGATCGGTTTCAGCGCCATCATGCTGCAGGCTCCGGTTGTTCGGATGCGCCATGCGCCATCGCCTTCATCACGGCGTTTTCGGTAATGTCGGCCTTGGCCAGCTCCTGCACCGTGCGCCCCTCCCGTAACACAAAGACACGGTCGGCACCTTCGACGATCTCTTCCAGTTCCGAAGAGATCATCAGCACCCCCAGCCCGTTGTTGGCCGCCGTGCGGATCAGGCTTTGAATCTCGGCCTTGGCACCGACATCGATGCCGCGAGTCGGCTCATCCAGGATCAGCAGCTTGGGGTTCATCGCCAGCCAGCGGGCCAGCAGCACCTTTTGCTGATTGCCTCCCGACAATTCCCGGATCTTCTGATCGGGGCCTGTGCATTTGATACCGATGCTGGTGATATAGCGTTCCACCACCTTGCGCTGAGCCGCCTCGTCCAGAAGGCCCGACCGTTTCAGCGCGGGCATCAGCGCCAGCGCCAGATTATCGGCAACCGACATGTCAGGGATTATGCCTTCGACCTTGCGGTCCTCGGAACAGAACCCCATCCCGGCGGCTATGGCTTGCTGAGGTGATTTGAACGCAGTTGTCGCCCCGTCAAACCGGATCGCGCCACGCGCAGCGGCGTCCGCGGCAAAGACGGCGCGGGCGGTCTCTGTCCGGCCTGACCCCAAAAGGCCCGCGAGGCCCACGATCTCACCCTTGCGGATCGCCAGGCTGGCGTCGCTGACGCGGGGGGCGATGGCCACATTCGCCACCTCCAGCAGCCCGTCGCCAATGGCGGCCGCCTTGGTAAAGGCCGTCGCCCCGCTGCGCCGGACATCTGCCAGATCGCGCCCGAGCATCGTGGCCACCAGTTGCAACTTGTCGGTGCCTTGCGCTGGCAGGACGGCCACCGTTTCGCCGTCGCGCATCACGGTGACGCGGTCGCAGATCTGGCCAAGCTCATCCATCTTGTGGGTCACGAACAGGACCGACACGCCTTCGGACTTCAACTGCCGGACGGTGCGCAGCAGCACTGCGACCTCGGCATCGTCCAGCGACG
The DNA here is from genome assembly GCA_031430315.1 of Rhodobacterales bacterium. GTDB lineage: Bacteria > Pseudomonadota > Alphaproteobacteria > Rhodobacterales > Rhodobacteraceae > JAJNPS01. The sequence goes on along the minus strand of JANPBI010000258.1, from coordinate 8,780 downwards.
ATGTCGGCTCGTCCATGATCACCAGCCGCGCCTCGAACGACACGGCACGTGCAATCGCGACCATCTGCTGGATAGCGGTGGAGAACTGGCCAAGCGGGCGCGTCACGTCGATATCGACATCGAACCTTCTAAGCAGGGTCCGGGCACCGGCATTCATCGCAGGCCAGTTCAACAGGCCAGCAAATCGGGTGATCTCGCGCCCAAGATAGATGTTTTCGGTGACTGAACGGAACGGGATCAGGTTCAGTTCCTGAAAAATCGTGCTGACACCGGCGCGTTGCGCCGCTTGGGGGGAACCCGCCGTCCAGACCTGCCCGCCAAAGCTGATGGTCCCCTGATCGCGCGCATATGCGCCGTTCAGGATCTTGATCATCGTGGACTTGCCGGCACCGTTCTGGCCGATCAGGCCCATGATCTCGGCCGGATGTATGGACAGCGATGCCCCTGTCAGGGCCGGCACGCCGCCAAATGCCTTGTCGATGCCCGTCATGGACAAAAGCTCGCCCGTCATCTTTCCCCCTTGCAAAGATGCAGGCCGGGTGAACCGGCCTGCATAAAGTTGAACCAGGGCACGTTCGCCAAGGTTTGGGAGGAAAACTCAGTACGCTTCTGGCATGTACTCTGCCGCATTTTCTGCGGTGAAGACGCGGTCCTTGTTGACCAGCTTCGGCTCCAGCGTTTCGCCGTTGCCGAGGCGGACGATGGCGTCGAAAGCTGCCGGCCCGAATTTGGGGTTACACTCGATGACCACAAGCACTTTGCCGTCGATCAAGGCCTGGGTCGCATCCTTGGTGCCGTCGATGCTGGCAATGATCAGGTCCTTGCCGGGAACCTTGCCTGCCGCCTCCATTGCGGCGATGGCGCCCATCGTCATCTCGTCGTTGTGGGAATAAAGCGCGGTCGCATCGGGATGCGCCTGATACAGCGTCTCAAACACTTGGCGGCCCTTGTCGCGGGCAAAGTCGCCGGACTGCGAGGCGATGATCTGCATTCCCGGATGGTCCTTGATGTAATCGGCAAAGCCCGAGGCGCGGTCATTGGCGGGCGATGATCCGGTAGAGCCTTCCAGCTGGATGATCTTGGCCTCGCCCTTCATGAAGGCGGTCAGCACTTCGGCGGCCATGTTGCCTTCCTTGATAAAGTCGGACCCAATGAAAGCGGCATAGTCGACGCCTCCGGTCGCCATCGTCGCGTCGACGTTGCGGTCGATCAGGATCATCGGAATCCCGGCCTTCTTGGCCTCCATCACCGCCGGGATCAACGGCTTTTCTTCGCGCGGCGACAAGAGGATGACATCGACACCTTGCGCGATCATCGAGCGCACATCGGCGACCTGCTTGGCGGCAGAGCCTGCCGCGTCGGTGTAGACCAGTTGCCAGCCGCGTTTTGCGGCTTCGTCCTGCATTGACTTGGTCTGCGCCAGACGCCAAGGGTTGTTGCTTTCGGTCTGGGCGAACCCGACCTTGTAAGTGTCCTTTTTGGCAAGTTTCGGCAGATCGGCATAAGCGGCGCGCAAGCCAAGCGTGGTGAATGCGGCGGCACCTGCACCGATCTGCAACACGAGACGACGAGTAATGGTCATTGTCAGATTCCTCCCAAAATCCAGTTGCGTGGTCGCCTTGGTCCGTGGACTGCAACGCGGCCTGCACCAAGCATGGTCAATAGTATGATTATTCGTCAAGCATTAAATACTACTTTTTAAATTCTGCTTATTTATCGTGCGATTGCAGATACTTGATCGAAATGGTGTGCAATCGATATTGCCACGGACCTTTTCAGCGCCGCCACAAAGCGTGGACTGGCAACCGTTTGAAATCAGGTGGAAACGGCCTGCAGGGACAGCTCCCGCTCGGCGTCTATGATGGCCCCCATCGCCGCTCGCGCATCGTCGCGCCTCCCGTTCTCTACGGCGGATACAAGGGTGTTGTGCTGGCGAATCTGGTCGGTGCGGTCAAATGCGGCAGCGATCTCGATACTGGCAGAAACGGTCACCGCCAACGACAGTTCCACCATGCTGCAGGCCGAGCGCAGGAACGGGTTCTGCGAGGCATCCATGATCAGCCGGTGCAGTTCCAGTTCCGCCAGCGCAAAGGGTTCGGGTTGGTCGCGCGACAGGTCCATCTGGTAGGCCCAGTATTTCAGCAGCCGGATATGTTCGCCGGTGCGCAGGTCCGCGGCCCGGTCTGCCGCCGGCAATTCCAGCGACCGGCGCACATCAAAGAGATTGTCGACAAAGCTGCGGTCGGACTTTGTCTCGAAATGCCAGGACAGCACCTCGATGTCGAACATGTTCCACCGGCTGCGCGGGCTGACCCGGGTGCCCACCTTTGGCCGCGCCTCGACCAGACCCTTGGCTTCCAGCGTCTTCAGCGCCTCGCGCAGCACGGTGCGCGACACGTTGTACTTGTCCATCATCGCCGCGTCGTTCGGAAGGATGGAACCGACGGGAAAACGGCCCGAGACGATCCCGGTCCCAAGCTCGCTGATCACGAAGGAATGGAAGTTCCGCGCAGCAGACCGTCCCGAGATCTGCCGTATCAGGCTGCCAGGCTCGGTCAATGCAGGGTATCCGGTAAAGACGTGTTCATTCGGTTCGCCGCAGCGCAGTTGCAGAGAACACGAACCGCTGCATAAGGATGAACAGGAACAAAAGAAAGCCGATGACAATCTTTGTCCACCAGCTGGAAAGGGTGCCATCAAAGATGATGTAGACTTGCACCAGTCCTTGCAACATCACTCCGATGAAGGTGCCCACCACAAATCCGTATCCGCCGGCCAGCAATGTGCCGCCGATCACCACGGCGCAAATCACGTCGAGTTCCACTCCAACTGCCGCAAGTGGATATCCTGCCGAGGTATAGAGGGAAAAGACGATCCCTCCCAGTCCGGCTAGAAAGCTGGACAAGGTGTAGATCAGGATGGTGGTCTGACCAATCGGCACCCCCATCAGCGAGGCGGAGGTAGCATTGCCACCAATGGCATAGACATTCGCGCCAAAGCGGGTGCGATGCGCCAAGAGCGTGCCAAGCGCAAACACCATCAGCATCAGCGCGCCGATCGCCGTGATCCGCCCGCCCCCCGGTAGTTTCAAGAAAAGGGTCGAGACGTCGTGGTAGAACGGGTGCGATATCGGAATTGAATCCTGCGTAAGGATCGAGGCCGCGCCTCGCGCCAGAAACATCCCCGCCAGGGTGACGATGAAGGATGGCACCTGCAGATAATGGATGACGCAGCCCATCGCTGCCCCGAACGCCGCAGCCACTGCCAGCGTGACGGCAAAGGCCACCAGTGGGTGCAGCCCGACGGACGTGATCAGAACCGCCGCCAGAACGCCACTGAAGCCGATCACCGCACCGACGGACAGATCAATCCCCCCCGACAGGATCACAAAGGTCATGCCCACGGCGGTGATGCCCAGAAAGGCGTTGTCGGTCAAAAGGTCGCCCAGCACGCGGCTGGACAACAGGGCAGGGTACTGCAGCGCCGCCGCTGCATAGGCCAGCACAAAGATCAGGCAGGTGGCGACCAGGGGGCGCAGTGCGCGGTTCATGGGCGCGACCCCGGCCTTTGGCGCAAGAGCCCGGCGGCCAGCGGGGATTGCAGCACCAGGATCGCCAGGATCACGGCGGCCTTGACGATCAGGTTGAATTCGGGCGGCAGGCCAGACACCAGGATGCCGGTATTGGTGGCCTGGATGATCATCGCCCCGATGATCGACAACACCACCGAGAACCGCCCCCCCATCAGGGATGTGCCACCGATCACGACGGCCAGGATAGCGTCAAGCTCCAGCCACAGGCCCGCGTTGTTGGCGTCGGCCCCTTGGATATCCGCCGCGACCAAAAGGCCGGCCAGCCCCGCGCAAAACCCCGCAAAGCTGTAGACGATCATTACCACAAGTTTGCTGCGCAAGCCGGCAAAACGTGCGGCGGATGGATTGACGCCCACCGCCTCGATGAAAAGGCCAAGCGCCGTGCGCCGCACCAAAAGGATGGTTGCCAATGCCAGCAGGACCAACAGGATCGGCGCCATCGGCAGGCCAAGAACCGTGCCATTGCCAAGAAATGTAAGCCAAGGATCATCAAAGGTCACGATGGACCCATTGGTGATCAGTTGCGCCACCCCGCGTCCCGCCACCATCAGGACCAGCGTGGCAACGATGGGCTGCATCTCCAGCACCGAAATCAGAAACCCGTTCCATGCACCGCATGCGACCCCTGCAACAAGTGCCAGCGGCACGGCGACCCCCGCGGGATAGCCCGCCTCGACCAGCGTAGCGGCAATTGCCCCCGACACCGCCATCACGGCCCCCACCGACAAATCGACGCCACGCGTGGCGATGACCAGCGTCATGCCGATCGCGAGGATCGCCACCGGAGCCCCCCGGTTTGCGACATCAATCAGGCTGCCGAAAAGCCGTCCGTCCTGCACGGAAAGATCAAAGAACCCTGGAAACAGGACCCAGTTGCCCAGCAGGACCAGGACCAGCGCCCCCAATTGTACCGACAATGCTGGCCGTAGCCGGCTCACGATGCGCGACAGTGTGGTCATGGCGTGGCCCCCACTTGCGTCCCGATCTCGCGCACGATCACATCCGGCGAAATGTCGGCCCCCCGCAACTCGCGCACCAGCACGCGGTCGCGCATCACCACCACACGGCTGGAATAGGCCACCACCTCGTCCAGTTCAGACGAAATCACGATCAAGGCGAGACCATCCTCGCGCAACCTATTGATACAGCGTACGATTTCCGCATGTGCACCAATGTCGATGCCGCGGGTGGGTTCGTCCAGGATCAGCAGTGTGGGGTCGGTGGCCAGCCAGCGCGCCAGGATCACCTTTTGCTGGTTGCCCCCCGACAACAGCTTGACTGCCATGTCGGGAGAGGCGGCGCGGATATCCAGCGCCTCGGCAAAGCGCCCGGCGATGTCGTGCTGTTCCTCGCGGTTCAGTGCCCGGAATGTCCCCAGCTTGCCTTGCAGCGCGATAACAATGTTCTCGCGCACCGACAGATCGCCGAAAATGCCGTCGGCCTTGCGGTCTTCGGGACAAAAGCCCCAACCAAGCCGGATCGCGTCGATCGGCGATTGCACCGTGACCGGTGACCCCGCCATCCGCACCGCGCCTGCATCATGGGGATCGACGCCAAAGATCATCCGCGCCATTTCAGTGCGTCCAGACCCCAACAGCCCGGCCACCCCGATCACCTCGCCTGCGTGGATTTCCAGCGAAAAAGGCTGCACCTGCCCGCGCCGTCCCAACCCTTCAAAGCTGGCCACCGCTTCGCCCGTCGGGCGTTCATTTGCCGCGAACGGGGCGCCGCCAAAGGCAATGTCCTTGCCAAGGATCAGCCGCACGAGTTCTGACTGCGAGGTCTGGCGCAAATCCTGTGCGCCGACGACGCGACCATTGCGCAGGATCGTCGCGTGATCTGCGATGGCAAATGCCTGCTCCAGGTAGTGCGTGATAAAGACGATGGCCAGACCTTGATCCCGCAGGGTGCGCAGCACGCCAAACAGGCGGTCTACCTCTTTGCGGTCAAGGCTGGCGGTCGGCTCGTCCAGGATCAGGACCTTGCCAGATAACTCGACCGCGCGGGCAATGGCGACAATCTGCTGTACCGCCACTGAAAAGCTGCCCAGTTCGGCACGGACGTCCACATCCAGCCCATAGCGCGCCAATAGCCTGCGCGTTTCGGTTTCTGTTGCCTTCTTGCGCACCAGACCGAACCGGCGGGGTTGCCGACCCAGCATCAGGTTGTCGGCAACCGACCGGTTTGGCAGCAGGTTCACCTCTTGATACACCGTGCCGATCCCATGGTCTTGCGCCTGTTGCGGGTCGCGGAACGCTACCTTTGCGCCTTCCATCAGCACCTGGCCCTGATCCGGGTGATAGACGCCGGTCAGGATCTTGATCAGGGTCGACTTGCCCGCCCCGTTTTCCCCCAGAAGCGCATGGATCTGGCCGGCCTTCAGCGCAAAGTCCACCCCGACCAGTGCGGCATGCGCGCCAAAGGATTTGCCCACGCCCCTGGCCTCAAGGACTGTGCGCGCCTGGTCCAATTCGTTCATTGCCGGTCAGCCCCGCTCAATATCCCAAGGCCTTGCGGCGCTTGTATTCACCGGCCGGATCATCCGCCTGGGTATACAACTTTGACGGGGTCACGATGTACTTTGGTGCCGGAGACCCGTCGCGCAGATAGGCCTCCAGCACATCAAATGCAGGGCCTGCCATGTTCGGCGTCAACTCGACCGTGGCATTTGCCTCACCCGCCGCCATAGCGGCAAAGATGTCGGGCACCGCGTCGATAGACACAACCAGGATATCTCGGCCTGGGGCCAGCCCCGCCTCTTTGATCGCCTGGATCGCACCGATTACCATGTCGTCGTTATGAGCATAGACCGCGCAGATGCTGCGCCCGCCGCCTTCGGCTTTCAGCATGCCTTCCATCACTTCCTTGCCTTTGGAGCGGGTAAATTCGCCCGTCTGGCTGCGCACGATGGTGACATTTGGTGCTGTGGCGATGGCTTCTTCAAACCCCTTCTTGCGGTTGATCGCGGGGGTTGAGCCGACGGTGCCCTGCAACTCCACCACCCTGCAAGGCTTGCCGGCAACGTGGTCCACCAGCCATTGACCCGCAACCCGCCCTTCCTTGATTTGGTCGGAAGCGACCGAGGTCAGGAACAGGCCCGGATCGGCATCGACGCCCCGATCCAAGAGCACGACTGGAATGCCCACCTCCTGTGCTTCGGTCAGCACGTCTTGCCACCCCGTCGCGACGACCGGTGCCAGCAGGATGGCGTCCACGCCTTGCGCGATGAAACCACGGATCGCCTTGATCTGGTTTTCCTGCTTTTGCTGCGCATCGGCGAACTTCAGGTCGATGCCGCGCGCCGCCGCTTCGGCGCGCGTCACGGCAGTTTCTGCCGCACGCCAGCCTGATTCAGATCCGATCTGGGAAAATCCGACAGTCAGGCTTTCTGCCTGTGCCGTGATCGATCCACTTGCAACAATCGCTGCCAGACCGGCAACCGCGATCAACGATTTCATGGCCCCCCCCCATGACTGCGATGGCCCAAGTCCTTGATGACCCGAGGTCTTGGCGGACTGGCATCGAAGGTCAATGGCGGGCACACTGTGCTAAAGTAATACTATTGGCAAACAAATAATCCACCCAGCGAGCAAAGGGTCTGAAGGGAACCGCCCGAGTGTCGCCAACAGACTACCTGGCCGGTGTCAGCGCCTTTATCCGGTAAACGCTGGCAGGCTGGACGGGTCCATTTCGAGCCCATTAGCCAGGGCAGCCGTGGGCAGCACCCGATTGCCGAACCGGGGCAAATAGTCGTAACTCTTGGCCGGGCCCCGCTGCCCTTGGATGACAGTGCTGCACATCTTATTGCCACCTCTCCCGATTTACCGACCCAAACCAAAGGCTGCCCGCATGACCGCTGTCCCGATCGAACTTGTGATCTTTGACTGTGACGGCGTGCTGATCGACAGTGAGCTCATCTCGGCCCAGATGTTGATCGCGGAACTGGCAACCCTTGGGGTGCAGGTCGATCTGGACTATGTGGCGCGCCATTTCCTGGGCAGAAGCTATCCCACCGTGATGGCGCAAATCCGCACCGACTTCGCCTTGAACCTGCCACCCAGCTTTGAAGATGCCTATCGCGCAAGACTTCTGGCAGCCTTCGAGCAGTCGCTTTCAGTAATGCCGGTGGTGACAGACGTGCTGCGGGACTTGGGGCTGCCCTTTTGCATTGCAACGTCGTCCAGTCCGCGCCGGGTCGAGCAGTCCTTGCGCATGACTGGACTGTGGCCCTTGGCCGAAGGTCGGGTCTTTACAGCGTCAGAAGTCGCACGGGGCAAGCCTGCGCCGGACCTTTTCTTGCATGCCGCCACAAGAATGGGGGTACATCCCGCGCGCTGTTTGGTGATCGAAGACAGCCTGACGGGCATCCGCGCGGCCCGCGCGGCGGGCATGGAGGTCTGGCGGTTTGTCGGAGGCAGTCATCTTGGTCCGGCAGCAGACGCCGAACCGCTGGATGCGTCTCCTGACCTCAGATTTGCATCTTTCGCCGAGTTCTTTCACATTGATCCCCGGATCAAGGGGACCGCATGAACAGTTTCGACATCGACTCGACGCCCTTGGACGACGCCGCTCGTGCGGGCTGGCTATATTATGTCGGCGGGCTGACCCAGGACCAGATTGCCACCACGATGGGCGTGTCGCGACAGCGCGCACAGCGACTGGTAGCCAAAGCGATGGCTGAGGGGCTGGTCCACGTCCGGCTGAACCACAGGATCGGCGCGTGCCTTGACCTTGAGGCGCGCCTGACCGAACGTTTTCATTTGACACGCTGCCGCGTTGCGCCCGATTTTGGCCCTGGCGGCGATGCGGCCCGGGCGATTGCACAAAGTGCGGCGGCAGAGCTTGAGCGCGTGTTGCGCGAGCCCGAACCGCAGGTCATCGCGTTCGGGACCGGACGTGCCTTGCGTGCAATGGCCGAAGAATTTACCCCTCCGGATGCGCGGCACCATCGCATCGTTTCATTGCTCGGCAATATCGGACCGGACGGATCGGCGACGCTATACGACGTGATCCGGCGCGTGGCGGAAAAGCTGATGGCAACGTACTATCCCATGCCCGTCCCGGTGATTTCGGACACGCCCGAGGAACGCGCCTTCTTCTTTCATCTGCGCCCGGTTCAGACCGTGGTGGCGTTGGCGCAGAGGGCCGATGTTACCTTTGTGGGCGTGGGTCAGATGAACGACGACGC
>JANPBI010000257.1:0-5753 GCA_031430315.1 Rhodobacterales bacterium | reverse complement strand
AGATTTCGTCGAAGTCCAGCGCGCGTGTGGGGGCCGGGCGCTTTTCCGGGGTTTCTTTGCCCAGGGTCACGAATTTCAGCATCTTTTGCGTGGCCATGGCAAAGCCCCCCCGCTCAGGTTTTTTGGACTGCCTTGGTAGCTCCGTTTATCGTGGAGTAAAAGGCAATGATACTGACCTAAATTGCGGAAAGTTTGGCTTTAGGGCAGATACGCTACCCTTTTCTTTGCCATATAGGTCAGTAGGTGCGCCCTATATGATCAATAGCCCGCCCAAAGCAGTACAAGCGCTACGCTGCCGACAATGATTCGCCACCAACCGAACAGCGCGAACCCATGCTGGCTGACATAGGATAGCACCCACTTGACCACGAGGACCGCCGTGACAAACGCTACTGCAAACCCTACCGCGATTTCGCTGACAGCCCCAAAGTTCAGCGCGGCCCGATTCAGGTAGATATCGACCGCAAAGGCGCCGGCCATGGTCGGCACCGAAAGAAAGAAAGAGAATTCCGCTGCTGCGCGCTTGCTTACCCCCAGCATCACGGCCCCGACGATTGTTGCCCCAGACCGACTGACCCCCGGGACCAGCGCCAGACATTGAATGCAGCCAATGATCAAGGCCTTTCGGAACGGCAATGACAATGCGTCGGAATGAACGGGCTCCGGCGCAATGCGATCCACAAACAGCAAGACAATGCCGCCGAGGATCAACATGACAGCGATCAGCATCGGGGTGTGGAAAAGGACCGTCTTGATGAAGTCATGCGCCAGAATGCCCAGTACCGCCGCCGGCAAAAAGGCAATCAGCACCGACACCAGCGCTCGCCGCGACGAATCCGTGTTCAGTGTCGACACAACCTGCCACAACCGGGCTGCATAGACGGACAGTATGGCCAGTACCGCGCCAAGCTGGATGACAACTTCAAAGGTTTTTCCCTTTGATTCAAAACCCAGAAAATGGCCCAACAGCAATAGATGTCCGGTTGAGGAAACGGGAATGAACTCGGTAAGGCCCTCGACCAGGCCGAGGACAGCCGCGTTGACGAGGCTCACCGCCGTCAGGCCTTTTTCAGGTTCTTGGCTGAATCCTTGATAGCGGCATACTGGCCCGAAGGACGATAGCGCCACAGGTATTCCGGCAGGACCGTTTCCATCGGTGTCGCAGTGATCCCCAGTTCTGCAAATCCTCTGGCATCCGCGCTGACCACATTGTCATGCGCCAGGTTGCGCACCTGATCCCGTGTCATGAGGCCGTTATGAACAAGACCCAGTGTCACCGCCTGCACCATGTCAAAGCCGAAACCCATCATCTTGGCGACAAAAAAAGGCACGTTGACCACCAGGCGGCGCCGGCCGATCACTTTCAGCATTCTGGACATCAGATCGCGGAAGGTCGCAACTTCGGGTCCGCCCAGCTCATAAATGCCAGGTGCCGCGTTTCCGGTGATGCCAAGGACGGCCGCGTGGGCGACATCATCGACATAAACGGGCTGGAATTTCGTCGCGGCCCCGACGACGGGGAGGATCGGACCCAGCCTGGACATCGCGGCAAAGCGGTTGAAGAATCCGTCTTCGGACCCAAAGATGATCGAAGGACGCAAGATCATGGCCTTGGGAAACGCCGCAAGGACCGCTGCTTCGCCTTCGCCCTTGCTGCGTGCATAGGCACTGTCCGACCGCAGATCCGCCCCGATCGCGGAAATCTGCACCAGTCTGGCCACGCCGATCTCTGCCGCAATCCGCGCGATGCGGCCAGCGCCCTGCGCCTGCACAGTGTCAAACGTGTTCTTGCCGGACCTGTTGAGGATGCCGACACAGTTCACAACTGCGTCCGCCCCCTGCATGGCAGAGCGAACCGATGCATCGTCACGGATGTTGCACAGCACTGGCTCGACCTGACCTACCGAACCATAGGTCTTGACGAACAGTGCCTCGTTCGGACGGCGCACGGCCACGCGGACACGCCAGCCCTCCTTGGCCATACGACGGGCGATATAGCGCCCGACAAAGCCTGATCCGCCATAAATCGTGACCAGTTTGTCCATAGCAGGCCTCCTTGCAGGCACCGTTACAACTGGTGCCGTGCATAGCCCCGGACCCTAACAGCGGCAAGACCAATTGGCCGCGACGAAATTGACCAAGGGACGGACGGGAACCGTTGACTCCGGCCAGACCCGCCGTTACATCGCAACCCGTCGCCCAGATGGCGGAATTGGTAGACGCACTGGTTTCAGGTACCAGCGCTGCAAGGCGTGGAGGTTCGAGTCCTCTTCTGGGCACCAATTTCTTAAAGAAAAGCCCCGGGATCCATTTGGATTGCGGGGCTTTTTCGTTTTTGCCGTCTCGCTGTGATTCCGGCCGCGTTCGGATCGTCATGGTCGACTGTTATCCTGTTGCCGCGTCCACAGGCGCGGGTGCAACGCCATTGCTGTAGTTAGGGTCAAGCAATGGCGCCCTACGGGCAGAAAGCGCGCCGCTGGGGCCGGACAGGCGCAGCTCGACCGTCGTCACCGTCGCCCATAGACCCGCAATGGCGCCAGGATCACGCGCGACGCGTCCTGGGTGCGCAACAGGATGCCAGTGATCGGATTGTCCGTCCGCCGCCCTTCGGCCGCAAGCCATCCTTGGGCAAGGCTCAGTTGCTGGATCACAGCCAACAACTCGGGTGACGTTGCAAACGAGAAATGCCCGTTCCCATCCCGAAACGCCCCCACATCGACATAAGTCACTGGCAGGTCGGCAATGGGCGTACCGTCGGTCAGATTGCCCAGCCGCTCGCTTGCCCCTGTAATTCTTGCCGACACTTTCAGCATCAGATCGCGGGGCGAGCCAAAAATGACGAAGGGCTGCGGCGGTGCCGGGATTGCGGCCATCTGGCTGCGAAACACATCGACGTCGATATCCGGCGAAATCAGGATTACGGCCGACAGCTTGCGCATCGTGGCCGTGTCACCGCGAAGTGCCATGGACCGCAGCGTCTCCATCGACAACAGCGCCCCCATCGAGTGCGCGACCAGAACAATTTCCGATGCGCCGGTCGCGGCAATGTCGCCCAACAAGTCCTCCAGCGGGTCGCGTGAAAACAGCGTGGAGTCGCGGTCATGCACATAGCCAAGCGCATTGGCCGAGGAGGGCCAGGAAAAATGCACGACGGTCGACGTCACGTTCAGATCGTGCGCCAGCTGCACGGACCTATACAGCCCTTCGGCATAGGTGTTGTTGAAGCCATGGACAAAGACGATGACCCGGCGGTCTGCGGCAGATTTGCGCAAAGACTGGCCAAGCGCCTTTTGAAAGTCTGCCTCGCGGGGATAGAAACGTTCGTCAACCGTCAGCATCTGCTTGGTGGGATCAATCTTGTCAGTATCGGCAAAAGTGATGGATCCCTCATCGCGAATGGGGGGGACGGACACGTCGTAGCGGGCAAAGCTCATCTTTTCCGCACGGTCAGACCCGAACCGGTCTGGCAGGTCCGCCACGCCTCGGCTGGTTGCCAGATAAATCTGGCGTACTGTCCCTACTGCCGCCGCCTCGGGCGCAATCGTTATCGTGCCTCGCGGGGCACATGCTGACAGTGCCAGAATGACGACCAAGCAAATGATGTGGTCATGCAAACGCATCTGCCGGGATTCCTTTTTTGGGGTCGATTCATGCCTATGGGCCAGCGGTCGTGATGTCCAGCGCCCGCCTGCCTCAACAGGTCCCAACGTGCGCCAGGGCCCGGCGGTTGCGTCACCTCTCTTGTTCCCCCTCCATTCTTGCGTGATAAGCGACATAGAAGTAGCACTTGCCCCCGGAAAGCCCGTCCCTTGGCCATACACCTGCACAACCGCGACCTGCCCGATGGCCTGGATTTTGGCACCGTCGTGGCGATCGACACTGAAACCATGGGTCTTGACCCGCGCCGCGACAGGTTGTGCCTGGTTCAGCTGTCCAGCGGGGACGGCAATGCGCATCTGGTGCAGATCGGCATGGGCCAGACTGCGGCGCCCAATCTTGCGCGGCTTTTGACCGATCCCAAGGTCGTGAAACTTTTTCACTACGGACGGTTCGACATCGCGGCCCTGAAACAGGCGCTGGGCGTTGTGACCGCCCCCGTGTGGTGCACCAAAATAGCGTCTAAGCTTGTGCGCACCTTTACCGATCGGCATGGGCTGAAATACCTTTTGGCCGATCTTGTGGCGGTAGACGTATCCAAGCAGCAGCAGACGTCTGACTGGGGATCCGCGACCCTGACCGAGGCGCAAAAGGAATACGCGGCATCCGATGTCCTGTATCTGCACGCCTTGAAGGCCGAACTTGAGGCCCGCCTGGTCCGCGAGAACCGCCTGGACCTGGCCCTTGCCTGTTTTGCCTTTCTGCCGACGCGGGCCATTTTGGACCTGATGGGCTGGGAAGAGCCGAATGACCTCTTTCACCACTGATATCCTATCGGTCGGCCGGCGCGTTATCGCGCGCGAAGCTTCGGCTTTGGGTATGTTGCAGGACGCATTGGGCGACAGTTTTGTCGCGGCGGTGCAATTGATCCTCGACGCACCCGGCAGGGTCATCGTGTCCGGAATGGGCAAATCGGGTCATGTCGGTCGCAAGATCGCGGCGACCCTTGCCTCGACCGGGACGCCCGCGCATTTCGTGCATCCGGCCGAGGCCAGCCATGGCGATCTGGGAATGCTGACGGTGGGCGACGTGGCCCTTGTTATCTCAAATTCGGGTGAAACACCGGAACTGACCGACATCATCGCGCATACGCGTCGGTTTTCCATCCCGCTGATCGGCGTGGCGGGCCGCGAAGGCGCAACGCTTTTGCGGCAATCGGACGTCGCCATTTTGTTGCCCCCCGCGCCCGAAGCTTGCGACACCGACCTTGTTCCCACCTCGTCGACGACGATGACGCTGGCCCTTGGCGATGCGCTGGCTGTCGCCCTGATGGAGCACCGCCAGTTCACGCCCGAACATTTCCGCCTGTTCCATCCCGGCGGACGGCTGGGTGCGCGGCTTTTGTCGGTGCGCGATCTGATGCATGCCGAACTGCCGCTGGTCGAGGGAACTACAGTGATGGGCGAAGCGTTGCTGACGATGACGCAAAGCGGCTTTGGCGTGGTTGGCGTGACCGACAACAAGGGTTACCTTGTCGGCATCGTTACCGACGGGGATTTGCGGCGACACCTGCAAGGTCTGATGGCCCTGATGGCGCAAGATGTGATGACCGCGGCGCCTCGAACGATTGCGCCGGATGCGCTGGCGGCAAAGGCATTGGCAATGATGAACGACCGAAAGATCACATGCCTGTTCGTCATTGATCCTGCAGATCCGGGCAAGGCCGTTGGCATCTTGCATATCCATGATCTCTTGCGCGCCGGGGTGGCGTGATGGCGATCACACGCCATGACAACATGCATTCCAGGCTGGTTGGCTGGTTCAAGATCGTCTTGCCGCTGGCGGCGCTTGCCGTGTTGGCAACGCTGTTCCTGTTTGCCCGCAACATCGACCCGTCCGATGCAATTCCCTATGCCGAGGTTGACGTTCAGGATCGGCTGCGTGAACCCCGCATGACGGATGCCGCCTATTCCGGCATGACCCGTGACGGAACGGCGATCAACCTCAAAGCGGATGCCGCTGTTCCGGGTCAGGATGGACAGGCCAAGGCGACAGGGCTGAGTGCGCGTCTTGAGGCGCCTGACGGCTCTGTCACCGACATCCATGCCGCACTGGGCCAGCTGGATCAGTCTGCAGGACAGGTGTCGCTGTCCGAC
>JANPBI010000256.1:0-12474 GCA_031430315.1 Rhodobacterales bacterium | reverse complement strand
ATGACCGAACATCCGTTCCTGATCATCGTCGCCACAGATCCCGGCACTCCACCCCGCGCTTTCCTCACCAATGGCGCGCAAGGCATCAACCTGCACCGAGACACCTGGCACGGCGTCCTCACCCCGCTCCACGCCCCCGGGCTTTTCGCCGTCATCGACCGCATCGGCCCCGGGTCAAACCTGCAGGAACACCGCTACGCCACCCCCTGGACCGTCCTCCGGCCATGAAAAAACGGGGGCAGCCTGCGCTACCCCCGTTCCCGAATTCACCCGACATAACGCCGGAGAAAAACTATGCCAGTGCGAGGTTCGTCGCCGATTCGCGGCCATCACGGCCCGATTCGATGTCAAAGGTCACAGCTTGACCGTCATTCAACTGACGGATGCCAGCGCGTTCCAGGGCCGAGATGTGAACGAACACATCTTTGCCGCCGGTCGACGGAGCAATAAAGCCGAAGCCTTTGGTGGAATTGAACCATTTGACGGTGCCTTGAGCCATCGTCGTGTCTCCTCAGTGTCGCCATCCGCGTAATGCGATGGCCCGGCTTGGTCACTCCTAGATCGAGAACTGGGCCGCAGAGGGAACAGCAGGGTCGACGAGCAGCGTTTTCGCACGGGTCAATTGCACCTTTTTTGTGGGAAAAGCAAGCCTTTCAACGGTCAAGGCCAGAACCACGGCATATTCCCGCCAAGGTCCACGCTCAGAAATGCACTACCATCAGGGCAATCAGCGCTGGAAAGGCTTGCACGTACAAGATGCGCCGCGACGCGGTCATTGCCCCATAGACGCCCGCCACCAGCACGAATAGCAAGAAACACACCGCGACGTTGCGCTGCCAGTCCGGGTCGCGGATGACCAGGGCCCAGATCAACCCCGCCGCCAGAAACCCGTTATACAGCCCCTGATTGGCCGCCATCACCTTGGTTGGGGCGAACAGATTCGGCGGAAAATCCCGGAAAATCCTTGGCCCCCGGCTTTCCCAGGCAAACATCTCGAACCACAGGATGTACAGATGCAGCGCAGCGATCACGCCGATCAGGATCATGGCAACGGTGTTCATGGGCCGCACCTCCGCCCCCACCACACCACGCAAGCCAAATCCGCGCAACCCGGAGGGCGGGCTTCAGCCCGTCAAGCCCCCATCCGCCCCGCCACATCCAGCATCCGGTTCGAAAACCCCCATTTACTGTCATACCACCCGAACACCCGGAACATCCCCCCCGCCGTCACCCGCGTCTCCGGACAGGCCATCACGCTGCTTCCCGCCCTTGCGCGCAAACAGCGGCAATATTGACCGATCGCAACTATTTCATCCCATCAATAAACTTCTCGGCCTCAAGTATTCCTGAGAAAACGCTGCCTGACACCGAAACTCCGTCCTCATGTCTGACGATGTTGAACCCTTTATAGACTTTCATGAGCGCTCCAACATCAGAATATCTCGTCGCCTCTGGCGCACTTTTGCCTGTCACCGCAGCAACTACATTCTGAGGACGCCCCTCTTTTCGCATCAAGGCCAACATATCCCGCGACATCTCAGCTTGATCGACATTGGCGCGACTGCTCTGAACAAAAGCGACTGACATCAGCCCTGTTAGAACAAAGAAAACACCCGAGAATAAGACTCCGGCGGCCATGGAAGCTTCAAACGCACTTCGGGTATCGCTCATCCCAACAAGGCCCGCGAAAACGGCGATGACTCCTCCGACCGCAACCAACCAACTAACGACTTCAAGAAGCGAGAAAATTGCGCGCGCCGTTCCATAGGTGCGTTCATAACTGGCCATTCTTAAAAATCTCCTTAAACTGTTGCTTCACTCAAACTAGAAAGTATAATTTGTTGATTGACTGATTGATTGATTGTTTGAGTCAAGCCGGAAACGAGCGGACAAATACTTCTTCTTATCCCCTTCACATCCGCCCCGCTACATCCAACATCCTATTCGAAAACCCCCACTCATTATCATACCACCCAAAGACCCGCAGCAGCCCCTGCGGCGTCACCCGCGTCTCCGGGCAGGCCATCACGATGCTCTCCCCCCGCGCCCGCAAATCCGAAGACACCAGCGCCCGATCCGTGGTCCCGATCACCCCACCCGCCCTGCGAAATACAGCATTCACCGCCTCGACCGTGGCCACCCGTTCTGTGATCACGCACAAATCTACCGCCGACACCGATGCAACCGGCACCCGAACCGCCGACCCTTCGATGCGCCCAGAAAGCGCCGGCAGCACCACGTCCAGCAACCTTTGCGCCGAGGTCGTGGTCGGCACCATCGACAGCGCCGCCGCCCGGCTGCGCGAAAAAACCGCCGCCGGGGCATCAATCGTCGGTTGCGATCCGGTATAGCAATGGATCGTCACCATCGACCCCGTCACCACCCCGAACTCCGCATCCAAGAGCCGCACCAAAGGCGCCAAAGCATTCGTCGTGCAGGATGCGTTCGACACGATCCGCTGATCCCCCAACACCTCGTCATTCGCGCCCAGCACGACCGTCACATCCGCCGCCGCCGACGGCCCCGACACCAGCACCCGACGCGCCCCGGCCCGCAACCCGCGCTCTGCGACCTCGCGGCTGTCGGCGCGCCCGGTGCATTCCATCACCACATCGACACCGCGAAGATCGAGCGTCGAGATATCCCCTGTCCGGTGCAACGGTATCGCTCGCCCATCCACCACTAACGCCTCATCCGTCAGCGCGACCGTCCCTAGCCAGGGTCCGAAGACAGAGTCATATTCAAAGAGATAGGCGCACATTTCGGCGCTGGCGATGTCGTTGATCCCGACCACCTCCAACCCTGGCCAAGCCCCCGGCCCTTGCGCCCAGGCCCGCAGCACCGACCGCCCGATCCGCCCGAACCCGTTGATAAAGACGCGCATGCTGGTCCCTCTCCGATGGCCAAGTCTGACCACGCCAATATCCCTGGTTCAATGCCGATAGCGCGAACGTTTGATCAAATCTTGTACCCGAAACAAATCCACGACCACACCCCAAGCCGCTTGCGCAAACCACTGCAATCCCCGACCTTCTCCCCAAAGAAGAACCCGATGGACCCCGACTTCTGGCTCAGCCGCTGGCAAGCCAACCAGATCGGCTTTCACGAAGGCGAAGCCAATGCCCGCCTCGTCAGACATTTCCACGCCTTGTCCGTCGCTCCAGGCGGGCGCATCTTCCTCCCCCTTTGCGGCAAGACGCGCGACATTGCGTGGTTCCTGTCAAGGGGCCACGCCGTTGTCGGGGTTGAGCTCAGCGAGCTGGCTATCCAGCAACTATTTGACGACCTGGGTGCCGCACCTGACATCACCGATATAGGCCTGATGCGCCGCTACAGCGCGCCGAACATCGACATCTTTGTCGGCAATTTTTTCGATATGACACCCGACAGGACCGGCCCGGTCGCCGCGACCTATGATCGGGCCGCCCTGGTCGCCCTGCCCACCGACATGCGCACCCGCTATGCCGCGCATGTAATCCACCTCACCAAAGCGGCACCGCAACTCATGATCTGTTTTGAATACGACCAGACCCTGATGGACGGCCCGCCCTTTTCCATCGACGAGGACGAAATTCGTCGCCTTTATGTCGGGCACTATGACCTGACGCTTCTGGACTCCGGCCCCGCGACCGGTGGAATCGCGCGGGTCGCGGCAAAGGAAACCGTCTGGCTCTTGCGATAGGCTACCAGGCGCCGATCAGACCTCGACCCGCGTCCCAAGCCCGCGCTCCTCGGCCCTTCGCATCGCCACCCCCGCCACCGCGAGGTCCTGCAGCCCGACGCCGGTGCCGTCAAACAACGTCACCTCCCTGGCCGATTTCCGCCCGGCATGCGCCCCCACCAATACCGCCCCAAGCGGCGTGATCGCCGAGGACGCCTTCAGCCCCATCCCCACCGCATGCTGCGCTTCGCCCAACGTGACGCTTTGCGCCACCTCGTCAGCGAACACTGTCGCACGGCCGACCAACGCTGGTTCCACTTCCTGCTTGCCAACCGTATCGGTCCCCATGCAGGCCAGATGGCACCCATCCGCGACATGGGCCGACATCAGGCTTGCGGCAGGTGACGAGGTGATCGTGATGATCACATCCGCTTCAATCATCCGCTCCAACCCGACCGCCTCGAACGGCAGCCCCAGCTCCGCGGCAATAGCCCCAAGCTTGGGCAGCATCTCCGGATGCAGGTTCCACGCGATTACGCGGTCAAACTTGCGCACCCGCGCCGCCGCCCGCAGCTGGAACCCCGCCTGATGCCCCGCCCCGACGATCCCCAGCACCTTCGCATCCGCCCGCGCCAGCCGGTCGATGGAAATGGCACTCGCCGCCGCCGTCCGCAGCGCCGTCAGCAAACCACCCCCGACCATCGCCGTTGGCCGCCCCGTCTCCGGGTCGAACAGGAACACCGTCGACTGATGGTTGATGATCCCTCGGGCAGCGTTGCCAGGAAAATACCCCCCCGCCTTCACCCCGAGCATACCGCCAGTCCGGTCCAGCCCCGACTTGAAGCCATACTGCCGCCCCTCGCCCAACGCCTCGCGCACCACGGGAAAGTTGTACGCCTCCCCTCGCGCCATCGCCGCAAAGGTTGCCTCGACGGCGGCGAACGCGTCCTCCGCCGAGACAAGGTCCGCAATCAGCGCCTCGGGTATGATCAGCATTACGCGCCCTTTCCAGTTGCCTCAAATATCCCCGCCGGAGGCTTCTGCCCGCCGAAACCCTGTCACGACGGATGGCATACGTTTGTCATACGTTTGTCCGACGCAAATCATACGTCGAAAATCCGTCCTCAATACGCCTTGCCCCGCGCCGAAACCGGCCAGACAACCTCCACCTTGCCGCCCCGCACACCCACATACCAGTCATGCACATTGCAGGTCGGGTCGCAGTGACCGGGCACCAGTTTCAGCTTGTCGTTGACCTTCAAAACGCCCCCCAGGTCCTCCACGACCCCATGCTCGTCCGAGCATTTGACGTATTTGACATCTGTCCGCCCAAAGACCACCGGCAGGCCACTGTCCACCGACTGCGCCTTCAACCCGGCATCGACAATCGCCTTGTCGGGCTTGGCGTGGGACATCACCGAAGTCAGGATAAAGAGCGCGTTTTCCCACTCCCCCTGGTCGATCCGCTTGCCGTCCTGGTCCAGAATCCGCCCATAGTCCGCATCCATGAAGGCATAGCTGCCACACTGCAACTCATTGTAAACGCCGGAATTGCTCTCGAAGTAATAGCTCCCCGTCCCACCCCCGCCGACGATGTCACAAGGCATCCCCAACGCGGCCAAGGCATCAACAGCATCCTTCACCTGCGCCACCGCCAGGTCGATCTTCGCCTTCCGATCCGCATAGGAATCCATGTGCTGCATCGCACCCTGATACGCTTGGATGCCTGAGAATTTCAGCCCCGGAGCCGCCGCAATCGCCTTGGCAATCGCCACCACCTCGGGCGTCGTCTTGACCCCGCAACGCCCCGCGCCGCAGTCAATCTCCACCAGACACTCGATGGTGGTCCCGTGCCGTACCGCCGCAGCACTCAAATCCGCAACGTTATCAAGCATATCCACGCAGCAGATCGTCCGCGCGCCCAGCTTCGGCAGCCGCGCCAGCCGGTCGATCTTGGCCGGATCGCGGACCTGATTGCTGACCAGCACATCCTTGATCCCGCCCCGCGCAAACACCTCCGCCTCGCTGACCTTCTGGCAGCAGACCCCGACCGAACCTCCCAACGATTCCTGCAACTTGGCCACGTCCACCGACTTGTGCATCTTGCCATGCACCCGGTGCCGCATGCCGTGGGCCTTCGCGTAATCGCCCATCTTCTTGATGTTGCGCTCCAGCGCATCGAGGTCCAGCATCAGGCAAGGTGTCTGGATGTCCTTCTCGTCCATCCCCGGCAGCGCGGGAATGTCGTAGCCAACCTCAAGTCCTGCAAAATTCGCGTGGCTGTTCATGGTGTTACCCTTATCTCCAAGGCAAAGTGTCCAGATCGACGTTGCCGCCGGTGATGATGACGCCGACGCGGCGCCCCCGGAAAACCTCCGGGTTGGCGAGGATCGTCGCCAGCGGCACGGCGCAGCTGGCCTCGATGATGATCTTCATCCGCTTCCAGGTCAGCTTCATCGCATCGATGATCTCGTCCTCGGTCGCGGTGAAAATGTCGGTCACGTGGTTGCTGACGAAATGCCAGGTCAGGTCCTTTAGCGGCACTTTCAGCCCATCCGCCACCGTCTCCGGCGCGTCGTCTGCAATGATGTGCCCCGCCTTGAAGCTGCGAAAGGCATCGTCGGCGTTCTTCGGCTCGGCGGCATAGATGTCCACCCCCGGTGCAGTCGACGAAACTGTCAGGCAAGTGCCTGAAATCATTCCACCTCCACCAATCGGCGCGATCACCGCGTCCAGCCCCGGCACCTGTTCCAACAACTCGCGGCTGCATGTCCCCTGCCCCGCGATCACCCGCGGATCATTATACGGATGCACGAAATCCGCCCCCGTCCTTGCTTGCACTTCGGCAAACACCGCCTCGCGCGAACTTGTCGACGGCTCGCATTCCACGATCACCCCGCCATACCCCCGCACCGCATCCTTCTTCGCTTGCGGTGCCGTGCGCGGCATCACGACGTTGCAAGGGATTCCCCGCCGCCCGGCGGCATAGGACAGGCTCAGCGCATGGTTGCCGCTGGAGTGCGTCGCCACCCCCCGCTCAAGCTGATCCTCGCGCAGGCCAAAGACCGCGTTCGACGCCCCGCGCACTTTGAACGCGCCCGCCTTCTGGAAGTTCTCGCACTTGAAGAACAGCTCCGCCCCCGTCAACTCATTGAAATAACTGGAGGTCAGCACCGGTGTGCGGTGGATGTAGGGCATGATCCGTGCATGTGCCGCCAGCACGTCGTCATAGGTCGGGATCACCAAAGGGGCCATATCGTTCATCTCATGCCGCGGCTTTCGCCGCCTCCTTCGCGCCGTTGCGGTAATAGTCCTGCGCCGCCGCCACGCCGGACCCGAGCGTGATGGGCCACCCCAGATCGGCCATGCACATCTCGGCCGTGGCCAACCCCGACAGCATCATCACATCGGTCAGGCTGCCCAAGTGTCCGATGCGGAACACCTTGCCTGCAACCTCGCCCAAGCCCACGCCAAACGCCACGCCATACTTGCTGGCTGCCAGTTGCACGAGGTCAGTGCCGTTGCAGCCCGCAGGTACCACAACCGCCGTTACCGTGTCGGAATACAGCTCCGGCGAGGCGGCACAGGGCACCATCCCCCAGGCCGCAATCGCGCGGCGCACGCCTTCGGCGATGCGGTGATGCCGGGCGTAAACCGCCTCCAACCCCTCATCTTCCAACAGTTGCACCGAGTGGGCGAGGCCATTGATCAGGCCCACCGGGGGCGTATAGGGAAACCCGCCCGCCGCATAGGATTTGATCATGTCCTTGAAATCAAAGAACGTGCGCGGCAGCTTGGCGGTCTCCATCGCCGCAATCGCCTTGGGCGACACGCCAAGGATCGCCAGCCCCGCAGGCAACATGAACCCCTTTTGACTGCCCGCCACCGCGATATCCACGCCCCAAGCGGCCATATCGAACGGCATGGAGCCAATCGACGACACCCCGTCCACAAAGAACAGCGCCGGGTGATCGCCCATCGCCCGCCGGATGCCGCCGATATCCGACCGAACGCCCGTCGCCGTCTCGTTATGCGTCGCCAGCACCGCCTTGATCTTGTGCCCTGTGTCCGCCTTCAACGCCGCCGCGATCTTGTCTAACGGCGCACCCTGGCCCCAAGGCGTATCGATGATCGCGACGTTCAGCCCATGGCGCTGGCACATGTCGATCCAGCGGTGGCTGAACATCCCGAAGCGCGCCGCCAGCACCGTATCGCCGGGCGACAGCGTGTTGGAAATCGCCGCCTCCCACCCGCCGGTCCCGGTGGAGGGCAGGATGATCACCTCGCCCTCTGCCATTCCCAGCACCTTTCTTACCCCCGCCACCGCCGGCTTGAACACCCGCGCAAAGGCGGGCGAGCGGTGGTCGATCGTCGGCATGTCGCAGGCCTTGCGCACGCTTTCGGGGATATTCGTAGGGCCGGGAATGAAAACCGGGTTCTGGAAGGACATCGCGAGACTCCTCTTTCGCTGCCTCCCTTCTACGCCCCAGGCGCAGCCAGCACAATTTTTTCGAAATTATTTTTCATTCAATGCAGCTCGTGATATTCTACCACAAAATCAATACGTCACGCTTTTTCACCCCCTGCATCATGGACCAAACGCATGATCACGCGTCCCCGCGGCCGTCCCAAGGCCTTCAACGACAAGACCGACCAGAACACCGTGCAGGCACTGGACCGCGCCCTTGGACTTCTCGAACATCTGGCGCGGGAGCCAGGCCTGACGCTGTCGCAGCTGGCGGAATCCGCCAGCCTGCCCGTAGCCACGGTCTTTCGCGCGCTCGTCACCCTGCAAAGCCACGCCATGGTGGAGGTGGAAGAGCCCGGCCAGTTCTGGCACATCGGCCCCGGCGCGTTTCGCGTCGGCACCGCTTTCCTGCGTCGCACCAAGGTCGTCGAGCGTGCGCAAGGTGCCATGGAGGCGCTGATGCGCGACACCGGCGAGACCGCCAATTTGGGGGTAGAAGTGCAGGGAGAGGTTCTTTTCCTTGCCCAGGTCGAAACCAATCAGGCGATCCGCGCCTTTTTCCCGCCCGGCACCAAAGGCCCGATGCATTCCTCGGGCATCGGCAAGGCCCTGCTGGCGTGGTTTCCCGCCGAAAAGGTTGCCGCGATGATCGCCCGTCAGGGGCTCGAGAAATTCACCAGCCTGACCCTGACGTCGGAAGGCTTGCTGGCCCGCGACCTGGCCCGCACCCGTGATCGCGGCTATGCGGTCGATGACCAGGAACGCACCGACGGCATGCGCTGCATCGCGGCCCCGATTTTTGGCCCCGGCGGCCAACCCGTCGCCGGACTGTCGGTGTCAGGCCCCGCTTTCCGCCTCGCGCTGTCGGATGCCGCCCGTATTGGTCGCCGCGTGGCCGAAGCCGCCGATCAGGTCACCGCGGCCATCGGGGGGACCCGTCCCTGATCAAAGCTGCGCCGCCCGTGCCTGCAGGTGGTCGACCAGCCCCGCATCCAGTTTCAGCCGTGCCGCCAGTTCCGCCAGATAGTGCTTTTCCGCCGCGCCTTTGGGGTCCACCACAAGCAATGACGCAGCATAGATTTGCGCGCCCTCTTCGTCGCTGCGCGCCAATGCTGCGATGCGCCCCACATCCAAGGGTTGGTCCAGTTCCGCCGCGATCATCGCTGTCGCCGCATTACCCAGCCCCAGATGCCCCAGCTGGGCGTCGATCTTTGCACGCTCTTCGGGCGTCACATGGCCATCTGCCTTGGTCGCCGCGATCATCGCCTGCAGTATCCGCCCCGCCAGGTCATCCGCCCGCGCGGGGTCCGACGGCTGGAACGCCGTCCCTTCCGGATCGGGCAGCGCCAAGGGTCCGTCCCCTGGCAAAGCCAGCCGGCCTGCCTTCCAGTCCTCATAGGCCTTGTAGGCGAGGCCACCGATCAGCGCCGCCCCCCCGACCTTGACCCCGGTGCCCAAGAGCTTGCGCCCGCCGCCGGTCAGCAGGATCCCCAAAAGCCCCCCCGCCATCGCCCCTTTGGTCAGCGTCGACTGGTCGTCCCAAGTGTCGCGCGCCTTGTCCGCCAACCCCTGGACGCCCCCCGGGCCTGCCACCTGGTTCAAACTTCCCATCACCTGGTCGAGGATGGATTTCGCGTTGAGCATGATAGTGTCCCCCATGGCTGGACGTTGCGCGTCATAGGTAGGGTGGCAGGATCAGCCGCGCAAGGACGCCGACGGCAGGCGGGCGGGTTGGCGCGCGGTCAGGCGGCGTAGCGCCCGTTGTCCAGCCGGGCGATATCGCCCATCCGCAGCATCATCTCAAGGTACGGCTCCACCGTTGTCGTCCGCACACGCTGGAACCGCCGGGCGATCTGTTCGGGGGAGGCCTCGCCCATCTCGGTCAAGGTTGCGCGCAGGGCGGCGAACTGGTCGGGCATCGCCTTGGGCCAGAGGGCCTTGGCGGCCTTTTCGGTGACGCCCACGTCCATCTCGGCCTGCCCCGTGACCACCGCCACCTGCCCGCCGGGGTTCTGGTATTCGGGCCGCAGCCAGCGGATTAAACCGGCGGCCTCTTCCGCCGCGCGTTCGCGGTTCAGCGCGACCAGCCGGTGCAGGATCTTGTCATCGGTCAGGTCCGCAGGCCAGCCATAAGCCTCGGCCACCGCCGCGTCGATCTGGTCGTGCAGGTCGCGCAGGATGCCGATCACGCCCTGATCATAGGTTTCCCGGTCGCGGCCCTCGATCCGCTGATTGGCGCGGAGTTTTTCAAGGACGTTGTACATCGCCGTCAGGGTCAACTTGGGGTGTTCCGCCTGGCGCGCCTTGCGATGCGCGTCGAGGTCTTCGCCGAGTTGGCGCAGCCGAGCCTTGAGCGGCTCGGAGGGGGTTGGGAAGGGGAAGGGGTCGAAGCAACGCGATTTGACGTAAACAGGATCATTGCCAACTCCTAGCCAGCTCCCTGCGTCAAGTGACCAAGTAACGTGCTGCTTTGATGAAACAATGGCCAAGATGGATGCATCGGCATCGCCAATTGCTACTAGCTTGTTGTCCGCACGCGTTTCGCCATCAATAAACTGAAAAATTCTATGTTTGGATGTTTCAACTGTGACGATGAAGCGATTGAGGCCTTTAACGGCCTTACGATAAACTTCATTCGTTCGACCAAACCAGTGCCAGTTTACTCTGCGAGATTCTTCGCGGTTTTCATCACGCTCCGGCTTCACGTTGTCAAAGACATGCTGAAAGGCTGCAGGATACCGTCTGCGAACCTCACTTTGAGTCATTGGATAGAGGTCGATAACCATTAGCCCACGGGACGACGCTGAAAGATCGCGGCCATTGACGTAATGCAAGATATGGCTTTCCAATCCATCAATTTGTCCAAGTCCTAGCGCCCGAGCTTCTTCTTTAGACGCCAAGAAACCCGCTCCGTGCAGGGCGACGCCGCGAGAAGCTAAACCGTCATTCGCCCTTAGCACCTTCGCCCCCGCAACATCCGCCCCAATCCGCAAATCCGCAAAGATCGTCCCCCGCTCTTCGCCAAGCACAACCGCCCGCCCCTCCGCGCCCTCCTCCGTTTTGATCTCCGACGCCACCGTCAACAGCCGCCCCTCGGCCTTCCCCCGCTCCGCCACCGTCATTGCGATCCGCACCGCCGCCCCATCACCCGCATCCACCCAAGGGTGATCCGGGATCGCAAAGGTCAGCGACAGCGCCGTCTTGGGATCAGCCAAATGCCGTTCCACGACGCGCCGATTGAACGTCTGGCGCAGCGAATTGGTGGTGATCAGCCCGAACCGCCGCGTCCCCTTGCCCTTGGCCGCCACATAGCCCCGCGCCGCCAAAGCCGCCTTTTCCCACCAATACATCACGAAATCCGCCGATTCCGGCACCTTCGGATAGGCCGCGCGGATCGCCTCGGTATAGCCATCGCCCAACGCCTCGCGCATCCGGCTGGTGCCAATAAACGGCGGGTTGCCGACGATGAACGTCGCCTCGGGCCAGATTGCGGGCTTGGGTTTGGCATAGTCCCACACCTGCACCCGTGCGCCCGGGTCCGGCACCTTTTCCCCCGTCACAGGATGGGTGATTTTCGTCTCGCCATCCCAGCGCGTCACCAACCGACCCGCATCATCCCGCCGCTCGCTGCGCCCGGCCCAGTCCAGCACCGCATCGCGGCACTCGATGTTGTGAAAGTCTTTCAACACCGGTTCCGCCGGGCTGGCGGTGCCGTGGGTGCGGAAATGCCATTGCAGATAGCCGATCCACAGCACCAGTTCCGCCACCGCCGCCGCCCAGGGGTTGACCTCGATCCCCAGAAACTGATGCGGGTCGACGGTGTGCCCGGCCAGCCCCAGCGCCGCCTGATCCTCGCCCAGTTCGGCCAAGAGGGCGATCACCTCCCCCTCCAGCCGTTTCATCAGTTCCAGCGCGACATACAGGAAATTGCCCGAGCCGCAGGCCGGGTCCAGCACCCGCACGTCGCACAACTTGCGGTGAAAATCGCGCACCGCTGCACGCGCATCATCCAGTTTGCCGCCCGAGGCCAGCAACGCGACGGACCGTTTCACATCGTCCCAATCGCCCCGCAGCGGCTCGATCACCGTCGGCACCACCAGACGTTCGACATAGGCGCGCGGCGTGTAATGCGCACCCAGCTTGTGGCGGTCCTTCACGCTCAGCGCGCGTTCCAGCAGGGTCCCGAAAATCGCCGGTTCCACCTCGCGCCAATTGTGGCTGGCGGCATCGATCAGCAGGCCAAGTTGCAGGGCGTTCAGCGGCAGGGCGGTCGCGTCCTTGAAAAGACCGCCGTTGAACCGTTTCAAGTCGGTGGTCAGCACGGTCGAAAACCCGCCCGTGTTCA
>JANPBI010000255.1:0-3520 GCA_031430315.1 Rhodobacterales bacterium | reverse complement strand
GACAAGAACCTTGAAGGGGTCGATTTTGTTGTCGCCAATACGGACGCTCAAGCCCTGCAGCAAAGTCGGGCCGTGTCGCGGATCCAGATGGGTCTGAAGGTCACCGAGGGGCTGGGCGCAGGCGCACGGCCGACCGTCGGGGCCGCCGCTGCCGAAGAAACCATCGAGGAAATCGTCGATCACTTGGCGGGCGCACATATGTGCTTCATCACCGCCGGGATGGGCGGAGGCACCGGAACAGGTGCGGCTCCGATCATCGC
Organism: Rhodobacterales bacterium; assembly: GCA_031430315.1. GTDB lineage: Bacteria > Pseudomonadota > Alphaproteobacteria > Rhodobacterales > Rhodobacteraceae > JAJNPS01. The sequence goes on along the minus strand of JANPBI010000255.1, from coordinate 3,260 downwards.
TCAGGCTGCGCGTGAATTGGGTGTGCTGACCGTCGGCGTCGTGACCAAGCCTTTCCAATTCGAGGGCGCTAAGCGGATGCGGCAGGCCGAAGAAGGCATCGAAGCCCTGCAGGCTGTCGTCGACACGCTGATCATCATTCCGAACCAGAATCTGTTCCGGCTCGCCAATGAAAAGACGACATTTACCGAAGCCTTCGCGATGGCCGATGATGTCCTGTACCAGGGCGTCAAGGGCGTGACCGACCTGATGGTGCGTCCCGGCCTGATCAACCTCGACTTTGCCGACGTCCGAGCCGTGATGGACGAAATGGGCAAGGCGATGATGGGCACCGGCGAGGCGCAAGGCGAAGACCGCGCCGTTCAGGCCGCGGAAAAGGCGATCGCCAACCCGCTGCTGGATGAGATCAGCCTGCACGGGGCCAAGGGTGTGTTGATCAACATCACTGGCGGCTACGACCTGACCCTGTTCGAGCTGGATGAGGCGGCGAACATCATCCGCGAAAAGGTCGACCCCGAAGCAAACATCATCGTGGGCTCTACGCTGGATACATCGATGGAAGGCAAGCTGCGGGTATCCGTTGTTGCCACGGGCATTGACGCCACGGCGTCGATGCGTGCGGATTCACCGGTCGCCCGGCGCACCATGGCGCCCTTGTCGCTGAATGCCGCCGCCCTCGAGCCACGCCGCGAGCAGCCCGTTGCGGCAGCCGCCCCTGCCGCGCGCGTGCCGGAACCTGTCGCCGCAGAGCCGGAGCTTTTTGATCATTCAGACCTTGGTTTTTTGCCCGAGCCGCAGGTTGATCACGACGACGGCCTGCCGGCCCCCGCTTACCGTCCGCAGGTCGCTGCAGCGGTCGCCCGTGCGCCGCTGCCAGCCTCGGTAGATGCGGATGCCGCCGACTTTGTTGCGCCTCGCCCGCGCAGTGCCGGAACGCCATCCCCCGAGGCGCTAGCAAGGCTGCAGGCAGCGGTCAGCAAGAACCCAGGCCCCGGTCGTCCTGCGGCCACAACGGCACGGCCTGCGATCCCGGTTGCAATGGTCCCGCCTGCGGCGAAGATAGCTGAGCGCCCGCGGTTCGGCATCGGCTCGCTAATCAACCGGATGGCTGGTCATCTGGAAGGGCAGCCTGACCGTGCCGCGTCGCCGACATCGCGCCAACAGCCACCCGTCACGTCATATGATGACGAGCCGGATCAGGGTGCGGATCAGGAGCGGATCGAGATTCCGGCCTTCCTGCGTCGCCAGGCAAACTGACACAATGGTCCAATAAGATTAGGATAAAGCCCGGAAAGCCGGGCTTTTTCTTATTGTTCCCATAGGCTTGCAGAGAGGCGCTGCATGTCACAGATCGTCACAAAGCGTGAGTTGTGAAAGAAAGTCGCGCCGATTAGGTAAGAGATGTCCGATTGGGTCCTGTCCAGCTTGGTCCTGACCCCAAGATAAAGAGCGTGCGAAAGGCTTCGACAGTGCAGCATACTTTGAAATCCGCAGTGACCTTTATCGGTCGCGGCCTGCACAGCGGACGTGCGGTCCGCATGACGGTGCGCCCGGCGATGGCGGAGTATGGGCTGTGGTTTCGCCGTACGGATGTGCTTGATCACGACGCCTTGATTGCGGCGCATTGGTCGGCAGTCCAGCCGTCCCGGCTATGCACGGTCATCGCCAATGCCAAGGGCGACTCGGTTTCGACCATTGAGCATGTCATGGCCGCCCTTGCCGGTTGCGGAATCCATAACGCCCTAATCGACATCGATGGACCCGAAGTGCCGATCCTTGATGGTTCCTCTGCCCCGTTTGTCGAAGGTTTCCTGTCGCGTGGGCTGATTGAACAAACAGCTTCTGTCCGCGCCATCCAGGTTCTGCAGACCGTCGAGGTCTGCGAGGGCAATGCCGTGGCCCGCCTTGAGCCGTCGGATATGCTGGAAATCAGATTTGACATAGATTTTGCCGAGGCCGCCATCGGCAAACAGTCCCGCCAGTTGAACATGTCGAACGGGGCCTTTGTCCGCGAGCTGTCGAACAGCCGCACGTTCTGCCTGCAGGCCGATGTTGACGCGATGCGCGCCAAAGGCCTGGCGCTGGGTGGAACCTTCGAAAACGCGGTCGTCTTCGAGGGCGATCAGGTGCTCAGCCCCGGCGGTCTGCGCCATGTCGATGAACCTGTTCGCCACAAGATGCTGGATGCGATGGGCGATCTGGCTCTGGCAGGCGGACCGATCCTTGGCCTCTATACGGGGATTCGCGCCGGGCATGCCTTGACCAACCGACTTTTGCGCGCGCTTTTCGCGCGACCGGACGCATTTCGGATGGTTGATTGCGGGGCCATGACCTTGGAAAAACTTCCGGGCGCAGGTGTTCACCGTGGCGATCTGCCCGCGCGCCGCTGATCCTGACTTTTGCGTATCCCAAGACCACAAAGGCGTTTTGCGCCCGCAATTTTTCTGTGCTACGACGATGCGAAATGCCCCGAACGTCGCTTGTGGCTTCCGGTGCGCAGGTGAATAGCGGGATTGGCGTAAGATGACAGGCGGACACAAAATCGCGTCACGTTTTGCAATGACGCTCGTGGTCCTGAGCCTTGCCGCCTGTGCCAGTGCCGACAAGGAAGTCCCGCTCGAGAACTACACCGCCGAGGAAATCTACAAGCGTGGTGAGTTTACGCTGGAAACCGAAACGCCGAAATCGGCGATCAAGTATTTCCAAGAGGTGGAGCGGCTCTATCCCTATACGGAATATGCCAAGCGCGCGTTGATCATGCAGGCCTTTACCCACCACAAGGCCAAGGAATACGAAGAAGCCCGGTCTGCCGCCCAGCGGTTCCTCGATTTGTATCCCGGGGACGAAGATGCCGCCTATGCACAATACCTGATGGCGCTCAGCTATTATGACCAGATCGACGAGGTCGGGCGCGACCAGGGACTGACGTTCCAGGCCTTGCAGGCCTTGCGCGTCGTGATCGAAACCTATCCAGACAGCGAATACGCCCGCTCGGCGATCCTCAAGTTCGACCTTGCATTTGACCAACTGGCTGCAAAAGAGATGGAAGTCGGTCGCTACTACCTCAAGCGGGGCCACTACACCGCCGCGATCAACCGGTTTCGCATCGTGGTGCAGGATTTCCAGACAACGACTCATACCGCCGAGGCGCTGCACAGGCTGGTGGAGTCCTATCTGGCGTTGGGTCTGACCGACGAGGCGCAGACGGCCGCTGCGATCCTGGGCTATAACTACCAAGCCAGCCCCTTCTATGACGACAGCT
>JANPBI010000254.1:0-5122 GCA_031430315.1 Rhodobacterales bacterium | reverse complement strand
CGAAAGCTGGCCAGCGTGCTGTCAGGGTCTTCCTCGGCCTTGTAGGTCACCTTTTTGCAGAAAGCGTTGCCTTGGCCGTAGACCTCGCGAAGGATGTGGATGATGTCGTCAGCGTGGCTGTCGGTCTTGGCGAAGATCAGGGTCTTGGGAACTTCGGTCCGGTTCGGAAAAATCTCCGGCAGCTTGTCGCGGAAAGCGCGGATGACGGTGCGGATTTGGTCGGGGTTAACGACAGATCGGTCAAGCTGGGTGCCAGCATAGGCCTCGTCTGTGTCTTGGGACTGCCAGCGTTTGGCACGGGTCTGGCGCTCGCGTTTCTCGACCAGCTGCTCGGCACGGATTTGGCCACCCCTTTGGGTGACGTCGGTTTCGATCAGGTAGATTTCATTGCCGACATTAACGCCATCGGCCACGGCCTTTTCGTGGGTATATTCGCTGACGACGTTCTTTTGGAAAAAGCCGTAGGTGCGGTTGTCGGGCGTCGCGGTCAGGCCGATCAGGAAGCTGTCGAAATACTCGATGGCCTGCCGCCACAGGTTATAGATCGACCGATGACATTCGTCGATGATCACCACATCAAAGAATTCAGGTGGCAGCTTGGCGTTGTAGATCACGGGCAGCGGTTCTTTGCGCATCTGGATGCGCTCGGCGGGGTTTTCATCTTCGGCCCCCTCGGTCAGTTCTTCGCCCTTCAGGATGGAATACATCCGCTGAATGGTCGAAATGCAGACCTGCGCATGGGGCGAGATGTGGGACGAGGTCAGGCGTTGGACCGTATAGAGTTCGGTGAACTTGCGGCTGTCATCGTTGGGTACAAAGGACATGAACTCTTGTTCCGCCTGCTCGCCCAGATTCTTGGTATCGACAAGAAACAAGATGCGCCGTGCGCCCGCATGTTTCAGCAGGCGGTAAACCTGGGTAATGGCGGTAAAGGTCTTGCCCGATCCGGTGGCCATCTGAACCAAAGCGCGCGGGCGATCCTGACGCAGCGAGTTTTCCAAATTTGTGACGGCGGTAATCTGGCAATCGCGCAGGCCCTCGGTGATCAGAGCCGGCAGATCATGTAGGGCTGCGCGGAAAGATTTCGGCTGTCCTTGCCACTCGCCAAGGGTTTCGGGGCGGTGGAAAGTAAATACCTCGCGCGAGCGAGGTTTAGGGTCACGGGTGTCTGTGAACCGGGTGATCTGACCGGTTGCCTCATAAATGAAGGGCAGGGGCTCTGGGTTTTTTACCCATTTTAGTTGGGCGGCGGCATATCCGGCTGACTGATCCTCGACAGTGGTGATCTTTGCGCCCCAACTGTTCGGCTTCGCCTCGACTACCCCCAAAGCACGTTTGGTCGCGAAAAGGGCGTAGTCAGCCGGTCCAACGCTTGTTTGATATTCCCGCACTGCGATGCCCCGTGCCGCGCCATGATCAATGGCCTTGCTGGGTTGCACTGACCAGCCCGATGCGGTCAGGCGCGCGTCAATCTCATCGCGGGCAATCTGTTCCGGGTTCTGGTTAATTTCGGTCACATGTAAGCCTTAGACATCAATTGGTTGTTCCGACTTTGTCTTAGTAATTTGATTGGTGCAAGCGAACCCAATGGCTGACATTAGACACGCCTCACAGTCTTCACACTCACCTCAAAAATACGCGCAATTTCAGAAAGGTTTCGCCCTTCATCATCGCGCATACGTTTCACCTCTTCGCGCTGGACTGGGGATAGGGCAGGGGGCCTACCCCCAACCCTGCCCCGCTTGCGGGCGGCTTCCAGCCCTTCCTTCGTCCGCTCGGAAATCCGCTCTCGCTCAAACTGCGCAATGGATGCGAACACATGGAACACCAGCCGACCGGCGGGCGTGGTGGTGTCGATGTCCTCGGCCAGCGACCGGAAGCCTGCACCGTGTGCCTGGATGGTGTCCACGATGTCGAGAAGGTCACGCAAGGAACGGGCGAGACGGTCGTACTTGGTGACGGTGATCACGTCGCCTTGGCGCAGCTGATCGAGCAAGCGGTCCAGCTCGGGCCTGCTGCGCGCCGTGCCGGTGATCTTGTCAGCGAAAATCCTTTCGGCACCCGCTGCCTTCAAGGCGTCTAGCTGGCCGTCCAGGCTCTGGTCCTCTGTGCTAACGCGGGCATATCCAATGATCATGCCGCACTGTGCCAAAAACCTCCCAAAACCGCAAAGGTTTTGTCATGGGTTTTTGTCCGGCCTAAGCCATTGATGTGAAGCAGGGCGCGGGGCAGGGACAGAAACGACCGTTTTTGACACAGTGGTTCTGGGAAGTGTAGAGCCGGCCTCAGCACATTCCTTTTCGGAGGCTTGCCGCACGCCCTCTGCAATGCCAGACTTACGCCATTCGTGAGGAGACGTTGCTCCGATGCCCCGCATATTGCACCTGACTACTGATCTCGTGGCCCGCGTTCCCCCGCACAGCGGCGAAAGTGGCAAGCTGGCGGGCCGGTCGGACCTTTCGACCGACGAGGACGTCGCGGACCTCGCCGCCACCCTTCTGAAAGACCGGCCCGAAAATGGAGAGGTCTGGATCTTCGCCTATGGCTCGCTCATTTGGGCCCCCGATTTCGACTATGCCGAGGAGCGTCTTGGCCTCGTGCGCGGATGGCACCGGTCGTTCTGCCTCGGCTGGGTGCGGCTCTACCGGGGCACGCCCGAACGCCCCGGCGTGATGCTGGCGCTCGACCGGGGCGGCGCTTGCAAGGGCGTCCTGTTCCGCTTGGCCCCCGAGACGATGGAGGCCAACCTACACAAGATCCTGCGGCGCGAGATGCCGATCAAGCCCACCGGCAAACCCTCCGCGCGCTGGATGAGTGCCCAGACTGCCCAAGGCCCGGTCAAGGCGATAGGCTTCCCGATCAGTCGCAAGTCCAACAGCTATCTGCCCGGACTTGCCACCGACGAGTTGGTCCGCGCTCTTGCCACCGCTGCAGGCGAGCGCGGGTCGATGGCCGAATACCTGCACAGCACCATCACCCATCTGGCCGAACGGGGCATCCACGATGGCTACCTTTGGCACCTGCAAGCCCTTGTCGCCGAACGCATCCGCGTCGAATACCCAGACGCACCAGACTGAACGGGCCATGTTCCTGCACAGCCTGTTGGCCTCGGCCCTGGCGTTTCAGGCGCGCCGTTTGGCCCATGCGCGCTGGCTTGACAACGCCGACATCACCGCCTTTCGATCGGCTTATGGCATGGCTCTGGTTCCCGAAGCGGCATCAACCAGTTGAACTGTGATACGAAGCCGGTCTCCCGATTTCTGCACGCCGCCTTCGACAACGAAGCGCACACCTAGGTCGTTGGCAACCTGGCGAAAGCCGACCGTTTGGTCTTTGTAGGCGAAGCTGGAGTGGTGCGCGATAACAGAAAGGCCCGCCAACTTGGAGAGCGTCGTGAGAATGTCTTCGACAAGTCCGTCCGCGAAAAACTCCTGCTCAGGCTCGTTGTTCAACACCGCAAAGGGAAGGACCACCACCGACGGGTTGGGAACGGCCAGATGATCGCCAAGTGCGCGAACTTGGATATCATCTACAATGTAGCCACGCCTTGGAACGGTTCGGACAAAACCCGCACCCTCGGCACCCAAAGCTTTGCGAATATCTTTCATACATTGCGCGAGGGAATCGTCCGATACTGCCACGTCGGGCCAGATTGCGCTGACGAGTTCGTCCTTTCCAAGGACACGACCGGAATTCTGAACGAGGTAAGTAAGGAGAAAGAGTGATTTGCGGCGAAGGGCAACATCCGCATCACCCTTTCTCAACCGCCCCTGTTGCGGGTCGAGAATGTGGCCGACGAATTCAAATGAACTGCCACGTGGCATCGGTAAGACCGGATCGCATATCCACGACCAACGAGCACATCTGTCTGCAGGGTAACTCAAGCAATCGGCGTCGGCAGGCAGCCTTCGCAAAGTCCAAAAACCCGGCGGATGGGCCAGCGTAGAGGCAAGCAGCCTCGACCTCGCCGGTGGCGCCCGGCTCCGGACTGCTATCGCTGTAGCGCAGCAGCGCCTCACCGAGGTCGAGAGCGGGCGCAAGGCTGATCGGCCGGAATTGGCCAAGGCGCTGCATCTGGCGAAGGTCACCGGGTCGACGCTGGTCATCGCCAAGCTGGACCGGTTGAGCCGAAACGCGGTCTTCCTGTTGGCACAGAGGGACAGCGGTGTGCGGTTCGTGGCCGTCGACATGCCGGAGGCCAATGACCTGACGGTCGGCATCATGGCGCTGGTGGCACACGCCGAGCGCGAGGCGATCTCGCGGCGCACGAAGGAGGCGCTGGCGGTGGCAAAAGCGCGCGGGGTGAAGTTGGGCAATCCGAACGGAGCGGCGAGCCTGCGGCGGGCGGGAAAGGGCGGTGTCGCGCTCAGGGAGACCGTCAGCGCCAACGCCGACCGCTTCGCTTCAGATCTCGTGGCGGTAGTCGCAGACATTCAGTCTGCGGGGCACACGTCCCTGCGGGCTGTCGCAGCGGTGTTGACCCGGCCGGGGATACGGACACGTCGTGGAGGGGCGTGGCATGTCTCGAACGTGAAGGGGTTGGTTAGCCGCTGATATCTCTCGACAAGGCTTCTCCTGGGCAGAACCCGACTGTCGCCTCTTCCCCACCTGTCTCCTCTCAATCCAGTCGGCGGGCTCGCCCGGCGCTACCCTGATCTGGACCGATCCGCACATCCCGCAAGGCGCTTGCCGGGAGCAGCTAAGCTGGGGGCCCCGGGATGTCCTCATGCAGACACAGGATGTTGCCCTCCGGGTCATTGAACCATGCTGCCTTTTCCGAGCCCAGTACACAGACGTGCCCGGTTGTCTTGAAGCCTGGCAAATCGTAGTCCGCGAACACCACGCCACGACTTTTCAACTCCGCAATCGAGGCCCGAATGTCGTCAACCCTGAAACTCAGGGCCGTATGTTCGGCCTTGGTGCCTTCGGGCTTCGGAAAGAGGGCGATTTCGGTGCCGCCGCAGTGGTAGACTACTTTACCGTCAGGCCGTTCTTCGCCTGACGGCAGCGCAAGAGCACGCTCGTAGAAGTCACGCGCCCGGGCAACGTCTCGAACGGGCAGCATTACGGTAACTTGATTGGCATTGAGTTGCATGGCACTCACCCTGCCTTCGATCAGTTT
>JANPBI010000253.1:0-5781 GCA_031430315.1 Rhodobacterales bacterium | reverse complement strand
GGCGGTTCTTCCGTCGGGACTTTGCGAGGGGGTGTCGCCAAAGTGAAGCATGCAGACCGGATCGTCACAGAGGGAGTGCGCATGAGCAGGGATTCCAGGCGCAGCTCGCAAGCGGGCGGTTCGCGATGATTGAAGATGGTCTGGGTTTCAGCCTCGTTCCCTGGAACAATGTGCTTGAGAAACGGCTTGGCCAGGCCGTTTCCGGCATCCCGTTGCCGGGCGGCGGCATCAACTGGTCGTTCGGCAGGAACCTGGGGCTGGGGCGTTAGGCGTCAGAAACTGATTGCGCCCAAAATGGGCCCATGATAGAAGGATCATTATGCGGATCATAGCGCGGCGCACCTTGCGCGAATTCATCGCGGAACGCGCCGGTCACAAGGATCAGCCTGCCCTGAAGGCAGCGCTCGATGCGTGGTTCGCGGAAGTGGCCAAGGCGGCCTGGACCAGCACTGCCGATGTGAAGCGGCTCTATGCCACTGCCAGCATCGTCAGCGCCGACCGGATCGTCTTCAACGTCAAGGGCAACGATTACAGGCTCGTCGTTGCCGTGGATTTCGAAAAGACCATCGTCTGGATCAAGTGGGTCGGCACCCACAAGGACTATGACCGGATCGACGTGAAGGAGATTGACCATGGCGACTGACGTGAAGCCGATCCGCAGCGAGGCGGACTACGATGCAGCGATGGAAGAGGTCGCGGCACTCTGGGGCGCGACCAGCGGCACGCCGGAGGGTGACCGGCTCGACGTGCTGGCCACGCTGATCGACGCCTATGAGGCAAAGCACCATGCGATGGACGCGCCCGATCCGATCGAGGCGATCAAGTTCCGCATGGAGCAGCAGGGCCTGACTCGCAAGGACCTGGAGGACATCATCGGCACGCGCACGCGTATCGCCGAGGTATTCAACCGCAAGCGCGGCCTGTCGATCGACATGATCCGGCGCCTGCATGACCGGCTTGGGATTTCGGCCGAAGTGCTGATCCGGCCCTCGCGCAAGGACGCGGCGTGACCGCGAGCGCTGCGTCGACTTCGGCCCGGTGCTGGTAGTGGTGAGGCAGGGGGTGACAGCGTAACCTTGGGTTCCCCCAGCTCGCCATTGCTTTGGATTGGCAGGCCAGCGGCGGGCACGCGTTCTGGCAGGACGACGCCTAGTAGGCGATGGCGGTCAGCGACGAGAGCCGCACGCGCAATGTTGCAGGGACTATTTCGTGAGGAGACAACAGCAGAAGTCCTTGATTTTTAGCTGGCCAAACTGTTCGAGTATTAACTTCTGGGCAAGCGTTCGGAAGCGTCGACTGCCAGGTATAGTTGGAGCTATGCATGAACTGACAAAATTTAGTTAGAAGGTGAAATCATGCCAGAATACGTGGTCGTCGGGGTATCAAGCCGAGCCAAGACAATAAATCGCTTGGCTCCGAGGCCAGACGGACGGTATGTGCTCGTTCACCCATCTGTTGCGTCTCAGGAGCGGCATCACACGAAGAATTACACATGGGCATCGAGCATCGAGCAAGCGGTCGACCTAATCCGTCAGGGATTTCACGCCCGGATGGTCAATGTAGAGAACTCACAAGCAGAAGACATGATCATCAATGAAAACATTAAGATTTGGGCGTTCTAAGGACCAACCTGTTTAGGATTACAGAAAATGGTCAAGCTTGGAATTGATTGCTTCTTCAATAATAATGTTGGAGCAGAATGAATACACATGAAGATTTGTTGAAATGCATGGAAGGCTTTAGAGCGACGCTCTCACTTCGATTCAAATGGTTTATTCATGAAACTCCTTTTGTCTTCATAGACATTATAAATAGCACTGGCCTTGTGCCGAAGAGCGACGCAGCACCTCCAGCCGAAGTTAAAGCTCACCTTAGATCAGAGCGCGTGCCAATTCTTTGCCTTCACCCCCTTGGTGCAAAGCTCATTCCGAGGGGGGCTGCGAACTCCCTTGTTGTCGCGATAGGTGATCCAGAACCCCAGAGGGTAAGGCTTGCGATTTCGTCAGAAGACTTGCCAAAGCGGATTGGGCTTGATTGGTCGTTTGAATGGTCAAGGCAAGAAGCGCGCATTCGGGGAAATACAAATCTACCCATCGAGGCAGTTGGCTGCGAACTTGCTGATGAGTTTGGGTCGATTGTTTCATACGATCCGATTTCTGCGAACCTATTAAAGGTTTGTACTCATGGGGTTGATTCGGATTTGCCAGATATTTGGCCAAATCTGAACAGGGTTGAGAACACAGCCATCTTGCTTTTTTGACGAAGCTGTTTGGCGCCGCACGCAACTCCATACGATCAAGCTTGGCGCACTGTCCTCAGCCCGGTCGGTATCCCGAGCCACATTCTGCCATTTCGGCAGCTTGAATCGCGGCGTTCAGGCTTGCCTAAGACTTCCGACAACAGGCGAGGCAGTTAGCGTTAGAAGGTCACCACCATCTTGATTTGTGCACCCTTTTGACGTACATATCCTGCATCAAGGAGAACAGCATGGCCAGCAAGACAACCGCCCGCAAGGAACGCGTCACCCGCGACGACCGTCTGGGCTTCCGCCTTGACGAACAGACTAAGGGGCTGATCGAGCGTGCCGCACAGCTCGAACGGCGCAAGGTCAGCGACTATTGCCTGACCGCCATCGCTGATGCCGCGCGGCGCACCATCGCCGAACACGAGACGCTCAATCTCTCGGAGCGCGACCGCGCGGCTTTTTTCGAGGCGATGACCCATCCTCCCGAACCGAGCGAGCGGCTTGCCCGCGCACTTGCAGAACACAGCCGCCGCGTCGGCACATGAGCGGTGGCACAGTCCACGCCTGACCTTGCCATCACTCCTCTCGGCGATGCCCATGATCGCGCGGGTTTCACCTGCGGCGTCGAAAGCCTTGACCGCTACCTTCAAACCCAGGCCGGGCAGGATGTGCGCCGCCGCGCCAACGGCGTGTTTGTCCTGACCGACAAAGCGGCCCCTGACCGGGTGCTTGGCTACTACACGCTTTGCGCCACGGCGCTGCCTCCCGGCGACGTTCCCGAAGCTGCACGAAAACACATCCCCCGCTATCCGCTGGTCAGCGCCACTTTGATCGGCAGGCTTGCGGTAGAGACCGGACGGCAGGGCCAGAGGATGGGTGAGGTGCTGTTGGCTGACGCGCTGCGTCGGGCGCTGGCGAGTGCGGAGACGGTCGGATCGTCGATGGTCGTGGTCGACGCGCTGGATGACGGTGCGGCGGCGTTCTATGCGGCCCACGGTTTCGTCCGATTGCCCGAGTCGCGGCACCTCGTCCTGCCAATGCGCCTCGTCGAGCGCATGGTGGCATCGTCATGATGCGCTCAGCACGCAAGCCAGCCCCGCCGACGGCCATCAAGCGCAAGTTTTCGCGCGCGGCCGCACGACCAATGGTCGGAAGTAGAGAAACGCTATTCTTCCAGCGCGTCGGATCGGCGACTCTGGGATCATGCCCCGAGTCGCGCGCCAACGTCCGCCATCCGCGTCTGAACAGCTTGAACAGCTGCTTGGCAAGCCGTGGCCGTTTCCGGGCCGTCCGACCAAACATGACCTTAGTACGCAGGCCGTCATGGGTGAATGGCATCGAAGGGTGGCCCTTTCGTCACTTTGTCGGCATGACAATTGGCGGCGTCTCACCAGCCGAGTCGTCTAGCGGGCCAGCCTGCGACCTCTGCGCCTGCATAGGCTTCCATTGAATATAGACCGTATCTCCACACCCATCACACTGGTAGTGAATGAATTGATCATATTTGACCTTTTCAATCATTCGCCGTGGTACAACTTTTACTGTACCACAGTGCTTACAAGCCACATCCAGGGCACGACGTCCAAAACTTGCATCAGCACTGACAAACTCGTAACTTTCGTCACAATTCGGGTTGATACAGTTAACAGTCTGCCCAGCCTTCAATAATGCCAACTTTCTCTTGTTTTTGACGCCACAGTAGCAGTCAAATGAAACTTCCGTTCCAAACCCAGTAGAAAGCAGAGTCCCGTTCGAAATTTCCTTGATCTCCGCCAACGCCTCTCTGACCTTCGCCACGATTTTATCTTTGTCGCCATAGTGCCGCACGGTCGCAGCTTTGCTGATGGGCGCGCTCACATGAAGGGCCAAATTCGCCAAGGCGTTCCAGAGTTTTCCTAACTTATTTGCGTTAAACCCAATTTTCGTTCCAACCGGCACAAACTCCATCGCTTGATACTCGGCGAGCGTCGGGGCATCACCGCCACTATTGGTTGGCTCCTCAGATATTGACAGCGTGAATGTACTAGCTGCGTTCGCATCGACTTCCTGAATAAGAATATTCACCACTTCGCGTGGTTGCCACCGCCTAATGTCCTCATGAGATATGTAGTCATGCGCGACTCTCAATCGCTCATAACAAATTCTCTCAATCGCCAGCCTGCATTCCAATGCGGCGTAGGTAACGCTCGAATCCGAACCATCTGCAAGAAGCTTTTCGATTCTAGAAATGACGGTCCGAAGGTCAATCATTGAATCTCCTCACTGTCTGCAAGCCAAGATAGGATATCAATGCCTTGGGGGCTATCAGCATCGGCCCAAAAACCCACCGACGAGGTGATCACGGTCGCCGTGCCGCCAATCATCGACGAGGCCACCTTTGCGACCGTGCAGGCGCGGATGAAGGCGCGAAACCCCAAAGTGACGCCGCCCCGCGTGGTCAGCGGGCCGACGCTTCTGACCGGCTTGATCCATTGTGCAAAATGCGGAGGAGCGATGACCATCCGCACCGGGAAGGGCGGACGGTATCGCTACTACACCTGCTCGACGAAAGCCCGGCAGGGACCGACCGCTTGCACCGGAATGACCGTCCCGATGGAGAAATTGGATACACTGGTTGCGGATCACCTAGAAAAACGGCTGCTCAATCCGAAGCGGCTGGAGGAAGTCCTGTCCACCGTTCTCGACCGCAGGCAGGAACGGTCAGAGCGCAAGCAGCAACACATCGCGGAGCTCAACAAACGCGCGACCGAAACTGACCTGCGCCTTAACCGGCTCTACGACGCCATCGAAGGCGGTGTCGCCAACCTCGACGACCCGGAGCTGAAGACCCGCATCGCGACCCTCAAAGCCACCCGCGATCAGGCCCGCGTCGACGCAGAAAGGGCCTCGGCCTTGCTGGAAACGATCAGCCAGAAATCGATCACACCGCAGATGCTCCGCAACTTCGCCAGCACCGCACGCGACCGCATGCGCCTGCCCGGCGGCGGCTATCGCCGCGACCACCTGCGCGCCCTGGCCCAGCGCGTCGAAGTCGATGACGGCGAAGTCCGCATCATGGGATCGAAGGGCGATCTGCTTAGAACACTGGCGGGCTCGGCGGACCCCACGGGCCACGTGCCCAGTTTTGTTCCAAATTGGCGGTGCTGTCAGACGAATGCGAACCCGTCTCTGTTCGCCCCACCCACGTCTGCCGTTAGGCCGCCAGAAGGCCACGCCACTCGGCGAGAGCGGCAGCACGGTTGGTCTTGAAATTCTGTCGGCTGTAGAGGGCGCGTTCGTGGTTGAAATGGTTGTGGATCGAGGCGTGCACGGAGGCGAATGTCTGCAGCGTTCGCATGCGTCGGAACCGCAGCATCGCACGCTCGCGCCTTCGAAATGGTTGATGAGAGTTCTCAGCGCGATTGTTCGACCAGCGGCCGGTTTCCCGGCGCTCGGTATTGCCAATTTCCTTCATCGCCGCACCGTAGGAACGAAGCTTGTCCGTGACCAGAACCTCTGGAGATCCGTGGCGGCGCATCGATTTCCTAAGGAATTTC
>JANPBI010000252.1:0-21078 GCA_031430315.1 Rhodobacterales bacterium | reverse complement strand
TCGACAAGATTCAGCTCGCCTTGCGGCTGTTGCCGTCGATTGATCCGGGCTTCACCGGCGATAAGATGGATATGGAGCAGGCCGAATTGCTGGTGGCCGCCGGTCGCCAGCGCGAACTGGTCAACCTGCAGCTGGTCCCGCGACTGTTGTCGCGCGACTTGTCCGCGTCGCCCCGCATGCAGCTTTCCCTCGCTCGGTTCCTGAGCTGGGGGCAAGGCATCGATGCCGATCCTGCGCGAGGGCTGGAGCTTTTGGTTTCCGCCGCCAATGCGGGCAATGCCGATGCGCTGCTGGACCTGGTGTCGCGGCAGTTGAAGGGAGAGGTGATCCCAGGCTGGGATGTCGATCCCGAAATGGCGGTGACCATGGCGTTTGGCGCATTGGTCGGGCAACTGGATCCGATGATCTGCGACCGCGTGACCCGGATAGCGCGGGAATACAAGAACGGCGACATCGTGACCAAGAACATGGAGTTGTCGGAACGCTGGTATCGTTTTGCCGCCGATCTGGGCGATACGAGCGCCGCTTGGAAGGTTGCCGAACTGCATATGCGATCCGAAGACATGCAAAAAGACAACAGCGCCCTGGTGACCTACTTGGCGCGGGCGGCAGAGAGCGGCGCGCCCTATGTCGAGATTACCCTGGGCAGGCTTTATGAAATTGGCGCATTGGTCCCCAAGGATTTGGCGCGCGCAGCGCAGCTTTATGACCAGGCTGCTGCGAACGGCGATCGGGGGGGGATGATCAGGCGTACGCTGTTTCTTGCGGCGCGCGCCAAAGAGGACCCGTCCTTTGAGCCGGCCCATATCCAGTCTCTGGCGGAACTGGCAATGCTTCCTGACGCGCCGTCCTGGGCTTTTTACGAGCAGGGCATGCAAATCCTGGCAGAAAAGGGCCGGTGGGCCGGAGAGACCGATGCCATTCCTTATCTTGAACGCGCAGCAGAACTTGAAGACGGCGACGCCATTCACATGCTGGCCCGCATTCGCATGCGTCATGCGACATCGCTTGCCGAGTTTTACGCGCAAATCGATGCGGTGATCCGGACTGTCTATTCGATGGGCAAGATTGACCCTATGGCAAGCCTGCAAGACACCTTCACCTGCCGTGCGCCGAACGCGCCACAACGCGAAGAGGCGGCCTATTGGCGGCAAATCGAAGACGCGACAGGGACACGCACCGTCGATGCAGATCTGGCCGAAGTTGATGCGCTGATCGAGTATCACGACCCACTAAAACTGGCGCGTTTACAAACCCAGGCGCTGTATGGTCGCCCGACGGCTGTGGCCTTGTACCGGACCTATTTGGACCGCACCGGCGCGCCAGAGGTCCAAAAGGCGTTCTGGGCCAGCTATGCAAAACGGTTTGACGGGGCCGAGCTTTCGCAAACGGTTCTGATGCTGAAGGCAAGCACGACCCAAGTAGAGTGGGATCGTAACCTGACCGACCTTCGCGGCCTTTTGTCAGGAGGAAACCAGAATGCAGGACAGCATATTGCCGAGGCAATCTTGCAAGGTCCACCGCTCGCCCAAGATGCTCCCCCCTATATCGCGGCTCCCGCCGATCTGGCAGAAGCGGTGGCTGCTTTGCTGCCCTTGGCGGCCGAAGGTCGCGGCGAAGCAATCCGCCTGCTGTCCCGTGCGGATGCGGTGCGCTGGCCGGATGACGCAGCCGTAATGCGGGATTTCGGGACAGTAATCGACGCCCGAGGCGACTACGCGGCGGTTCTGTTTGCCCTGCCTTTTGTTGCACAGGACAAGGTTCGTCGGGATGACTATCTTGGCCGCGCCGTCAATGCCACGACCTGTACCTTTGACGAGGTGATTGGCATGACGAAGACCGCCATTGCACTTGAAGACCCTGCCCTGTTTGAAAAATGGATGATCATAGCTCAGGAATTGACCGAAGGTGACGGCTGGCGGCTGGCATTGCTGGGCGACCAGTTGCGAAGCCGTGGTCTGCCCGAGGATCGTCCACGCATGTTGGCATTCTATGACGCAGCGCGTGAAACCGGCAACCGGACCGCAATTCAACGTGTCCTGTCGTTTGTCGCCGATGTGGGCATGCCTGAATATGATCCGGCCCGTGCGGCAAAGCTTTATGCCGAACTCGTGTCGTCCGGGCGCCCTGACGAATGGGTCTCCGCAATATCGCGGCTGGAAAAGGAAGACGAGGCGATCCGGACGATTGCCTATCGGACGGTCAAGCCTGGCGAGGTCTATCGCCTGGCCGCAGAGGCCGGGGACCCGATCGGGATGCGGGAATATGGCATCTTGCTCCGGGATGCGGCGGAATCAGCCGAAACCGTCAGTGCGGCAGCCGAATGGCTTGCACGGGCGTCCAAGGCTGGCGATGGTCGGGCGATGATCGAATATGCCGAAACGCTCGCCTATGGGATTGGGGTTGATCAGTCGCCTGACGAAGCTTTGGTGTGGCTGGAAAGGGCTGCGGCGCTTGGCTTTGAAGATGCCGATCGCCTTGTCCGGTCACGGCAACTGAAAAGTACGGAAACCCAATGAGGTTTTGGACAGGGGTTGCTGCGATATGCGGCTCTATGGTGGGATTTTCGACATGGGCCGAAGGGGCTGGACCGGATGCCGCCTGCTTTGCCGCGACAAGCCCGGTGATCAGTATCGCATTGCCCAGCCGATACCGCGATGACAGCAAGACGCGATCGGATATCGATGAGAAAGCGAATGCCGCTGTCAACGCGGCGTTGAAGCCAGTCGACGAATTTGTCACTGACCTTGCGAAATCATCTAACCGCGCGCTGCGGCATTCCATCGAGATGGAGCCCGATGCGGCAAAGGAAGATGCCGATTGTGTGCTAGACCGGATAGCGGGCTGGGCAAGCGAGGACGCCCTAAGCGGCTTGGACAGTCTGGGCGCGAAAATGGCAATACCTAGCCGGGTCGGCGGTATTGCCTTTGCCTATGCCTTGTCCGAGCCGCTGGCGAGCGAAGATGGCGAGCGAAGATCGGTCATCGAGAACTGGCTTCAGGCCCGCGCGACACAGACAATCGGCTTTTTTGAAACCGAGGCCCCGACGCGCGCCGCCAGAAACAACCTTCGGGCCTGGGCGGGTCTGGCCGTCACGCGCATCGGCCTGACGCTGGATGACAAGGACATGGTGGCTTGGGGGGCTGCAACGGCGGAACTTGTCGCCTGTAGTGCAAATCCCGACGGTAGCCTGCCGCTGGAAATGGAACGCGGCGAGCTGGCGCTTCATTACCACCTGCATGCGATCGGACCTTTAGTCGCCACGGCCGCCCTGCTGGAAACCCATGGCCACGACCTTTTCAACACCTGCGATCAGGCGATTCCAAGGGCTGTGACCTTTGCCGTGGCGGCATTGGAAAACCCCGAGCTTGCCACCGCCCATGCAGGCAAGGCGCAAAGCTTTTCCAAGGAGGGTGAAAAGGTCGAAGTATTCGAGGTCGCCTGGATCACGCCTTTCCTGATTTATAACGTGGATGAGGCTGTCGCTGCCCTTGGTGCGAGATTCGATGAGCTCGCCAATTCGAAACTGGGCGGAGACCAGGCTCTGGTCTGGGCGGATCAGATTGCCAAAATCGGCCCAAAAACGCCATAATAGAGCCGTTTTTTCGTCGTCAGCACAGGCGGCAAGACAGCTGCCCGCCGCTGTCTGCTAACCTTGGGTGTTTGACGACACCCCGACCTGCGCGGGACGCAAAAGGCGATCGTGCAGTAGGAATCCTTCGGCCATAACCTGGATGATCTGACCAGCCTTGGTCCCGGGAAGTGGTGCTTCGAACATCGCCTGGTGCATCTGGGGGTCAAAGACGTCCCCTATGGCCGGGGCAACCGTGGTCACGCCATGGCGGGACAAGACATTTGTCAACTCGCGCAGAGTCAGCTCCACCCCTTCGATCAAGGCGGCGGCCTGACTGCGGGTGTCATCATTCGCGGCCGTCAGCGCGCGGGACAGGCTGTCATAGACCGGCAAAAGATCGCGTGCCAAACGCGTGCCGCCGTACTGTTCGGCCTCTTTGCGGTCGCGGTCGGCACGCTTGCGGGCATTTTCGGCGTCGGCGAGCGCGCGCATGAACCTGTCGCGCATTTCGTCGCGTTCGGCCCGCATGGCGTCAAGTTCGTCCTGCCCGATGTCGCTGGTGCTGGCCTCATCCACGATGTCCGGCAGCATTTCGTCCTGCGTCATGTCAGGTTCCGTCTTTGGGTTCTTCATCATTCATCCTCTGCCCCAGTCGGATAGGGTGCGCCCTACCAGCTGGGCCGTGTAATCCACCACGGGCACGATTCGTCCGTAGTTAAGGCGGGTCGGCCCGATGACGCCGACAGCGCCAATAATTTTCCCGTCGGCGTTCATATAGGGAGAGACCACCAGAGAGGAACCCGAAAGTGAGAAAAGCTTGTTCTCTGACCCGATAAAAATGCGCACACCTTCGCCCTGTTCGGCCAAGTCCAGGAAATCGGCGATGTCGCGCTTGCGTTCCAGATCGTCGAAAAGGGTACGGATACGATCAATGCTGGCCCCATCGGTGTCGTCGCCGATCAGGTTGGAGGCACCCCGCACGATCAAGCGCTCTGATCGGTCACCAGGATTTTCCCACAGCGCAAGGCCACTTTCGACCAGTGCGCGCGCAAGCCCGTCAATTTCCTGACGCCTGGCGATGATTTCGTGACCGATGACCTGCCGCAGGTCCCGAAGGGTCTTTCCCTCTGCCAGAGCATTCACAAAGTTGGCAGCCTCGCGCATCGACGACGGGGTCTGACCGGCGGGCGGCACGAAAAAGCGGTTCTCCACCTTGCCATCTGCGAACACCAGAACGACCAGCGCGCGGTCTGCGGCGAGGCTGACAAACTCGATATGCCGAATCGGGGCGTCCGTCTTGGGGGCCATGACCACGCTGGCGCTGCGGGTGATCCCTGAAAGGACCGATCCGATCTGATCCAGCAAGGCCGGAACATCAGACCCACCCGGTGCAATCGTTGCCTCGATCCTTTCGCGGTCTGCAGATGACACGGCGCCGACCTCAAGCAAGCCGTCCACGAACATGCGAAGACCCAACTGTGTAGGAACGCGCCCGGCGGACACATGCGGGCTGTCCAGAAGTCCCAGATACTCCAGATCCTGCATCACGTTTCTGATGGTGGCGGCGCTGACACGTTCTGACAGATGGCGCGACAGTGTGCGCGACCCCACCGGATCGCCCGAGGCAAGGTAGCCCTCGACGACGCGGCGAAACACTTCACGCGTCCGCGTGTTCATGTCTTCGAGAATCTTTGTGCCGTCACTCATGACTGCAGCCCTTTTTGACGGCGTTCTGCATTATGGAAAAGGAGGCGGGGTCGTCAATCGGGGTTGCAAGTGACCTTGGGGGCTGCATATCTGCGACTGAACCCAAAACGAGGATAAATCATGCGCCCGTCAGGCCGAGAGCTGCACGAAATGCGCGGCATTTCCATTGAAACCGGCATCGTAAAACATGCCGAAGGCTCGTGTTTGATCAAGATTGGGGACACCCATGTCCTTTGCACGGCATCGGTCGAAGACAAGGCCCCGCCTTTCTTGAAGAATACCGGGCTGGGCTGGGTAACGGCTGAGTATGGGATGTTGCCACGCGCAACCCATTCGCGCAACCGCCGCGAGGCCGCCGCGGGCAAACAGTCAGGACGAACACAAGAGATTCAAAGACTTATTGGTCGGTCCCTGCGGGCGGCAGTTGATCGATCTGCCCTGGGTGAACGCCAGATTGTCGTTGACTGCGACGTCATCCAGGCGGACGGAGGGACTCGCTGCGCATCAATCACCGGGGGGTGGGTCGCCCTTCGGCTCGCTATCAACCAGATGCTGAAGGCGGGAACCATCGTATCTGACCCCATGACGGACCATGTCGCGGCGGTGTCATGTGGCATCTATGCCGGACAGCCGCTTTTGGATCTGGACTATGCCGAGGATTCGGCGGCGGGAACCGATGGCAACTTTGTGATGACGGGGCGTGGCCGGATGATCGAAGTGCAGATGTCCGCCGAGGGCGCCACATTTTCGCGCACCGAGATGTCGGAGTTGCTGGATCTTGCCGAGGCGGGTGGCCTGGCGCTGGTCGCTGCGCAAAAGGCGGCACTGGGGACGGTCTGATGCGACGGTTGCGGCGCGGCGAACGGCTTTTGGTCGCAACGCACAACGCTGACAAGCTGTCCGAGATCCGGGCCCTGCTGGCCCCATACGAAGTTGGGTTAGTATCGTCTAGCGATCTTGGCTTGCCGGCACCGGAAGAGACCGAGGACAGCTTTGTGGGCAATGCGCGATTAAAGGCCCATGCGGGCGCGCGCGCAACTGGCTTGCTGACCCTGGCGGACGATTCGGGAATGACCATTGATGCGCTTGGGGGCGCACCAGATGTGCACACTTCTGACTGGGCCGAAACCCCAAACGGGCGAAATTTTGACATGGCCATGCGGCGATGCTGGACCAGGCTTGAGGAGATTTCGGCCCCCTATCCGCGTCGCGCCCAATTTCGCGCGGCCCTTGTGATGGCGGACCCCGGGGGTGGAGATGCGGTGTTTGAGGGCATGGTCCCTGGTCAGTTGGTCTGGCCAAAGCGCGGCGTGGGTGGTCACGGCTATGACCCCATCTTTCAACCAGATGGACATGACGTTACCTTTGGTGAAATGGACCTGCAGACCAAGAACAGGATCAGCCACCGTGCCGTCGCGTTGGAAAAGTTCATCAAGGAGTGTGTGGGATGAAGCGGATTTCAACCGGATCCCCGTTCGAGGCGACGATGGGGTATTCGCGCGCTGTGGTCAAAGGGGGCTGGTGCTTTGTATCGGGCGTGACGGGGTATGACTACAAAACCATGCTCATGCCGGAAAAGCCGCTGGACCAGGCGCAGAACTGCCTTGCGACCATTGCAGATGTCCTGAAATCGGCGGGATTCGGCATGCCGGATATTGTCCGGGTACAGTACACCCTGACTGACAGGGCGGATGTCGAGGCGATCCTGCCCGCCCTTGCAACCACCTTTGGCGACATCCGGCCCGCGGCAACAATGGTTATCGCAGGTCTGATCCGCCCTGAAATGCGCGTTGAGATCGAAGTTACAGCGTTCAAGGGGTAGCGGATGCCAATACCGCATCCCGGTGGGTTCGGGCTTTATCTTCATTGGCCCTATTGCCAGTCGAAATGTCCCTATTGCGACTTCAACAGCCATGTAAGTGCGAAGATTGACCAGCAACGCTGGCAGCGCGCGTATCTGTCCGAAATCGACCGGACTGGGAGCGAGACGAAGGACCGGCTGCTCGAGACAGTCTATCTGGGCGGGGGCACGCCGTCACTGATGGAGCCTCAGCTGGTTTCGGACATTCTGGATCGCATCCGTGCCACCTGGCCGATGGTCAATGATGTCGAGATCACGATGGAGGCCAATCCGACTTCGGTCGAGGCAGGTCGCCTGAAAGCCTATGCCGAGGCCGGGGTCAATCGTGTGTCCATGGGGGTGCAGGCCCTGAATGACCAGGATTTGAAACGCCTTGGGCGACTGCACAGCGCCAAGGAAGCCATGGACGCGTTCGCCATCGCGCGGGACATCTTTCCAAGGACCAGTTTTGACTTGATCTATGCGCGGCAGGACCAGGAATTGCAGCATTGGGAAGATGAGTTGTCTTTGGCAATCAACCAAGCCGGAGATCACCTCTCGCTCTATCAGTTGACCATCGAGCCTGGCACGGCATTTGGCGACCGACACGCGAAGGGGGGGCTAAAGGGCTTGCCGGGAGAGGACTTGGCAGCTGACATGTATCTGAAAACAAACGATATTTGTGAAAGTCATGGGCTTTTTGCCTATGAAGTTTCAAACTACGCAAAGAATGGTGCTGAGTCGCGACACAACCAGATTTACTGGCGGGGCGGGGACTATCTGGGGATTGGCCCCGGCGCGCATGGCAGGCTGACGCAAGGGGATCGGCGTCTGGCGACGGAAACGATGCTTGCGCCTTTGGGCTGGCTAAAGCAGGTCGAAACCTCAGGTGACGGCGAATCATCAAGAACGGTCCTGGCAGACGAGGAATGGGCGCTGGAGTATCTGATGATGGGGCTAAGGATGTCGGAAGGGATATCGTTAACCCGCCATGCCCGGCTCAGCGGGACGGAGCTTGACCCGGATCGGACGTCTGAATTGATTGGGCTCGGCCTTCTGTCCGTCACCGAAGGCAGGATGATGACGACGCCGAATGGCCGCCTGGTGTTGAACGCGGTCCTGCGTCGTCTGATGCGGGACGATTAACCGTCACATCACATCCGAGCGCGCAATGCCCGACAGACCGCGGCACAAAAGGTCAAGATCATCGAGACTGCTGTAGCGGATCGACAAGACACCTGCATTCCCGCCTGGTTCGTGATCGATCCGGACCGACATGCCAATATTGGCAGACAAGTCAGCTTCCAGTGCGCGCGTGTCCGCGTCCTTTTCGCGCCCATCGGCCTTTTGCAAAGACGCAGGGCCGCTTGGTGTTTGGGCGGACTTTGCCAGACGCTCCGTCTCACGGACGGATAGTCCCCGCGCAACTACAGTCTGCGCAAGCGCCAAGGGGTCGGCGCTGGTGATCAACGCACGGGCGTGACCGGCGGACAGAATGCCCTGCCGGACCATATCCTGCACCGCATCGGGCAAGTTCAAAAGGCGCAGGAGGTTTGCAATGTGGCTGCGGCTTTTAGACAGAGCTTCGGCAATCCGTTCTTGGGTATGACCAAAGCGGTCCATTAACTGACGAAAGCCCATGGCTTCTTCGATGGCGTTCAGATCCGCGCGCTGGATATTCTCGATGATGGCAATTTCAAGCACTTCGGTATCATTGAGATCCCGTGAAATGACAGGAACTTCGTGGAGCTGCGCCATCTGGGCCGCGCGCCAGCGGCGTTCACCGGCGACTATTTCATACTCGCCATCCCTGCTTGAGGGGCGCACGATCAGCGGCTGAAGCACGCCCTTGGCACGAATGGAGGCCGACAGATCAGCCAATGCGGCCGGGTCGAAGTCGCGACGTGGTTGCAGCGGGTTTGCGTGCAGCTTTTCGATTGGAACCAGTGCTGCACTTCTGCGGGAAAGGTCAGCCCCTCCGGCTCTTGCACCCAACGAAACATCTGCCATGAGCGCCGAAAGGCCACGGCCCAGGCCGCGTTTTTCAAGCTTTGGTTCCATCAGTTGTTCTCCTTGGCCTGAACGGGAATGATCTTGTGTCGCGCGGCGACTTCTGCAGACAAAGCTCGGTAAGCAACGGATCCCCGAGAGGCCGTATCGTACTGCAACACCGGCTGCGCAAAAGATGGTGCCTCGCTGATTCGAACGGCCCGAGGGATCACGGTTTTGAAGACAAGGTCACCAAGCGTCGCTCGCGCATCCGCCTCTACTTGCTGCGACAACCGGTTGCGGCTGTCTGACATCGTCATCACAACGCCTTCGATCCGGAGATCAGGATTTGCTGTCTGCCGGATGTCTCGAATGGTCAGCATTAGCTGTGATAAGCCTTCCAGAGCAAAAAATTCGGCCTGCAGGGGCACAAGTACCGAATGGCACGCCACCAGAGCATTGACCGTAAGCAGGCTGAGCGATGGAGGGCAGTCGATCAGAACGATGTCGATGCCAAGCTCTGACATCGCGGGCTGGCGAAGCGCATCGTGAAGAAGGAAGCTTCGCCGCTCGTTGGAGACCAGCTCCATATCCGCAGAGGAAAGGTCGGAGTTTGACGAGGCGATCCGGACGCCCGCGACGGGCGACTGCAGAATGACATCCGCTAGGGGCGCTTCGTCGAACAAGAGGTCGTAGGTTGTCCTTTGCCGCCTTTCGGCACCAATCCCCAATCCGGTCGAGGCGTTTCCCTGGGGATCCAGGTCGACCAGAAGAACCTGCATACCCAATTCCGCAAGGCCCGCCGCAAGATTGATAGCCGTCGTGGTCTTTCCTACGCCCCCCTTTTGGTTGGCTACAGCAATAATCCTGGGCTGGGATGGGCTTTTCCGATCATACACGCCGAATATCCTTGATTCTCAGTATCATAGATCGAATGTCCGTCACGCTTTCATGGCCTTCCAATTCAAAATGCCACCTTGCGCGGGCTGCGTCCACTTCAGCCTTGTAGGCGGCTCCTTTAGGTAGAAGCGCAATCCCATTCTCTGCGAGGTGCACAAATGCATACTGACACAAGCGATCCAGTGGGGCCAGCGCGCGGGCAGACATCACATCCGCTCCGAAAGTCGAACAATTCTCAATCCGGTCAGCGATAACTTCGGTTTTCAGCTCGAGTTCCGCACATGTTAGCTTCAGGAACGTCGCCTTTCTTTGATCTGACTCGACCAAAACGACCCTCAGCTCGGGTCGAAGCTCTCGTGCAAGAATTGCGATGACAACGCCCGGAAAGCCTCCACCGCTGCCAACGTCGACCCATAGCATTGCCGTTTGCGGCGCTAGCGAAAAAATTTGGGCAGAATCTGCGATGTGCCGTTCCCACAAGTCTGGAAGTGTGGCCGGTGAAACCAGGTTTATCGCGGGATTCCATTTTTCGATGCGCCCGGCGAAAGTCTGCAGACATGCGGCCGTTTCACGTGAAACATCGAGGCCGTCGAAGGTGGTGTTTCGGACCAACGTCACGCCTTTTCTACTCGACGATCAATCTGTCGGATGTTCGCGAGCAAAAGAACCAAGGCGGCCGGCGTGATGCCCTCGATCCTGGCGGCTTGCGCAAGGTTTGCTGGGCGTATCATGGATAGCTTTTGGCAAAGTTCACGCGAAAGCCCCGGCACAGCAGCGTAGTCAAAGTGTGCCGGAATCGCGCGCCCTTCGTCCCGCTTTAGGCTAGCTATTTCGTCGTCTTGGCGCCCTGTGTACTGCGAATAGAGTGCGTTGGTCACAACTTGACGTCGCACCTCACGATCAAAACGAGCGGCCTCAGGTGCAAGAACATCGAGCCTCCCAATGCCCAAATCAGGCTGGCCAATCAAAGCATACACCGTTCTACGCTGGCCATCTTGGCTGACCCTTACTCCTTGCCCTGCAAGCTCTGTCGGGGTATAGGTTCGCGACGTCAAAAGCGTTGTCAGAATATCGATACCTTCTTGTTTGCGCTGATACATTGACCAGCGCCGATCATCAACGCACCCAATCCTGCGGCCCAGCGGCGTCAATCTCTTGTCTGCATTATCGGCCCGAAGGGTCAGCCGGAATTCTGCCCTTGATGTAAACATCCGATAGGGCTCCGTTACGCCCCGCGTCGTCAAATCGTCAACCATTACACCGATATAGCTGTTGGTACGGCTGAAAGTTGCGGCCTCACGCCCCAATGAGGCGGCGGCAGAGGCCAGACCTGCCACAACGCCCTGCGCTGCTGCCTCTTCATATCCGGTCGTGCCGTTAATCTGGCCAGCAAAGTAAAGACCTGGCATGTCACGGACAGCCAAATTGGAGTCTAGACAGCGCGGATCAAAATAGTCGTACTCTATCGCATACCCTGGCTGAAGAATCTCCACTTTCTCAAGCCCGATGATTGTCCGTACGTAGCGTTCTTGGACAGCCTCAGGAAGTGACGTTGAAATTCCATTTGGATAAATGGTGTGATCCATTATTCCTTCAGGCTCCAGATAGACCTGGTGACTTACCTTGTCCGCGAACCGCGTTACTTTGTCCTCTATTGACGGGCAATACCTCGGTCCGACGCCATCGATATGACCGCCATACATTGCCGAGAGATCAATGTTCTGACGTACAATGTCGTGGGTGTGTTCGTTTGTATGGGTGATGCCGCACTCTACTTGCGGCACCATCGGCTTGGTGCTCATAAATGACAGCATTTCGGGCTCCTGATCTCCCGCCTGCATACCAACCCTCGCCCAGTCAATGCTTCGTCCATCAAGACGAGGTGGAGTGCCGGTTTTCAACCGCCCCTGCGGGAGTGCAAGATCACGCAGTTGGTCGGCTAGTCGAAGGCTTGACTGAGCACCAATACGTCCACCATCCTGGCTCTTGTTCCCAATATGAACCTTTCCTCGAAGGAACGTTCCTGCCGTCAGAACAGCCGAAGAACAACCCAATCGCTGACCCGATGCAAGATCCACTGCAGTCACCCGACCGTTGATTATCACAAATGCGACAATCTCTCCTTCGATCACATCGAGGTTTTTTGTTCCAGCTATCTGTGCCTGCATGCCCGACCTATAAAGCATCCGGTCGATCTGTGCCCTTGGCCCCTGAACCGCTGGCCCCCTGCTCCGGTTCAAAAGACGAAACTGAATACCCGCGCGATCTGCAGTCTGCCCCATAAGACCGTCAAGCGCGTCAATTTCGCGTATGAGATGGCCTTTCCCAAGGCCGCCCATAGCGGGATTGCACGACATGACTCCAATTGCATCGACCTTCATCGTTATCAGCGCAGTCTTTGCGCCCAAACGCGCTGCGGCAGCGGCAGCCTCCACACCCGCATGCCCACCCCCAATCACAACGACGTCATAATGTTTCACGTGAAACCCTTATTTCCCGATACAAAAGCTGGCGAAGATCTGATCCAGCAAATCCTCGACATCGACTCTACCCACAAGACTATCGACCGCGCGAATTGCGACGGACAGATGGTCGGATGCAATCTCCAACTGAGGCAATTCCTGCTTAAGCTCAGCTACGGCATCCCGCAAGGCTTCCGATGACCGAGATATTGCACGGAAGTGTCGCGCCCTCGTAGCGGTGGCTGCACCTGCAACCCTTCCCGTCAATTCCATCCCGATCGAATCCAAAAGGTCCGAAATGCCCGCGCCCGTTTTTGCAGAAATGTTCCTCGGACCCATCGCTTCAGTAAGGAGGTCCGACTTTGCGGTGACGCAGATGTCTCCCGGCTGTAACTCGAAATCCGGTGTGGATGCCCCGTCAACCAATAGTACTCGCAAATCTGCCGTGCCCGCCCGCTCCCTTGCCCGCGCGATGCCGATCGACTCGACCAGGTCATCCGTATCCCGCAACCCGGCGGTATCCAGCAGTGTCACAGGCAATCCCATGATATCCATCCGGACCTCGATGATATCCCGGGTCGTACCTGCCACCTCAGAGACAATCGCAGCATCCCGGCCGGCCAACACATTCAAAAGCGTGGACTTTCCTACGTTGGGCGCGCCAATGATCGCCACTTCGAATCCATCTCTTAGCCGCTCCGCCGCTTTTGCGCCGCGCATTTCGTCGTCAAGAACAGCAATGGATTCTTGAATACGCGCAACAATCTCGGACATCAGATCCCCCGGAAGGTCTTCCTCCGCGAAATCCAACGACGCTGCGATTAGGGCTGCGGCCCGCAACAGTCCTGCCCTCACAAGGTCCGCCTTCGCCCCAATTGCGCCTGAGAGGACCCGCATGGACTGTCGACGTTGGGATTCAGTCTCGGCGTCAATAAGATCCGCCAGACCCTCAACTTGCGTCAAGTCAATCTTGCCATTCTCAAGTGCCCGGCGTGTAAACTCGCCGGCCTCAGCAGGCCGCAAGCCCAGGTCGTCCAATGCGCGCTGTACTGCCGCAATAACGGCTTGACTGCCGTGAAGGTGAAGTTCGGCCATCGGTTCGCCGGAAAAGCTCCGATTGCCGCCAAAAACAATCACTAGAGCCTGATCCAGCGTGTCGCCATTCCACCGCAGCTGACGAAGCGCAACTTGCCGTTCTTCCGGTAACGAACAGAGCGACGCAGTTGCCGTCAGTGCATCCGGACCCGAGATACGCAAGACAGCGACGCCTGCCTTTCCCCTTGCCGTAGCAAGAGCGTAAATCGTGTCCACATCTGACCTCCTACAGGGCTGGCTCAGGTATTCATCGACTCAAAGAATTCGCTGTTGGACTTTGTCTGCTTCAACTTGCCAATCAGGAATTCGATGGCATCAGTGGTGCCCATCGGGTTCAGAATGCGACGCAGGACATAAGTCTTTTGAAGGTCCAGCTTGTCGACCAGCAAGTCTTCCTTCCGCGTTCCTGACTTTAGGATGTCCATAGCCGGGAATACCCGCTTGTCAGCAACCTTGCGGTCCAGCACGATCTCGCTGTTACCGGTGCCCTTGAATTCTTCGAATATCACTTCGTCCATCCGGCTGCCGGTGTCGATCAGGGCCGTCGCGATGATAGTCAGCGACCCGCCTTCTTCGATATTCCGTGCTGCACCAAAGAACCGTTTCGGCCGCTGCAGCGCATTTGCATCAACGCCACCTGTCAGAACCTTACCCGACGATGGCACCACCGTGTTAAACGCGCGCCCCAGGCGCGTGATGCTGTCCAGCAGGATTACGACGTCCCGCTTGTGCTCCACCAGCCTTTTTGCCTTTTCAATGACCATCTCAGCAACGGCCACATGCCGCGTGGCCGGTTCGTCAAAGGTCGATGATACAACCTCCCCGCGCACCGACCGCTGCATGTCGGTCACTTCTTCCGGCCGTTCATCGATCAACAGAACGATAAGGTAGCACTCAGGATGATTGGTCGCGATGGAATGCGCGATGTTCTGCAACAGCACGGTCTTGCCCGTCCGAGGCGGTGCAACAATCAAGCCGCGCTGACCCTTGCCGATAGGGGCCACCAGATCGATGATCCGCGCCGAACGATCCTTGATCGTCGGATCCTCAACTTCCATCTTCAGCCGTTCATCCGGGTAAAGCGGTGTCAAATTGTCGAAATGCACCTTGTGGCGCGCCTTTTCAGGATCGTCAAAGTTGATTCGCGTAACCTTTGTCATGCAAAAATAACGCTCATTCTCGCGCGGTGCTGCTATGACCCCCTCGATCGTATCTCCGGTCCGCAGGGAAAACTGACGCAAAATATCGGGACTGACGTATATGTCGTCCGGTCCGGGCAGATAGTTGGCCGACGGGCTGCGCAGAAACCCGAACCCGTCCTGCAACACCTCGAGCACACCGTCGCCACCGATTTCCCAACCTTCTTCGGCATGTTCCTTCAACAGCGAGAACATCATCTCGCCCTTGCGCATCGACGGCGCATTCTCGATCTCCCATTCTTCGGCCATTGCCAAAAGATCGGCCGGTGTCTTGGCCTTGAGGTCGGCGAGGTTCAAGCGTTCAGTTGTCATGCGATTGTCGTCCCATGCCGCGACCCGAAACGATCGGCGGTGTCAAGAATGTGGATCGGGAAACGCGCTTGCCGAACGGCGGCGCCGCGCTTTGGCTAAGACGAGAGCTCGCGAAAGTCAACTCCTCAGAATTTGACAATCACGGAAATGACGATCGCGATCATCAGAACGGTCGGAACTTCGTTCATCATGCGGTACTGCCTGCCTGTTAATACATTGTTTATATTAATAAATTTTTTCCTCTCACCGCCAAGCCACATGTGAAAGGCCGTCATCCCAATAACAGAGACCGTCTTGACCCACGGCCAAATGTCGGACCAGTCAACAATTCCCGGAGTCGACACCAACAAAATTCCAAATACCCAAGTGGCGATCATCGCCGGGTTCATGATGGCTTTCAACAGTCGCCGCTCCATCACCTGGAACATCGCATCGGTCTTTGACGCCGCCTCGACCTCTTCCGCGTGATACACAAAAAGTCGCGGCAGATAAAATAATCCCGCCATCCAGGCGATCGCGGCAATCACATGCAGCGACTTCACCCATAGATAGTAGTCTGAAAGAAAACCGCCCACACTGCCCTGCCGTTGTTCTATCTTCTAAAGAGTCAGAGTCTTTAAAAGGATGATGATGTAGGGCCTGTGGAAAACCGGATTGACCAAGCTGTCAACAGATTTCTCTACAGCCAGCGAGCCGGGGAAAAGTCCGAGGATGGTTTTCGGCGATGTCCCAGACGTATTCTTTTTGATTTATAATCAATATCTTATAGAGGAGGATGGCAAGAAAGTCTTACCCACAGCAGGTTTTTCCACGCAGTTCCCCATGGGTTTCCCTCAGCGTTGTCCGTCACCTATCGACAAGGGGGTATCTTCCGCCGTGCTCGCGTCGCGTTACCGGAAATCCCTACATTCCGCTTCATCAACCGCTCTGCTAACCTTCTCTCCCAGAGAACAAAGCAGGCTTTTCCACAAGGGGACCCCATGGTCGACCTGATCCTTGCTTCCGCATCAGAGGCGCGGCGGCGAATGCTGGTGGCAGCGGGTGTGCAGATCACGCTGTCTCCATCCAGGCTTGACGAAGACGGCTTGCGCCAGGCTCTGGCGCATGACGGGGCTTCACCGCGTGACATGGCCGATGCCCTTGCAGAGATGAAGGCGCGAAAAGCTGCCGATCGCCATCCCGGTGCCGTTGTCCTTGGTTCGGACCAGATCCTCGAGTTCGAGGGGGCCGTGCTGTGCAAGACGGAAACCCATCATGCTGCTCGTGCACAGCTGACGTCGCTTCGCGGCAAAACCCATACCCTGTGGGCCGCCGCCGTTATTTACCACCGACAACAGCCGATCTGGCGGACTATGGGCGAGGCGCGGCTGACCATGCGCAACTTCTCTGACGCCTATCTCGACGCCTATCTCGACCGGAATTGGCCGGATGTCGCCGGTTCAGTTGGTGCTTATCATATCGAAGGCGAAGGGGCCCGCCTGTTCTCGGCCATCTCCGGGGACCATTTTACAATTCTCGGTCTGCCCATTATCCCGGTCCTCGGCTATCTTTCCGACCGAGGATTTATCACCACATGACCGACAGCAACCGCATTCCCCTGGCTGGCGTGATCGGCGCGCCGATCGGGCACAGCCGGTCGCCAACGCTACATGGGTATTGGCTGCGTCGATACGGATTGCGCGGGCACTATATTCCCATGGAGATCGCGCAGGCCGACCTCAAAGAGGTGCTGCGGACTTTGCCCAAGCTGGGCTTTGTGGGCCTCAACGTGACATTGCCGCACAAAGAGGCAGTGCTTTCGCTTGCCGATATCGTCACAGACCGCGCGGCCCTCATCGGGGCAGCGAACACCTTGATTTTCCGGAAGGATGGCCGAATCCACGCCGACAATACCGACGGATCAGGCTTTGTCGCCAACATGCGTCAGCAGGCACCCGGTTGGCGACCCTCGGTCGGACCTGCGGCCGTCTTCGGGGCGGGCGGTGCAGCCAGGGCCGTCGTCGCCGCATTGATCGAGGTCGGCGTGCCGGAAGTCCGGATCGCCAACCGCACCCGGCCAAGGGCCGAGGCGCTACGGTCAGATTTTGGCGCCAAAGTGGTGGTGCATGACTGGGTTCAAGCCGGAAACATGCTCGACGGAGCCATGACAGTGGTCAATACGACATCGCTTGGTATGACCGGCAAGCCGGAGTTTCGGGTGCCGCTTGATGCGCTGCATCCGCACGCTGTCGTCAATGATCTGGTCTATGCACCACTCAAGACCCAATTCCTGATCGAAGCAGAAGCCGTCGGCAGCACCATCGTCGATGGTTTGGGCATGTTACTGCACCAGGCCGCCCCGGGGTTCGAGCGCTGGTTTGGCGTCCGGCCGGAGGTCGACGACGCGACCCGCAAGGCGGTTCTGTCTCCATGACCTACCGGCTTGGCTTGACCGGCTCTATCGGCATGGGCAAAACCACGACGGCTGCAATGTTTGCCGACGAAGGGGTCCCCGTCTGGAGCGCGGATGCCACAGTCCATAGGCTTTATGCCCCGGGGCAGGCCGCAGCCCATGCCGTTGCCCAAGAATTTCCGCAGGCCATGTTGCCTGATGGCAGCGTTTCGCGGGAACATCTACGCGGGCTGATCAACCTCGATTCCAATGTGATGGATCGTCTCAATGCGATCGTCCATCCACTTGTCGCAGCTGACCGAGCCGCCTTCATTGCCAAAAGCACGTCGCAGATCATCGTGCTTGATATCCCGCTTTTGTACGAAACCGGTGCAGATGCCGTCTGTGACGGTGTTGTCGTGGTGTCCGCCCCCGCCGATGTCCAGCGCCGCCGGGTCCTGGCACGCGGCATGACCGAAGACGAATTGCAGCTAATCCTTGGCCGCCAGATGCCGGATGCCGAAAAACGCGCGCGAGCCACCTGGATCATCGAGACGACCGCACTGGATACTGCGCGGCAGTGCGTGACCCAAATCCTTGCCGAAATCCAACAAGGCCTTGCCCATGCGTGAAATTGTCCTCGACACCGAAACCACAGGGTTTGAACCGACCGAAGGCCACCGCATCGTCGAGATCGGTGCAGTCGAGTTGTTCAATCACTTGCCGACTGGCCGGACCTTCCACCAATACATCAACCCCGAACGCACCATGCCCAAAGAGGCGTTCGATGTGCACGGCATCGGCGATGAACAATTGCGCGACAAGCCGGTTTTCTCCGCCATTGGTCAAGGATTTCTGGATTTCATCGGACCGGCACAGCTGGTCATCCACAATGCCAGCTTTGACATGAAGTTTCTGAACTTTGAATTGGCGCGGGCGGGTCTTGCCACCATACCTGCCGGGCAAGCCACCGACACCTTGTTGATCGCGCGGCAGAAATATCCCGGTTCACCGGCGTCGCTTGATGCTTTGTGCCGCCGCTTTGGTGTCGACAATTCCATGCGAGAAAAGCACGGCGCCCTGCTTGACAGCGAAATTCTGGCCGAGGTCTATCTTGAACTGATCGGGGGCCGCCAGCCAGGCCTCAGCTTGGCAGAACGGGTCCGGGAACCGGGAGTGTCCATCGATAGCCCCGAGACATGGCGACCACGTGCGCGCGCCATCCCTTTGCCGTCCAGACTGCAGAACAGCGAACGCAACGCACATGACGCCTTTGTCGCATCATTGGGCGAAAGCGCGATCTGGCGGCTACGCGGCTAGCCTGGTCGCCGCAAATAAACGTAAATCGCGCCGGACCCGCCATGGGACGGATGCGCCTCGGCCACCTGCAACACGCGCGGGCCCAGCGGATTTAGTCTCAACCAGTGCGGAACCTGCTGTCGCAGGACACCACCCCGACCCGACCCGTTTCCAAGGTCGGACCCGGTCTTCCCCTTGCCGGTGATCACCAGAACCAGCCGCAAGCCAGACCCCTGTGCGCGCAGCAGGAACGCAATCAGGGTAGAATGCGCCTCGGCAACCGTCATTCCGTGCAGGTCGATCCGCGCTTCGGGGACAAGGCGGCCACGGCGCAACTTGGCATAGGTTCGCGCATCCATCCGCAAGACCGGGTCGCTCGCGGAGCTCGTCGTGATCTTTGGTTCCTTTGCGGCATGGGCCGACATCTCGAACGGGGCGACCCTTACCGGTGGTTTTGCCAGGACCGGCGTCTGGACTATGGGGGCTGGGTCGGGAAGGCTGTCCGGATCAGGGCTTTTGCCATGCAAAGGTCGAATGGACTTGGCTACCTCTGTCCAAAGCAACCGTTCATCATGGCCAAGCGGACGGCGGATACGCCACATGCAGTTCAGCCTCCCGGCACCAAGGCATAGGCGAGTTCGATCGGCAAAAGGACAATCATCTGTCCGCCGTCACGGATCTTGCCCGCCGCGTCGCCAGCATCAGGGCCGGTTCCATAGAAAATGTCAGCCCGTTGCGCCCCGGTGATCGCACCGCCCGTATCTTGCGCGATCATAAGCCTTTGCCAGGGATCCGCGCCCGCTTTCTCAACCCAGATCGGCGCGCCAAGGGGCGTCCATGCGGGATCGACCGCGACCGACCTCATGGGCGTCAATGATCGCGTCATCGCGCCTATTGGCCCTTTGTCGGATGTCAGATCTTTGATTTTACGAAAGAAAATAAACGAAGGGTTCTCCCTTAGCAAAGCGGCACCTGCCACTGGATTGGCTTTGACCCAGGTTCTGATCTCCTGCGCAGATACATCTTCCATGCGATGGGTCCCGCGACGGATCAGTTCCTGTCCAATGGATCTATAGGGTTGTCCGTTCTTGCCTGCATAGCCGACGCGAATAACGGATCCGTCTGGAAGGCGGATGCGGCCAGAGCCCTGCACCATCAGAAAATAGACCTCGACCGGGTCGTCCAGCCAGGCGATTTCAAGCCCCCGGCCCCGCAAAAGCCCGCGTTCTTCAATCTCAGCCCGGCTGTACCAAACCGCGCCAGGGACCAGCTCCGGGGGCATGCGATAAATCGGATAGGCAAAGCGGGGCGTCCGGACCGGTGATCCGGCAAGCTCCGGCTCGTAATAGCCCGTGAACAACGCAGGCGGCGTGCCGATCATCACAGGTCGAAAGAACAGTTCAAAAAACTGCCGGGCGCTCGCCCTTTCTTCAAGAGCGGCAGGGGCAAGCTTGCACAGCGGCCCCCATTCTGGACCCTCGATAAGGTCGCAAGTATCCAAAAAGCTACGCAACGCGTGCTGGTGATCATCGACCGCCCAACCCGACAGATCGGCAAAATCTAGAACCTGCGCCTCGCCTTGACAGGCCGCCATCATCGCCACAACGCCAAGGGCCTGCGCCAGTCCAGACATCAGTCCCTGGTGGCCACAAGCTGCCAGTTCGGATCATTCGCATTCATCTTGCGCATGAACGTCCAGACATCCTTTTGCCGTTTAACTGCGGTCGGGCTGCCTTCAACAACTGTTCCCGACTTGTCTCGGACAACCGATGTCAGCTCTCCGACGAAGCGCACGGAAATCTCGGCCTCTGACGTCTCACGATCAAATGTCGCGTCGCTCAGCGTCAGTTCGCGGATGCCGACAAAGTTTGCCTCAACCGTCAAACCATCGCGCTCGCGCGCCGCTATTGCTTCGCCAAAGCTTGCCTCGACGTCATCCGACAGAAAGGGGCGGATTTTGTCCAACTCGCCGCGCTCGAATGCCATAAGGATCATTTCGTAGGCCGACCTCGCACCTTGCAGGAACGGACCGACGGTAAATCCCGGCTCGGCCAGCTTCATTGCAGCAAGCGCCTTGGCGGCGTCACTTCCGTCCGGCGTGTGGTCCGTGATGTCGCGATCCGGGCCGCCTTCAATCACTTCAAAATCGCGGCGGACCTGCGGGCGGACCTCGTCCAGTGGCAAAGGCGGTTTTTCGAAACCGTCGCGCGTTCCAAGGACTGATCGCAGTTTGATGATCAGGAACACGGCGACCCCCGCCAGGACCAGGAGTTGGATCATCGAATTCATTCAAAACCTCTGTTCGTCCATGCGTTTCGGCAAAGGCGGGC
>JANPBI010000251.1:0-6632 GCA_031430315.1 Rhodobacterales bacterium | reverse complement strand
CGCGGCCTTCGGCGTCGGAGGCGCAATCATGGGGCCGTTGCTGGGCGGATTTGTCGCGAAAGGCAGAGGATTGCGGTCGCTTTAACATTTTGTCGGTCAGCTTTCAGTTTCCGCAGTAATCCTCGCGTTCTCGAAACGATGGGCGCCCGGGCTCTACAAGGAAAAACCTGTACCATCTTCTAAACCGAGCGCGGGTCAAGTGAAGTTCCACTGGCCGTCGCTGGCGATGTTCTGGATCATGTTTGCTTCCGGGTCATCGGCGGGTCTGATGGTTCTGGGATTTGCGCCCCATATCATTGCCGACCGGGGGGCGTCTGTCGCTTTGGGTGTTGCAACGATCGCCTGCGTGGCCATCGGCAATTCAATCGGGCGATTGTCGGTGGGGGTGGCTCAATACCGGTTCACGCCGATCATGATTATTGGCTCTTCGCAATTGGCATCATGCTTGTGTCTGTTTTCCCTTTCTGTCGTTTCGGATGCCGGGATCAGCGTTTTGCTTTTGGCCCTCGTGGCCATGTTTTACGGTGTTCTTGCGGCTGCGATGCCATTGCTGACGCGTGCAGAGCTGGAACCTTCATGGTTTTCAGCCAACTTTGCCATCATCTTTACCGGTTGGGGATTTGCGGGGCTTACGGCGCCCTGGATCGCGGGAATCTTGCGCGACCAGTCAGGAAGTTTCCACACGATGTTGTTGCTTGCCGGTGGGGCGAGTGCTGCATGCGTGGTCTTGACGATCCTGTCGCGAAGTCTGCAAACACAGCAACCGAGTTAACCGATCTCGGCACAGCTGCTTTCGACGTTGGAGCAGAACTGCTGCCTGATGCGTGATCTCGGCATTGCGCGGTCGGCTCATGTCACGCAGACAATAAAGTACCACGAACCGATGGGGCCAACAGTCCGTCGCTACCAATCTGTCCGACCGAAACGCTGCGACCGGCTCAATGACCGCTTCAGGGGAACGGGCATTTGCTCATGCCGCACCCGCTCGGGTCCGCTTTCCCCCCGACGCGGACATTAATGCACAACGACTGATCTAAGTTGGGGGCAACTCGGCGTATCACCCGATGTTTGATCACATCGAGCTCTATTCGACAAAGCTCTCGAGTGTGCGCCGGGTCGCCTTCTAAATCGCGACCAACTCCGCCACCAACCCCTCGATCAGGTCGCTGCATTCGACGCGGGTTGTCCAGCGGTGGGCCAACACCTCGCCAGGATACATCAGGCCCAGCATGTTGCCGGCGATGGCACCGGCGCTGTCGCTGTCGCCGCTATGGGTCACCGCCGTGCGCAACCCTTCTTCCAACCCTTTGCCGATCAGACAGGCATAGAGTGCGATGGCCAACGCCTCTTCGGCGACCCAGCCACCGCCCAAGGCCTCGACGGTCTCGGGCTGTCCATCTCGCGGCGCGTGCAAGGCGCGATCAATGGCCGACGCTGTCTCCTGTCCCATCGGCATCTCTGCATAAGTCTTCGTAACGTCCCTGGCTATGACTTCAAGCTTGGCTCCCATCGCCACGGCACGTAGCATTTCTGCCCAGGCTGCGGCCGCCAATTGGCCTGTCGGGTGGCCATGGGTGAGCGCGGAGCAGGATATGGCGGTCTTGCGCACGATCTCCCGTGGCATGAGCAGTGCGACCGGAGCGACTCGCATGATGGTGCCGCAGCCCTTGCTGTCGTTTTCGGCGGGGCGTCCAATCGTTCGGTTGGTTTCCAGCGCATCGAGACAGGTAAGCCCGGGCGCGCGGCGCTTATGCAGGCGCGGATCAGTGATCAGGCCGGAATTTGACGCGCCGTTATAGGCCGGACCACCTTGCGTCTCGAGCCAGCGCAGAAGGGCCAAATGAACCGAACCGGTCGGATCCCAGATGCCGCGTTCGGTACCGCGCCGGGTCGCTTCGATCAGCCCTTCTGCGGTAAAGAGGCTCATCTGCGTGTCGTCAGTGATCGCGCCGGTGAAGCCGTGATAGGGCGGCAAGTCCACCAGCCCGTGCGGAAACCGCGCGCGGATTTGCGTCAGCGTCAGGAATTCGATGTCTGCGCCCAGACTGTCGCCGACCGCACCGCCAAGAAGGCTTGCACGCAGAAGCTTTGGATCAAGCCTGTCCAGCCTCAGGCCTCCCCGCCAGGATTTTGCGCCGGATCATCGGGCGGCTCCGGGAGGGATGACACATTCAAATCCCCTTAGACTGAAGGTCGGACTGACCCGTTTCGCGGTCAAACCCGCGAAGCTTTTCCTGGCCGAACGAGAAGGCGGCCGAATTCAGGATGTCTCGCGCCTGCGGGTCGTTCATCTCCCGCGCGCGCGCCATTAGCCAAGCGTGAGCTTCCCGGAGCGCCTTGCGGCGAGAACGTATGATGGGGTCCATCTGCATGTCGAGATCCCTTCGGATGAACCCAACATGCGCGCTATTCCTCAAGGTTCAACGGGTCATCGGTAATTGCTTTCCGATTATTTCGGGACGTGAACGGCCTTTGGATTGCTCTGGCGCACGGACTGTCACCGCACGTGACGGATTTATCTGCATGTTAAAACAATCGAACAGGGCGAGCGCGCAATGACACAAGGTGATCGCAATGCCGAATTTGGCATTGGAAATGGAGGGCCGGGCGTTCCCTCACGCGCTAGCACCGTTAGGTGGCGTCACGGACCCCGAATTTTTGCGATCATTTCCCCTTGAAAACGTAGTCCGACACAAGGGTGCCAGGCAAGTTCTCAATTCAATCAAGTTGCCCAAGTTTCACCAAATGCTCTATCAAGCGACGATCCGGCGACATTCCGGCTAGCCTATAAAACCCGCGTTCTAAGCGCGTTTTACCGGATTAGCTCCCGTCTGACTTTGAAGCAATGAGGACGCCAAAAGCGGCGTTCCTGACTAAAATGACGCAATGCACATTGGCGCGTATTGTCCCCGATGTCCCCTTCCAGAAGCCGTGCATAAGGGAACTGTCATGCAAAACGGTCCATGATCACCTTCATTCGCCGAGATGTGATGCGGAAGATCGGGAGGCGCGGTCTGGGCAGACCCATTCAAACGAGCCTCCTTTGACCGAGTGGCCCGCCCGGTTTGAACAGCCACCTTCCCTGTCAGCGTTTCCCAACGCTTGACGATCGTGTCGCAGTAGGCGGGATCGAACTCGATCAGTCTTGCCCGCCGACCGGCCTGCTCGGTGGCGATCAGAGTGCTGCCAGAGCCTGCGAACATATCGAGGATGATGTCGCCGCGTCGGCTGCAATCGCGGATCGCATCCCTAATGAGCGCCACGGGCTTGACGGTCGGATGCATCGCAAGGTCCGCATCGCGCGTGGCCCCAAACGTGTTCACCCCGGCATAGTCCCAGACATTGGTGCGGTAGCGCCCTGTATCGCCAAGGCCAAAACTGTTGACGTGGCGTCCAGGGCGGACCTTCCAGACAAAGACCAATTCATGCTTGGAGCGATAGAACGTGCCCATCCCGGCGTTGCTTTTGTTCCAGACACAGAGGTTCTTCAACTCATGGAACACCTTGTCCCCGGCATCCAGCATCTCGCGCATGTGCCGCCAGTCCATGCAGACAAAGGCGATGGCCCCGTCGCGACAGTGCGCCGCGGCGAGTACCAGGGCTTCACGCGGAAATGTGGTGAACTCGGCCTCGCTCATCTCGCCAGATGCAAAAGCGAACTCCCGATGCTTGACCTTCCCGAGTCCGCTCACATGACCCTCAACCGCGACATTGTATGGCGGGTCGGTGAAGATCATGTCCACAACGTCACCGCCAAGCAGCACGTCGAGGGCAGAGACGTCCCTGGCATCGCCGCAGATCAGCCGATGTGCCCCGAGGGTCCAGAGATCGCCGGGTTTAGTCACAGGGGGACCAGGTGGCAGGGCAGGAACCAGATCCGCCGCATCCGGATCCGTGGGGACGTTGCGCGCGCGATCTTCGTCCAGAATGATGTCGATCTCGGCGAGATCAAAACCGATGACTTCGATATCGAAGTCAAAATCGACCAGCGCCTGCAGCTCGATCGCCAGGATCTCGCTGTCCCATCCAGCATTCTCGGCCAGGCGGTTGTCCGCAAGGATGTAGGCGCGCTTTTGCTCTGGCGAAAGATG
Source organism: Rhodobacterales bacterium (assembly GCA_031430315.1). GTDB lineage: Bacteria > Pseudomonadota > Alphaproteobacteria > Rhodobacterales > Rhodobacteraceae > JAJNPS01. The sequence continues at coordinate 2,541 of JANPBI010000251.1, read as the reverse complement.
CGTGATCGCCAGCACGGGCACCTCGCGCAGGCCCAGGAGCTTGGCCGCCGCAAGCCGTCCGTGACCCGCAATGATATCGCCGCCCGCATCGATCAGGATCGGGTTCACAAAGCCGAAGCTGCGGATGCTGGCAGCGCTCTGGCGTACCTGCTTTGGAGAATGCGTGCGGGCGTTGCGGGCATAACGGCGCAGCGTGTCTGCACCGCGCATCTCGATCTGCGGCGGGGTCTCGGGGACAGGTTCGGCGTGGGTCATGTCAAGGTCTCCTCGGGCAGGGGGGTGACGGCCGTTCGAGCCTTCGCCTTCGGCGCGGAGATTGCATGCGCGTTGATGGCGTCGGTCGCCGTCAGGATTGCCTCCTCGTATCCGAGGGGATCGTCGTCACGGTTGCTGTGCGCGACGACCATGGACCCGACGGCGTCCAGCATGGGCAGCAATGTCTCGACCGTGCCAAAGCGTTTGCCGCGTGCCGCACGAAGGCCCATGGTCCTCCACGTCTCCCGACAGCGGACCAGAGCTTCGCGCCGCGTCAAGCGAAGCAACGAGAATGTCTTGTCTAAAACATCGACAACGGACAGCCGCAGGCTGGGTGGCAGAAGCTTGTCATTGATATAAATCGCGAGCACGAGTGCCGCACCTTTGGACGGCCTGTCCCCGACCGGCACGCCGTTGTCTGCGTCCTCCATCGCTTGCTGCAAGAACAGGGCGTCGCGGAACCTGACTTGGCCATCGTAAGTCTTCCATTGTTCCTCTGATCTGGGACCAACAACCCGCACGCCGTTCTTCCAGTCGATGAAGATGTCGTCGGGATGTGGCGGCACCCGTGGGATCGGCGTTTTTGCAGCCCGGGCTTGGTCGATGATTTGCTGGTTTTCGGCTTTGATCCTTTGCCAGACCTCGCATTCCACTTCGATTTGGAGGCGCCGGGCATGGACCGCAATCTCGGCGCGACGCAGGCTGTCCCACTGTGCGATCGGACTTCCGGCTAGGCCGGACTCAACCTGCTTGCGGAACAAGATTTCAAAGATCGTGAGCCTCTCCGTTATGCCTCCGCTGCGGACGCTGCGCTTGGTGGTTGCAAACTCATAGGTTTGCCGTTGCTGATCGGTGTAGGGAAGCGGGGTGGCCCCAGCTGGTGAGGCGGACTTGCTGCGTTTGGGCGATCGGGTCATGTGCGTTTTCTCCAAGGTGCGATGAGACATTCGGGTGCGCGCGGCAACCCGATTTGAGAAAGTCCAAGGGACGAGGATGGGTGTTCCGTGGCAGCCGGATTGACCCAAAAAAAATCACAACAAGTTGGGTGATGGCCCCCCGCATTGCCGCGACGGAAACGCGTGAAGCAACGCGTCGCCCGCCAAATTCCATCACCGATCACCAGCGAGATCCTGCCCTGATCCGGTGCCGTCTGGTTCCAATGAACGTTCAAGCGGTACGCGCGGGCAAGCTGGTCTCTCACACTGTTGTCTTCGGCGTCTCCTGCGTCAAAGCCCGTTTCGGGCACCACAGCTAGATGGCGGTGAGTCTGCCATCCACAAGATGGTCAAAAAAGACAAACAATGAACTTGACATGATTTTTGCTTTTAACTGCCCAAGCAGACTAAAGCCGCTGCAAAATGAATGGACCCCGGCGCTGCGCAGGTTCCCGGCCGCGAAGAAAGACAAAACAGTGAGTCGCGGTACGATAAACTGTGTCTTGTGCGCCACAAGAAATACCGTGGGAAGCTTCACAAAGCAGATGCCTCCGGGAGCGAAGCCGTGCCGTTGCACGCCCCTTGGTCAAAAACCAATCCACGACCATAATCGCGTCGGCTGCCGAATATTACTGCGCGCACCAGAGCCTTGGTTCGGCGGATCCCCACGGGACGACAATCCATTCCAAGCAAACGACAATCTCTTCCCACGAAATGACAACATCCGTTCACAGGACGGCAACCCAACCCCGGCTTTGAACAATCTGCATCCACGAAATCCGCATGTTTTTGCACCAAAACGCAAACCAATCCGGCTTAACGACACTGAATTCCCAGATAGCGACACGTTTTGCGCCCGAAATGACCGACAAACTCTAGCTTTTCAGCTCAGTTGAACGATCGCCTTGAGTCATAACCAGCGGAAAAAGCTATATAATTGAAGCCAAAAGACGCAGGTAACGCGGAGACTGGTTCGAACTAAACTGGTAACACCGCCATATCAGTCCTTGAGTGGGCACTGGGTTTACGCCATCGCCCGCCACCAGCGTCTGAAGCAGCCGGGATTTCGATCCAATCATCCTGACGTCGCCGGTATCGACTTCGACACGTTGGGCGAGGGCACGCAGGGTGTTGTCAGAGGAAGTTCGCTTGCGGTTGGGCCGGGCGTTCCTCTAGCCTTCGGGCATGACCAAACGCCCCCGTTTCGCTCTGTCAAAACCAGCCCCGCGATCATTCGCCTCGCAGTGATGCTCTGTATCCGGTTCCCGTTGACGTTGCGCGATGTCGAGGACCTGATCCACGAGCGGGGCATCGAGATCAGCCACGAGACTGTGCGGTTCTGGTGGAACCG
>JANPBI010000250.1:0-4782 GCA_031430315.1 Rhodobacterales bacterium | reverse complement strand
CAGGTCACGTCCTGGTACCCGATGAACTCGAACAGCCCCGCAGGCAGCGGCTGCAATTCGCGCACATTGTTGAAGGTGATCGCGAACAGGAACTGCTGGGCATAGGCCCCGATAAAGACCGATGTCGCCACCACGATCAGCCCTGGCACCGCCAGCGGGATGACCACCCGCCGCAGGGTGTAAAGGCGACTGGCCCCGTCGACATATGCGGCCTCTTCCAACTCCTTGGGGATCTTTTCCAGGTACGACCGCAACAGCCAGATGCCCGTGGGGATCAGAAAGGCCACCCCCGGGATGATCATGGCCCAATAGGTGTTCAGCATCCCAAGGCTGCGCAGCACGCGGTAAAGCGGGATCAGAAGCACTGCGCCCGTAAACATGTTCACAGCCAGAAAACCACCCAGGCTCAGCGCCTTGTAGGGAAATTCCAACCGCGCATAGGCATAAGCCGCAGGCACAACAACGACCATCGTCAGAATCGTCACCGAGCAGGCGATGAAGATGGAGTTGAGGATATAGCGCCCCAAAAGCGGCACCGTCACCCACATGTCGCGGTAAGCCTGCAAGCTGAAATCTTCGGACCACCAGGTGAAATCGGCGGTCATCAGATGGCTCATCGGACGCAAGGAAACGCGGAACATTTCGATGAAGGGCATCAGGATGAACAGCAGAAAAATGAAGGCACCGATGTAGACGCCAACTTTCTGCCAAAAGCCGAGACGGTCGATCATCATGTCATTTCGCCCCGTACTGCCGGTTCATGCGGTTCAGAAAGTACATGTAGAACAGCGAGAATATCGCCAGCAGCACCACGATCACCACGGCTCGCGCGGCGCCTTCACCAAAGCGCTGGCTGGAAATCGCGACCTTGTAGGTGTCGATGATCAGGGTCGTGGTGGCCCCGCGCGGTCCGCCCTCAGTCAGGATCCAGATGATCTCGAAACTGTTGAAGGTCCAGATCGCCGACAAAAGTGCCATCGACACGATCACCGGCATGATCTGCGGGATCGTAATGCGGCGGAATCTGTACCAACGCCCGGCGCCATCGACCCAGGCCGCCTCGTACAATTCTCGGGAAACGCCCAGCATCGCGGCCAGAAAGAACAGCGTCACCATCGGGGTGCCGACCCAAACGTCGGTGACGATGGCCGAATAAAACGCCGAGGTCTTGGTCGCCAACAGCGCAACGCGATCCTGAACCAACCCGAATTCCTGCAAGAGCCCCGAAATCAGCCCGAAGTAGCCGTTATACATCCATTTCCAGCCAATGACGCCGATGGCGATCGGGATGACCCAGGGCGGCATCACCAGCACGCGAAACAGCGCCTTGCCCGGAACTGCCGCATTCAGCAGGGTCGCCCCGATCAGCCCAACAATCAGCTTGAGGCTGACCGATAGAGCCATCCAGTAGAAGGTACGACCAACGGTCTGCCAGAACTTCGGGTCACCAAAGAGGTCGGCGTAGTTCGCAAGCCCCACCCAGTTTTCACCGCCCAGCGTGGCGTCCGTAAAGGACAGCCGGATCGTTTCTGCCAGCGGCCAGGCGACGATGAAGCCGATGAAGACCAGCGCTGGGGAAATCAACAACCAGGCAAATGCACTGTCCGACATTGCGCGACGTGGCATCTTGTTCGCTGTGTTGGTCGCGCCGGACATTGCACCCCCTGGCGGTCAGATCTGGCACTACGCGGCCGAATCTCCCCTTGGCAAAGATGATACCAAAAGAATTCGATGATGCTACCTATATAATACCAATAGTCGAAAATTCTGTCTCTTCTGCACGAATTCTCTTGTTAACGAGCCGTTTTCGAGTGCATCTTGTCAAGGATGAAGAAATTGGTTTTACTACTTTAATACCAATCGAAGCTTGGGGAAGCCAGTGGACCGTCTTGACCTCTATCGTCCTGACAGCTGGTTCCGTGCCGGGCGTGGGCCACGATACGAACAGTTGTACCGGCATTTGGCGGATGCGATTTCCCGTGGTGAACTGGCCGTCGACAGTCAGTTGCCACCCGAACGCGAGCTGGCCGACATCGCTGATGTCAGCCGCGTCACCGTCCGTAAGGCCGTGGCGCAATTGGTTGAGGATGGCGTGCTGGAACAGCGGCGCGGGGCTGGGACCTTCGTCAAGCTGCCGCCGGCCAAGCTGGAACATTCCTTATCCGCGCTGCTGTCCTTTACTGAATACATGCGCCAGCGCGGCAAGGCGTCATCCAGCCGCATCTTGCGCCGCGGAATTTTCCTGCCCAGCCCGGACGAACAGATCGCCCTAGGACTTGCCGGCACCGACAGGGTGTCGCGGGTCGACCGCTTGCGCAGCGCGGACGATACAGTGATGGCTCTGGAATGGTCGTCGCTGCCGATGGACGTGCTGCCTGATCCCGATGCAGTGGAAACCTCGCTGTACGATGTCCTTCGTGCGGCAGGGCGGGCACCGACACGCGCTGTCCAGCGCATCACGGCGATCAATGTCACGGGCACCGATGCCAAGCTTTTGAACCTGCCCGAAGGCGTCGCCGTCCTGCGCATCGACCGCACCGCCTATTTGCCGTCTGGCCGACCGATCGAGTTCACGCGTGGGCTGTACCGCTCCGACATCTATGATTTCATCGCCGAATTGCGGCTGGAGCAACCTGCGTGACCTTTACACTCACAGCCCTCATCGACGGGAATGAAATCATCTGCGAGATCGGCGGCGACGCGGCGGCAACAGCGCCGGTCCTGTGCTTTTCGTTGATGGCTCCCGTGCGTGTCGTCTCGGGCGGCACACTGCACCGGCGGGTCGCGGGCTATGCGGAAGTGGCCTTGCCCGATCTCGTGCCGGGGAAGGTCCAGACATTGCGGCTGGCCCATGAAAACCCGCACTATCGCGCGGTCAACCGGGCCTGGTTGCCACTGGGTGCCTATCTGCGGATCGCAGGACAGACTTATCCCCTGCCCCCCTTGCTGCAAGGTGTGGTCATCGGCGACACTCGGCCCGACGTCGCACCCTTTGCCGGCCTGCCGCTGATTCCCCAACCATCTGACTGGCGGCCTTCGGGCAAGACTTTGACAGTATTTGGTTTTCGCATCGACCATCCGGCATTTCGATCTGTGGATGCCTTGTCCCGACGTCTTGGCTTGCCGCCTTTCCTGACCACGGCAGGGACCGCAATCGACCTTCAGACTGATGCGGCCCAGACGGCCGAAGGCCACGTTCTGACAATCGCGCCCGACGGTATCACCATCCGCGCGGCCGGACATGCCGGGGTGTTTGCAGCCGCCATCACGCTGTTGAACTTGCGCGAAACCTGCGACGGGGTCCTACCCTGCGGCATCATCACCGACGCCCCACGATTTGGTTGGCGCGGCCAGCATCTGGACTGCGCGCGGCACTATTTCCAACCCGCCACGATCCGGCGGCTGATGGATTTGATGGCGCTGTTCAAACTGAACCGTTTTCACTGGCACTTTGCCGATGACGAGGCATTCCGTCTCCAAGTCGACAGCGCCCCAGACCTTTGGCGGCTGACCTCCTATCGGGGCGAGGGGCTGCCGGTTCCCGGCGTCTTTGGCGGCGGCATCCGGTCGGGCGGCAGCTATTCCAAGGCTGACGCAGCCGAACTGATCGCACATGGACAGGATATCGGCATCGAAATCCTGCCGGAAGTCGAAGTTCCCGCGCACAGCTATTGTATTAATGCCGTGATCCCCGGCCTGACCGACCAATCCGACCCCCTGCCCGAGATCAGCATCCAAGGCTACCCAGCCAACATCCTGAACCCGGCCAAGCCCGAGACCTGGGCCTTGCTCGAACCTTTGACCAGCGAAGTCGCAGCACTGTTCCCGCTTGGTATCCTGCACCTTGGTTGTGACGAATTGCCGCCCGCGGCCTGGGATGCCTCTCCGACGGCGACCGCGCTGAAAGGCCGCGAAGGACTGGCTGACCGCGACGACCTGCAAGGTTGGACCATGGCGCGGCTGGCTGGGCACTTAACATCGCAAGGCATCCGCCCGGCCGCGTGGGAAGAGGCCGCCAAGGGAGCGCAAGGTGGCATCGGCCATGATGCGCTGTTGTTTTCCTGGACCGGGCAGGGACCCGGCGTCGCTGCGGCACGCATGGGCCATGATGTCGTCATGTGCCCCGCCCAGCACAGCTATTTCGACATGGCCCACACCGCCGATCCCGATGACTGGGGCGCTGCCTGGGCCGCCTTCATCGCGCTGGAGGATACTGTGGCCTGGACGCCGGTCCCGCCCGGGGCCGAGGACATCGCCCACCGGATTGTCGGGGTCCAGGGCTGTTTTTGGAGCGAATTCACCACGGACGACGCGCAGATGGAACCGATGCTGGCTCCGCGCATCCTGGGGCTGGCGAACAAGGCCTGGGACCTGAATGACAGCCTTGACGGCGCGGGCCTGCGCGCCCTGGCCGGGCATTACGGCCCTGTCTTTGACCGGATCGGCTGGCGACGACATCGCGGGGCGTAAGCATCGCATTGGCGACCGTCCCGGTCGTGCCGGTACTGTGCGTAACCGTCTTCTGCCTGGTGATCATCGAACAATCCGGCTGCCGGGTCGGCCTCACCCCATCCGACAGAGGTTCCAAAGTAAAGCTGCCAAACGCCGATAGACATGCCGCGATGTATACCAAGAAACCCCTGGAGGCTTGCCAACTTGGATGACCACACCTTGCTGCGTGCCCCGTCCTGTGCAAACTCACATCAACCAATTGTAAGCTTTGCCAGTTCGTACGAAGGGATAAGAAGAATTGGCCGAAGGTCGTGCACTCATCCTTGGATT
>JANPBI010000249.1:0-20184 GCA_031430315.1 Rhodobacterales bacterium | reverse complement strand
TGTGATCGCTTCGGACTTTGTCCAGCCGAGGCCATCGAGGATCTCGATGAAATCGCCCGTCGTCTCATAGTTGGTGTCGATCTCGTCGGATGCCGCCAGCGACACCATCGCCGAGGGGTCAGTGCCAAAGTCGATGTAATGGACTTCGTCCAGCGGAGCAGTTCCGCCCCACCATGTGTGGTTCGGCGCGCGCACCAGAATGACACGCTGGCCGACCGACACTTCTTGCGGGATGTAGGGACCGGTGCCGATCGGGTTTGTCGACGGATCAGAACCGTCGACATAGGACGAATGTACCAACGCCGTAGGATAGTCGGCAATGTTCGGCACCACAGCGACATCAGATTGCGACATCATCAGCTTGACTGTCATGTCGTCGACCTTGACGACCGCGCCATCGCGCAGCGACTTGGTGTCGGGGTTCACGAGACCCGGGAAGCGCGAGGCAGTAGAATTGCCTTCAATCGTGCCATCGCACCAACGCGTGATGTTGCGCACCACGTCATCAGCGGTGAAGGCGTCGCCGTTGTTCCAAGTTACGCCCGGGCGGACCTTTAGCGTGTATTCGGTCGCATCGGCGTTGGCCTCCCACGACTCGAGCAGGCGGCCTTCGAACGTGGCATCTGCATTGTACTGGACCAGATACTCCAGCCAGCCGCGATAGACGTTGGCGATCTGCGGCCAGTCGGTCAGGCGAGGGTCCTTTTGCGCTTTGACTTCCATGGCGCAGCGGACGATGCCGCCGACCTTGGCTTCTTGTGCTTTGACCGGTGCGTTCAGGCCGATCAGCCCGTAGGCGGTTGCAGCGGACACACCCAGTGCGGTTGTCCGGCTGAGGAATTCGCGGCGGCTGATGGCGCCCCGGCGATGTTCATCGGCATACATGGTAGCCGCCGGGTGCATTGTTCCAGCGGCAGTTTTGGTGTCGGTCATACCAGTCTCCCTGACATAGATTTTTTACGTTTCTTGTGTGCGGCGCCTGTAGATCTCCGCCCCAAGCTGCGACATTGCCCTAATTGGACAACTGCATTTTGGGGGGCGATGCCTTGCACCGTCCATGAACCATTGCGCATCTTTTTCGTCGTGTCGTCAACGTCCGCTTTCGGCACATCATCACAGTTTTGCGACTTGCGAGATCGGATACCGACACAGAATTGTCGTTTTGCGAAGTGGGGTGGCAAAAGTCGCCTCGTGCAGCCAGCCGGGATCGGCGCAGGCGCGGGCCCGGTGCGGATCAGATTCGCCACGCGTTTGCAACCGGTTCAGGATCCCTGAAAAGAGACTTCAGTGATTCTGAAAGCGGAGGATCGAGTAGGTCAGGGCGCGCGGCGGAATGCCGTCGGCGATTTGCCGGTCAGGTGCTGGAAGGCGCGCGTGAAATAGGCCGCCGAGTTGAACCCCAGCATTTCCCCGATCCGGCGTACCGGCAGGTTGGTTTCGGCCAAAAGCTTGCGCGCCTCGAAAATCCGGCGGTCTTGCAGCAACTGCGACGCGGGACGCCCGCAGGCCTGCTGACAACAGCGGGTCAGGTGCGTCGACGTCACGCCGAGTTGTCCGGCAAAATGGCTGACCCCCAAGCCGGACCTGAAGTCGCGCTCCAGCAACGCGGTGTAGCGCGCGACAAGACGGCGCGACGCGTCGGGCTTGGTCTGTTCAGGCGCGGTGCGTACCGACTGGCGTTCGAGCCAAACGCCCAAGAGTCCCAGATAATGGCGGGTGGCGCGTTCATGGGCCGGGCTGTCGCTGTCCATCTCGCGCTGGATGGCATCCAGGATGATGTTCAGTTCCTGCTGGGCATGCACTTCGCGGATGCGCAGGTGCTGGACCTCGCGCGGCAAGGTGACGTCGCAATCGCGGCCGAAAAAGACCGCCGTGCCAAACACCTGCGGTCCGGCCTCAAACCCGTGCATCGTGCCGGCCGGGATGAAGATCGCGTTGTGGGTGGTGTAGCCGCGCGTCGATCCTTGCAGCGTGATCCGGCCCTGACCCTTGGTGAACCACAAAAGGCATGGCTCCGAGAGCGACCGCATGGCTTCGACCCGCCAGCGCCCCCCGGCGGCAAGCCGCGGGATCGCCACCAGGCGCAGTTGAGAGATGTTGGTTGCGTTCTGCACGGCCCCTCGCCCAGACGTGATCGTCCTGACCGCCAATGGATAGACCGGGACCCCCCGCGAACCCAAGCGAAAAATGCGCGAACGGCCACGTCCGTCTGCGTGAATCGCGGCCAACCCGGTTATGGGGACGTTTTTTGGTCGAACAGTGTTCGCCAAATGGCAACAACGCACTTAGTTGCGGGGGAATTGATCACAGGAGCAATGCACTCAAAACCGCAGATATCGCTTAATTTTTGGCGTTCAGAACCGTCCAGTCGCGCATTTGCGACCGAAACCAGGTGCGTTGGCGCTTGGCATATTGATGCGTGGCGATCTTGGCCAATGCCACGGCATCGGCCAAAGGCGTCTCGCCGCGCAGATGCACCATCAGTTCTGCCGCCCCGATAGCCCGTGCCCAAGGCTGCGCCGGGTCGTAGATCGCCGCATTTGCCCGCACTTCGTCCAGCGCCCCTGACCGCATCATTGCATCGAATCGCGAATCGATGCGCGCGTTCAGCACATCGCGGTCAGGATGCAGCACCAGCGCCGTTGCCCGGTCGCGCGGCAGCAAGGGGCGCCCAGTATCGCCCTGCCAGTCGGCCAATCCTCGCCCAGTCGCTTGCCAGACTTCCCAGGCACGCTGCACGCGGGCGGGGTTGGCAAGGTCGATCCGCGACGCCGTCGGTGCATCCAGAGCCGCGACCATCTCGGCGATCCCGCCACCCAGCCGCAGCACATCCCCGCGCACACGCACATCAGCTGGAATTGGCGGTATGACCGCCAACCCCCGGGTCAACGCCCCGAAGTAAAGTCCCGTGCCGCCCACCATCACCACCGGCCTTTCCAGCAGTGGGGCGACATCCCTTAGCCAGTGACCGGCCGACCAGGTCGCGTCATGGCGGACGTGACCATAAAGCGCATGGGGCAGCCGGGCCTCGTCCTCGATCGAGGGTCGTGCTGTCAACAGCCGCCAGACCCCATAGACCTGCAGGGCATCGGCATTGACAACCGCCCGCCCGTCGCGCGCCGCCAGCTCCATTGCCAAGGCGGATTTGCCCGACGCTGTAGGCCCGGCTAGCAGCACGGGCGCCTCGCGCGAAATCCCAGCCATCCACCGCGCCTGCATCCACTTACCGCCTTGTCTGCGCCTGCCGGTCGCTTCCCCGGTTGAACCTGTCTTGGTTTTACGACATTTTGCGGGTCAGCCACAAACCGCAAACCGCATCCGGGGACCCCATATGTCAACCACTTCGCCCGACACCGGCGTCGCCTATCGACGTGTGATGCTGAAAATCTCGGGCGAGGCGTTGATGGGAGATCAGGGCTACGGCCTGCACCCCCCTACAGTGCAGCGGATCGCGCTGGAGGTGAAATCCGTCCACGATCTTGGCGTCGAGATCTGCATGGTAATCGGTGGCGGCAACATCTTTCGCGGGCTACAGGGCTCTGCCCAGGGGATGGAACGGACGACCGCCGACTACATGGGAATGCTGGCCACGGTCATGAACGCACTGGCGATGCAATCCGCACTGGAGGCGATCGGCGTCTTTACCCGCGTGATCAGCGCCATTCCGATGGATCAGGTGTGCGAGCCCTACATTCGCCGCCGCGCTGTGCGGCACTTGGAAAAGCATCGGGTCTGCATCTTTGCCGCCGGAACCGGGAACCCCTATTTCACAACCGATACTGCCGCAACGCTCCGTGCGTCAGAGATGGCCTGTCAGGCGATCTTCAAGGGCACAAAGGTCGATGGCGTCTATGACAAGGATCCCAAAAAGCACCCCGATGCCAAACGCTACGGCATCGTGACCTATGACGAGGTTTTGCAAAAGCACCTTGGCGTGATGGATGCCAGTGCGATCGCGCTTGCGCGCGACAATGACCTGCCGATCATCGTCTTCAGCTTGGATGAACCCGGAGGGTTCAAGGGCATCCTGTCCGGCAAAGGCACCTATACACGGGTGCAGGGCGAGGCGCCGCGTCGCAAGGGCAATGGCCCGGGCGACGAGCCTGTCGGCTGATCCTCTGTACGACCGGCCACGCCTGCTGCTATAGAACGCCTGCCCAAGGGCGCCGTACACGTAAGGGACGACTGCGATGGCCGACGATATCGAAATTGACACTGACGCGCTGCAGCGGCGCATGGACGGCGCCATGAACGCGCTGAAGACCGAATTCGCCTCGTTGCGGACAGGCCGGGCCTCCGCCTCGATCCTGGAGCCGATCCAGGTAGACGCTTACGGCCAGATGACTCCGATCAACCAGCTGGGCACCGTCAACGTGCCGGACCCCCGCATGGTTGTCATCAACGTCTGGGACAAAGGCATGATCGCCAAGATCGAAAAAGCGATCCGCGAAAGCGGCATCGGCATCAACCCGATCTCGGACGGCCCGCTGATCCGCCTGCCGATCCCCGAACTGAACGAGGAGCGCCGCCGCGAACTTAGCAAGGTTGCAGGCACCTATGCCGAAAACGCCAAAGTCGCGATCCGCAACATTCGTCGCGACGGCATGGACCAGATCAAGAAGGCCAAGGGCATGGGCGAAGACGACCAGAAGATGTGGTCCGAAGAAGTCCAGGACCTCACCGACAAGGCGATTGCCGCCGTCGATAGGGCGCTGGAAAACAAGCAGCAGGAAATCATGCAGGTCTAAGCCAAGTCTGCAAAACTTCTGCGCAAGGTTTCAGTGTAAGGTCTTGGAATGGATGATCGGACAATAAAGGGTTAGGCGTGGCTGCAGCGGATGACAGACGCCCCATTGGGGCCAGGCTTGAAGGTCCCCGGATTGCGGATCATGTCGCCATCATCATGGATGGCAATGGGCGCTGGGCGACCAACCGGGGCTGGCCTCGGCTTGTCGGGCACCGCAAGGGGGCCGAACGCGTCAAGGAAATCGTGGCTGCCGCCCCGGACCTCGGGATCCACTACCTGACCCTCTATGCCTTTTCGACCGAGAACTGGAAACGCTCCACCGAAGAAGTGCTGGGCCTGATGGCGATCTTTGCGCGTTATATTGAGCGCGAAGCAAGCCGCCTTTCCGCCGAAGGGGTGCGCATGCGCTTTATCGGCGACCGCTCGCGGCTGGATCCGAAATTGCAGCGCCTGATGGCCGGGATCGAGGCGCGCACCGCCGGATTGAACCGGCTGAATCTGACGGTGGCCATCAACTATGGTGGCCGGGACGAAATCCTCAGGGCCGTCCGGTCCGTGACGACCGAGGTCGCCGAGGGACGCTTTGACCCCGACGCACTGACAGAGGCGGCGCTGGCCGACCGGCTGGATACTGCGCATCTGCCCGATCCCGATCTGGTGATCCGGACCTCAGGCGAAACGCGAACCTCGAACTTCCTGCCGTGGCAGGCGGCCTATGCCGAATATGAATTCACCGAAACGCTGTGGCCCGATTTCACCCCGGCGGAACTTGGCGCGATCCTGGCAAGGTTCAGCAATCGTGACCGCCGATTTGGCGGGGTCAGGCGATGAATACCCTACCAGGCCGCTGGGGCGACCTGAAGGCAAGGTTGATTTCCGCTGCGGTGATGCTGGCTGTAGGTGCAGTGGAAATCTGGCTGGGCGGGCTGCCGTTCCTGGCGCTGATAACAGCGTTGACCTCCGTCATGATCTGGGAATTGGCGCGGATTACCGCCCCGGAAAAGCCTGGTCAGGCGCTGGTGCTCGGGGCATTTGCAGCTTTTTGCCTTGTGGCGGACGAAGGTTGGCCATCGATCTCGGCACATCTGTTGTTTCCGCTGGTCGGCCTTGCCTTCATCTTGACGCCGCGGATGCATAGCCTTGCCACGACAGCGCTGGCGATGGCGATCATGGTGGCTGGTCATGGGCTGTTTGTTTTGCGCGACGAAAGCGGCACGCCGGCAGTTCTGTGGCTGTTAGGGGTCGTGATCGCCTCGGATGTCATGGGATATTTTGCCGGGCGGATTCTGGGTGGGCCAAAATTCTGGCCGGCTGTCAGCCCCAAGAAGACCTGGTCGGGCACGGTTGCAGGATGGATCGGCGCGGCGCTGGTCGGCACCGCGTTCGTCCTTGCGGGTCATGGCAGCTGGTGGCTTGTCGTGCTGTCGCCCTTCCTGGCCTTTGCTGGCCAGTTGGGCGACATCGCCGAAAGCTGGATCAAGCGACGGACGGGGGTCAAGGATTCCTCGAACCTGATCCCCGGGCATGGCGGGTTGATGGACCGCTTCGACGCGCTGGTGGGGGCGATGGTGTTCATCATGGTCCTGACGCGCGTTATCCCGCTGCCTATTGGGGCGTAACGGATGCGCAGCGTTTCGATCTTTGGCGCGACGGGGTCGATCGGCGAGCAGACCTTTGACCTTTTGATGCGGGCAGGGGGTGCCGCGACCTATCGCACCGTGGCCCTGAGCGGGGGGCGCAACATCGCGCGGCTGGCCCTGATGGCGCGCGATTTGCAGGCCGAACTGGCGGTGTGCGCGGATGAGGCGGACCTGGCCGATTTGCGCGCGGCCCTGTCGGGGACGGCGACCGAATGCGCCGCCGGGCCTGTCGCGATTGCCGAAGCCGCCGACCGCCCCGCCGATTGGGTGATGAGCGCCATTGTCGGGGCGGCCGGCCTCGTGCCCGGCCTGCGCGCCCTGCGTCACGGCCAGACCCTTGCCCTGGCCAACAAGGAAAGCCTCGTGACAGCGGGCACACTTTTGATGGCCGAAGCTGCCAGCCATGGCGCGCGCATCCTGCCGGTGGATAGCGAGCATTCGGCGATCTTCCAGGCGTTGGCGGGCGAGGACATCGCGACAGTCGAACGCATCATCCTGACGGCATCGGGCGGCGCTCTGCGCGACTGGCCGCTGGAGGCGCTAGCCGCAGCCACCGTCAAAGAGGCGATGTCCCATCCGAACTGGGCCATGGGCCAGCGCATCACCATCGACAGCGCCTCGATGTTCAACAAAGCGCTGGAGGTGATCGAGACGCGCGAATATTTCGGCATCGACCCTGACCGGATCGAGGTCATCATCCATCCCGAGTCCCTGATCCATTCCATGGTAGGCTTTCAGGACGGCGCGATTCTGGCGCATATGGGTGCACCGGACATGCGCCATTCCATCGGATATGCGCTGAACTGGCCCGAACGCGCGGCATTGCCGGTCGCACGGCTGGACCTGGCGCAGATCGCCACGCTGACCTTTCGTGCGCCAGATCTGGCGCGCTATCCGGCCTTGCGTCTGTGTCGTGACGTGATGGCAACGCGCGGCCTGGCCGGGGCGGCCTTCAACGCGGCCAAGGAAATCGCGCTGGATCACTTTTTGGCGGGTGGCATCGGGTTTCAGGACATGTCAGGCGTGGTCGAGGATACACTTGCCCGACTTTCGGGCGAAATGCGTCTTGGAAATGCCGTGCTGACCCTTGAGGACGTGCTAGGTATGGACCATCTCGCAAGAATACGGGCGACCGAGGCGGCCAAACGGCGCGTAGGGCAAAACTAGGGGTATGGGGTTGGACGTTTTTCTTTCGGGCCCGGGTGGCGTGGTGGTCACTGTCGTGGTCTTTCTTGTGGCGATCAGCATTATCGTCGCGGTGCATGAATACGGCCATTACATCGTCGGCCGCTGGACTGGCATCCATGCCGAAGTGTTCAGCCTTGGTTTTGGCCCGGTTCTGGGCAGCCGCACCGACAAGCGCGGCACGAAATGGCAGATCGCGGCGATTCCCTTGGGCGGCTATGTCAAGTTCATGGGCGACGCCGACGCTTCGTCGGTCCGTTCGGGCGCGCTGGAAGGCTACAGTGATGCCGAACGCCGCCGCACCATGGCAGGCGCCCCCTTATGGGCGCGGTCGCTGACGGTGGCCGCCGGACCTATTGCGAATTTCATCCTGGGCTTCCTGATCATCCTGACGTTTGTCCTGACCATCGGCCTGCCTGCTGAATCGCCGGTGGTCGGAACGGTCCGCGCCACAAATTATGTCGGCCAAGGACTGCAACAAGGCGATAAGATCCTGGCGATGCAGGGGATTGCGACCCCCACCACCGACATCTTTGGGGAGACGATCGACAAACTGCCCGACACCGCCACCATTGACTGGACCGTCGAACGTGACGGCAAAACCCTGGTAATCAACGCGCCGCATCCTTCACCCGTAATGATCGGCGATGTGCTGCCCAAATCCGCAGCGGGAGATGCGGGTCTGCGCAAGGGCGACATCATCCTGGCTGCGAACGAGCAGGATGTTGCGGTCTTTCGCCAACTGCCCAAGATTGTCGCGGCACTCGACGGCAAGCCTGTGACCTTGCAAATCTGGCGCGACGGCACCGAGTTCGAGGCCACGATGTCGCCTCGTCGTCGCGATATTCCCTTGCCTGAGGGCGGATTCGAGACGCGCTGGTTAGTGGGCCTGAGCAGTGGTTCCCTGATCGACCTGCAAACCCGCACCCCCGGTATATGGGAGGCCGTAACAACCTCGGCCGACAGTACCTGGAACCTCTTGATCACCTCTTTGTCGGGCCTTTGGCACATCATCACCGGCATGATCAGCACCTGTAATCTGTCGGGACCCATTGGCATGGCCGAAGTAATAGGTGAGGCAGCGCGTGCTGGACCGCAGGCCTTTTTCGAGCGGCTGGCAATCTTTTCGCTCGGCATCGGGCTGTTGAACCTGTTTCCGATTCCGGTGCTGGATGGCGGGCATCTTGTTTTTCACGCCTATGAGGCAGTCATGCGCCGACCGCCGAACGAAAAGGCGCTGCGCGTGCTGATGTCCGTGGGGCTGACGTTGCTGCTTGGCTTGATGGTGTTTGCCCTGTCAAACGACATCTTTTGCGTGTGACGGTAGGTGTGACTGAAGCGAAGATTGCCACAACCGCGCCATAATTTCCGGCTAGACACTTTGCCATTAGCAAAGGAGGTCAGGCCATGCAGACTGTTATCCAAGGTTATCGTGGGCTGACGATGCTGGTCGGGCTGAACTGGGACCGCATTTTTACCGTTGCCATCGTCATCGCCGGATTGTTGGCCGGGGCCTTTTTGGGCCAGGTCCTGACGGGCGTCTGACGGGCTTTTCCCCGGACTTATCCACAAGATGTCGTTTGTTGCGCAATCTTGACCGCAGCCTTTTGACAAGGCTTGTCTTTCCCGCTAGTCAATCAAATAGACAAACGGCAGGGACGGGGCAAGGAAATGGCGCGCGAGACAGGGTCAACACCCATGCAGATTGTGGCGCGCAAAGGCCGCATCCGGCCCGTCCTTGTGTCGCTTTTTCTCGGCACAGCAACTGCTTCGGGTGCATTCTTCACCCCGTCAAATGCCCAGGTATTCGCCTTTTCCAGCGTGTCGATCGAAGGCAACGAACGTGTCGACGCGGGCACGATCCTGACCTATGCGGGAATCGCTCAGGGCCAAGAGGTGTCTGCCGCACAGTTGAACGACGCTTACCAGCGGATCGTGAACTCCGGTCTTTTTGAATCCGTCGAACTTGTGCCACAGGGCAACACGCTGGTCATTCGGGTCAAAGAATATCCCACGATCAACGTGATCAACTTTGAAGGCAACAAGCGTCTCAAGGACGAAGATCTTGCCGGATTGATCGGATCGCAGTCCCGACGCGTCTATTCCCCTGCGACGGCTGAGGCCGACGCCGCCGCGATCGCCGAGGTTTACCGCGTCCAGGGCCGTCTTGCGGCCAGCGTGGAGCCCAAGATCATCCGCCGCGACGGCAACCGCGTCGATCTGGTATTCGAGATCGGCGAAGGCCGCGTCGCCGAAGTGGAGCGCCTGTCCTTTGTCGGCAACCGGGCGTTTTCGGACCGACGCCTGCGCCAGGTCCTGGAGACCAAGCAGGCAGGCCTTCTGCGCACCTTCATCCAGCGCGACAGCTTCATCGCCGAGCGGCTTGACCTCGACAAACAACTTTTGGTCGATTTCTACAAATCGCGCGGCTATGTCGATGTACAGGTCACCGATGCCAGCGCCGATGTCGCACGCGAACGCGACGCGACTTTTGTGACCATTTCGGTGCGCGAAGGGCAGAAATTCAACATTGGTGCAGTGTCGACCACATCCGAGGTCGACGGTGTCGACGCCGATGAATTCGCTGCTGTCCAGCGCATCAGCACCGGGCAGACCTGGAGCCCGGCGCTGATCGACAACAACATCGCGCGCATGGAAAACCTGGCGCTGCGCAAGGGGCTGAACTTTATTCGGGTCGATCCGCGCGTGACACGCAACGACCGCGACCAGATCCTGGACATCGAGTTCGTGCTGGTGCGGGGTGAACGGGTCTTTGTCGAGCGTATCGACATCGAAGGCAACACGACAACGCTGGATCAGGTGGTCCGTCGTCAGTTCCGCTCGGTCGAAGGCGATCCCTTCAACCCGCGTGAAATCCGTCAATCGGCTGAGCGTATTCGCGCCTTGGGCTTTTTCAAGGATGCGGGTGTCGAGGCGGAACCTGGCAGCAGCCCCGATCAGGTTGTCGTCAACGTTGATGTCGAAGAACAGCCGACCGGAACGCTGAGCTTTGGGGTCAGTTATGGCGTTTCGACAGGTGTCGGCATCAATGTCGGCTTTTCGGAACGCAATTTCCTGGGGCGCGGGCAGGCCCTGGCCGTCAACATCTCCAGCGGCGTCGACAACAAGAACTCGTCGTTCAGCTTCACCGAGCCAGCTTTCCTTGGGCGCGACTTGTCGTTCACCGTGGGGGCTTACTACAAGACATCCAACAACCAGAACGCATTCTACGACACGCAGAACATTGGCTTTACCACAGGAATAGGTTTTCCGATCAGTGAGTTGGGCAACCTGGACTTGCGGCTGCGGTTCAGCGAAGACAAGATCGACAACGTCTCGGCGGACAGTTCGGCAATCCTGCTGGCGGAAGGCCTGCGGGGGGCAGAGGTAACAGGATCGCTCGGATATACCTATGAGTATGACTCGCGAATTTCGGGGGTGAACCCGCTGGGCGGCGTGCTGCTGCGGTTCAGCCAGGATTTCGCAGGCCTGGGCGGCGACACCAAATACATCTCCACCACGGCATTGGCGCTGGCCGAGCGTCGCATCATGAACGAAGAAGTGACCCTTCGTGCCGTTTTCGAAGGCGGCATCATCAACACCCTTGGCGATGATCCCAGCCGCGTGACAGAGCGTTTCTTCGGCAATGGCAAGATTCGGGGCTTTGAACCCAATGGGATCGGACCGCGCGATCTCAGTGCGGTCAATCAGGATGCTTTGGGCGGCAACATATTTGCCGTCGCCCGGTTCGAGGCGGACTTCCCGCTGGGCCTGCCCGAAGAATACGGCATCACCGGCGGTGCCTTTGTTGACGTGGGGTCTGTCTGGAGCCTGGACAGCGTTGCAGGCACCGGAGGACCCGTCGATGACGGGATGAACCTGCGGTCCTCGGTGGGTGTTTCGGTTTTCTGGACCACACCGATCGGCCCTCTGCGGTTCAACTTCGCCAAGGCGCTCGTCAAGGAAGACTATGACGAAGAACAAAGTTTCGACCTGACCATCTCGACAAAGTTCTGATGTGCAGGGCAGGGGCGGCAGTGGTCGCATTGCTGGCCCTTGCCGGGTCGGCAGCGGCACAGGAAACCGCCGCAGCTGATCCGGCCCCGTCCGTGATCCCGCAGGATCCGCAACTTCTGACATTGGACCAGGATCGGCTTTACCGCGAAAGCCGGTTCGGCCGCGCATCGATTGCGCGGATCGATGCCGAGGAAACTGCCTTGATCGCCGAGAACCGCAAAATCTTTTCGGTTCTCGAAGCAGAAGAAAAAGCCCTGACAGAACAGCGTCCCACATTGGAGGCCGCCGAATTCTCTGCCTTGGCCGCCGCATTCGACACCAAGGCGCAAGGTATGCGGACTATTCAGGACGCCAAAGGAGCGGAAATCGCCCGCAAGCGCCAAGAAGACCAGCTAAAGTTCTTTGAAGTCGCCTATCCGGTGCTTGCCGAGCTGATGACAGAGCTAGGTGCTGTTGCGATCATGGACAAGAAAGATGTCATCGTCTCCTATAAGGAGATTGACCTGACGGACCGCGCCATCGCGCGTGTTGATAGGGTGCTGGGTGACGGCACCAACCTGCCTGCGCCAGCGCCCTCGCCCTAGTCGAGCGGGCGTGCCCCCAGGGTCGACGCCGCCTTGCCCCCTTCAAGACGAGTTGCTAGCAATGGGCAAAGCGGTTACGGCCCCATTTGAGCAATGGAATGGCAGGCAGACCGGCGCGACAGGAGAGATGGATGAACAAGATCGACACCCCGGTACAGCATGCCGATCTTGACCTGATCCAACGGATCATCCCGCATCGCTATCCCTTCCTGCTGATCGACAAGGTCCGCGACATCGTCGTCAACGAGGCCTGCGTCGGCATCAAGTGCATCACCTTGAACGAACCACAGTTCCAGGGCCATTTCCCGGGCATGCCGATCTTTCCCGGTGTCATGATCATCGAGGCCATGGCCCAGACGTCTGGCGTGTTGGTGGGCCTGTCCATGGATCTGGTCGACAAGAACGCCAAGGTGTTCTTCATGGGCGTCGACGGCGTCAAGTTCCGCCGCAAGGTGGTGCCAGGCGACGTGCTGGAACTGCACGTCAAGGCGCTGCGCGGCGGCGGTCGCGTCTGGAAGTTCGAGGGGCGCGCCATGGTCGAGGGCGAGCTTGCCTGCGAGGCGACCTTCATGGCGATGTTCGACGTGCCCAAGGCATGACCATTCACCCGTCAGCATCGGTCCATCCCGCCGCCGTCGTAGAACCCGGAGCCGCCATTGGCGAGGGCTGCAGCATCGGCCCCTTTGCCCTGATCGGCCCCGAAGTAACACTGGCAGCCAACGTGACGGTAAAATCCCACGCAGTTGTCACCGGCTGGACCGAGATCGGCGAAGGCTCGGTGATCTTTCCCTTTGCCACTGTGGGCGAGGTGCCGCAGGACCTGAAATACCACGGCGAACGCACGCGCCTGATCGTCGGCGCGCGTTGCCGCATCCGCGAGGGGGCAACGCTCAACACCGGTACCGATGGCGGCGGCGGCATCACCCGCGTCGGCGACGACTGCCTGATCATGACCGGCGCGCATGTAGGCCATGACGCCCAGATCGGCAACCGCGTCATCTTGGTCAATCAGGTCGCCATCGCTGGACATTGCGTGCTGGGCGACGATGTCATCGTCGGCGGCCTGTCGGGCGTGCACCAATGGGTACGCATCGGTCAGGGCGCGATCATCGGGGCGGTCACGATGGTCACAAACGATGTCATTCCCTATGGCCTCGTCCAGGCGCCGCGTGGGGAACTCGACGGGCTGAACCTTGTGGGGCTCAAGCGACGTGGGGTGGAGCGTGCGGATATCACTGCGCTCCGCGCCGCCTATCAGATGCTGGCGCAGGGCGAGGGCAGTTTTCTCGACCGTGCTCGGCGGCTCTCCGAAGAAACCGATTCTGCCCATGTGCGCGAGATGACGGATTTCATCCTGTCGGCCTCGGACCGCAGTTTCCTGACGCCCAAAGGGGCCAAGTGACGACCGCCATCATCGCCGGGCGGGGGCAACTGCCCGCCGCTGTGGTTGCGGCGATGCCGGAACGGCCCGTGATCGCCAGTCTCGACGGCTTTGTGCCCACCGGACTGGCGCCCGACATGTCCTTTCGACTGGAACGACTGGTCCCCTTTCTCAGGGCGCTGCAAGATCAGGGGGTGACGCAGGTGACCTTTGCCGGGGCCGCACAGCGACCGCGCCTGGACCCCGCGCTGATCGACCCGATGACGGCACAACTGCTGCCACGCCTGATGGCGGCGATGGCGCAGGGTGACGACGCGACGCTACGCGCGGTCATCGCGATTTTTGAGGATGAAGGCTTTGCCGTGGTCGGCGTGCGCGACCTGGCCCCGGGCCTGATCCCGGATGCGGGAGTCCTGACCGGAATGCCGGAGGCAGCGGATATAGGGGATGCGGCGCGGGCTGCCGAAATTGTCGCAGCCTTGGGGGCGGTCGATGTCGGGCAGGGGGCGGTTGTCCAACAGGGCCTTTGCCTGGCGGTCGAGGCCTTGCCCGGCACCGATGCGATGCTGGGCGTTGTGGCCGGCCTGGCGGCTGCGTTGCGCCCGGACCCGGAACATGGCCGGGGCGTTCTTTACAAGGCTGCAAAGCCCGGACAGGACCCGCGCATCGACCTGCCGACCCTTGGCCCGGACACGGTGCAACGGGCTGCCGCTGCCGGTCTGGGCTGCGTCGCCTGGGCAGCCGGACAGGTCATCTGTCTCGACCAGCCCGAAATGATCCGGCTGGCCGATCAGCACCGCCTGTTTTTGTGGTCGCGCAGGCCATGAAGCTGTTTCTTGTCGCGGGCGAAGCCTCGGGCGACAAGTTGGGGGCCGCCCTCATGGCGGGGCTGAAAACTCTGGCCCCGGACGTTACCTTTTCCGGAATCGGCGGGCCGTTGATGCAGGCCGAAGGCATGGTCAGCCTTTTCCCGATGGAAGAGCTGTCGGTCATGGGAATCGCCGAAGTGCTGCCAAAGTACTTCGCGCTCAAGGCCCGCATTCGCCAGGCCGCCGAGGCCTGCCTTGCCGCGAACCCCGCCGCGCTGATCACCATCGACAGCCCTGACTTTTGCCTGCGCGTGGCTGCCATCGTGAAATCCGCACGGCCTGAGCTGCGTACCATCCATTATGTGGCCCCGTCCGTCTGGGCCTGGCGTCCGGGCCGGGCCACGAAAATGGCGCGCGTCATCGATCATGTTCTGGCGCTGTTGCCATTCGAGCCGCCCTATATGACCGCCGCCGGGATGACCTGCGATTTCGTCGGGCATCCTGTTGTGGCCGAACCTCTGGCCACGCCAGAAGAACGGGCGCTGATGGCCGGTCCGGGCCCCCTGATCCTGGCCTTGCCCGGGTCGCGCCGGGGCGAAGTCACACGACTCGCCCCCGTCATCGCCGAGGTTCTCTCCCGAATCAAATCCATACACCCGCAAGCCCGTGTCGCCTTGCCAACCGTGCGCGGCGTGGCAGACATAGTGCGCGACCTGTCGCGCGATTGGCCGATCGAGCCATGGATCATCGAGGACGCCGCCGCAAAACGGTCCGCCTTTGCCTCTGCCAATGTGGCGATTGCCGCGTCGGGAACCGTCTCGTTGGAACTGGCGGCCAACCAATGCCCGATGGTCATCGCCTATGACATGCACCCCCTGACGCTTTGGCTGATGCGGCGCGCGGCGCTTGTAGACACGGTGACGCTGGTCAACCTTGTGTCCGACACCCGTGTTGTACCTGAATTCATCGGGGACAGGTGCCGTGCCGATCTGATCGCGCCTGCGGTTCTGGACCTTCTGGCGGACGGCACCCCGCAACGCGCGGCCATGCGCCTGACGATGGAACGGCTGGGCGCTGGGGGCGAATCACCCGGGCGTCGTGCCGCGCGGTCTGTGTTGGCAAAACTTGGCGCTGGCAGTGTCTGAACCAGTCACAGTCTTTGACGGGGCGCATCTCGGTGCCTGGCTTTTGCGGCCTGATGCGCCGAACAGCCGATTGCTTGTGACCTTTCGCCACCGCATCCCCGCGCCAGGTCAATTCAGCCCGCCGAACTTCAGCCGCCGGTTCCTGCAGGCGGGTTGGACCCAATTGCATCTCCAGTCTCGGCTGAACGACTGGTACATCAACGACGAAACGACATCTTTGTCCCGGACACTTGCTCCCCTTGTGGCAAGTTTTGGCCACCGGGTCGGGATCGGGTTTTCGATGGGGGGATATGCGGCGCTGCGCCTGTCCGCCGTCCTTGCGCTAGACGAGGTGGTGGCGGTGTCACCTCAAGTCTCCATCGCGCCCGCAATTGTCCCGTTTGATCCGCGCTTTCGGGCGGAGGCTCTTGGGTTTGATCCTGTCTTGGGGGATCTGTCCGGCCATGCCCGAAAGGATTTGCGGGGGGTGGTGATTTTCGATCCCTTCCGCCCACTTGACTTGGCGAATGCCCGGATGATCCAAGCCGTCCTGCCGGACCTGGCTCTGTGCCGATATGGCTTTGGCGGCCATCCCGCCACCGGCACCTTGCGCGAAACGGTGTCCTTCGGGGCCATCCAGGGCCTGATCCTGAAAGGCGAACTGACCGCTCGAAACGTCCTTGCAGCCCATCGAAACCATCGCGCCGGATCGCCTTCATGGTGGCGGGCCTTGGCTGTCCGGGCAGAAAAAACGGGTCACCACGCGCTTGCGCAGCAGGCGCACGCAAGGGCCGCCTTTTAAGGCGGCGTAGTGTGCAAGCCTTAACAGAAGGTAAAAGTCGATAGGTCAAGCATTTGAAAAGAAAGGGTAGCAAAAACGTCCCGACTCGGGACGCAGGTTCATTGACCCCGCCAGATCCATCCCCCGCCGAACAGCCGGGACCCTTCAGGCGCATAGAAAACACACGCCTGCCCCGGGGAAACTCCATCCTCCGGGTCCAGAAGCTCCACCTCTGCTGTCGTCGCCGACAAGGGCCGGATCACCGCAGGCCGGGGTGGCCGGGTTGAGCGGACCTTGACCCGAAGGTGCCATTCCGTGCGGCTCTCAAATGGGGCGTCGCCGAGCCAGTTGATTTCGCGCACCGGGATCACGCACGTCGACAGGGCCTCTTTCGGGCCAACCACGACATGCCGTGTCACCGGATCAAGCCGCACCACGTAAAGCGGGTCTTCCAGCCCCCCGATCCCCAGCCCTTTGCGTTGTCCGATCGTGTAATGGATCACGCCCCGGTGCCGCCCGAGTACCCGGCCACCCATATCCACGATCTCGCCCGGGTCCGCGGCCCCGGGGCGCAGCTTTTCAATAACGGCGGCATAGTTCCCGTTGGGGACGAAACAGATGTCCTGGCTGTCCGGCTTGTCCGCGACCGGCAGCCTGTACTTCGCCGCCAGCGCCCGCGTTTCCGCCTTGGAGGCCAGATGTCCCAGCGGGAACCGTAAGTAATCCAGCTGCGCCGCGGTGGTGGAGAACAGGAAATAGGACTGATCCCGCGCCGCATCTGCCGCCTGATGCAGTTCCGGCCCCGCAAGGCCCAATTTCCGCTGGATATAATGCCCGGTCGCCATGCAATCAGCTTCAAGGTCCCGCGCAGTCGCCATCAGGTCCTTGAACTTCACCCGTTCATTGCAGCGGATGCAGGGAACCGGCGTCGCCCCGGCAAGGTAGGCGTCGGCAAACTCCTCAATCACCGCCTCGCGGAACATGTTTTCGTAGTCGAGCACGTAATGCGGAAAGCCCATCGTTTCCGCCACGCGGCGCGCATCGTGGATGTCGCGCCCCGCACAGCAGGCACCTTTCTTGGCCAGCGCCGCCCCATGGTCATAAAGCTGCAGCGTGACGCCGACCACATCATAACCTTCCTCGGCCAGCATCGCGGCCACGACCGAGCTGTCCACGCCGCCAGACATCGCCACTACAACCCGCGTCTGCGCAGGGGGTTTGGCCAAGCCAAGCGAGTTCAAGGGGTGGTCTAGCGGCATCAGCGGCGACCTTGCGGGGATCATGGTTTAAGGGAACCTGCGCAATATAGGAAAATGCGACATACTCTCAACCCCCCAGTTTCAGCATTGATTAAGCCTGATCGCGCAGTCTGTAGCCAAATTTGGATGGGTGTGCCGATGTTTCTCAGACGCGTTGACGGGCCGCGACAGGTCACTTTGCCCGATGGGACGATCCTGTCGCGCGCCGATCTGCCGCCTGCGGAGACCCGACGCTGGGTTGCCAGCCGCAAGGCCTTGGTGGTCAAGGCGGTGATCTACGGACTGATCCCGCAGTCTGAGGCGCAAGAGCGCTATGCCCTGTCCGAAGAAGAGTTCGGATTGTGGCGCAAAGCCGTCGAAACGCATGGTGACAAAGCGCTTCGCGTCACAACAATACAGAAATATAGACAACTTTAAGGTGTATTTTCTCAGCATCTTTACCCGGTAACCGGTAGTTAACCATTCATCGTCAGTGTCATTAACGAAGACGGTCCAGATGCGGAGAATTTCAGATGCGAATCCTTTTGGTCGAAGACGACCCGACCACCTCGCGCAGTATCGAACTGATGCTGACCCATGCCAACCTCAACGTCTATTGCACCGACCTCGGTGAAGACGGCGTCGATCTGGCGAAGCTGTACGACTATGATCTGATCCTGCTGGACCTGAACCTGCCGGACATGAGCGGGCATGAAGTTCTGCGCCAGCTGCGCCTTGCCCGGATTGAGACGCCGATCCTGATCCTGTCAGGGTCCGACGATACTGAAAGCAAGCTCAAAGGCTTTGGCTTCGGCGCGGATGACTATCTGACAAAACCGTTTCATCGCGAAGAATTGGTGGCGCGCATCCATGCAATCATCCGCCGGTCAAAAGGCCATGCGCAATCGGTCATCCGTCTGGGCAATGTCAACGTGAACCTGGACGCCAAGACTGTGGATGTGGATGGCAAGATCGTGCATCTGACCGGCAAGGAATACCAGATGTTGGAACTGTTGGCGCTGCGCAAGGGCACCACGCTGACGAAAGAGATGTTCCTCAACCACCTTTACGGTGGCATGGATGAGCCGGAGCTCAAGATCATCGACGTCTTCATCTGCAAGCTGCGCAAAAAGCTGTCAGAGGCGACGGGCGGTGCGAATTTCATCGAAACCGTCTGGGGCCGGGGCTATGTGCTGCGTGATCCCGGCATCGGGCAGGCAAGGCTGGCTGCCAGCGCCTGACCTTTGCAGACAAGTGGCTATGAGGCGAAGCTGGCGGTCCAGATGTCCGTCAGACTCGCTTGCTCGAGCGCTGGACCTTGGCCCTGCCGCATTCTAACCTGACCCCCGGTCAAGTCGGGTCAGGGGGCGACGATGGGCGAGGCGGACGATGTGGCAAAGCTGACCGAAGCCGACGCCCGCGCCGAACTTGCGGAGTTGGCGGCCCTGATCAGTGCTGCGAACGAGGCGTACCACACCCTCGATGCGCCCGACATTTCCGACGCGGATTTCGACGCGCTGAAGCGCCGGAATGCGGTCATTGAGGCGCGGTTTCCTAGTCTAAAGCGCGCCGACAGCCCCAGCGAAAAGGTGGGCGCAGCGGTGGCGGAGGGCTTTGGCAAGATCGCCCACGTGGTGCGGATGCTGTCGCTTGAAAATGCCTTTTCCGACAGCGACGTGGTGGATTTCGACGACCGGGTCCGGCGGTTTCTGGGGCTGGGTGCCGCTGCAAAGGCTGGCGTGATCCCGTCAGCTGGTGACGCCGAAGGCCGGTTGCAGGGCGTCCATTTTGACGCGTCAGCGGATGGCGCGATTTCCCCCGGAATGCAATCAGCAACCCCGCTCTCCTATACGGCAGAGCCCAAGATCGACGGTTTGTCCCTGTCGCTGCGCTATGAACACGGCACCCTCGTCCAGGCCGCAACTCGTGGCGATGGCGAGGTGGGCGAGAACGTCACCGAAAACGCCCGCACCATCGCTGACATCCCCCAACGCCTGACCGGCGCGCCCGATGTGCTGGAGGTCCGGGGCGAGGTCTACATGTCGCACGCCGATTTCGCGGCCCTGAACGCACGGCAGGCGGCAGCCGGGGACAAGACCTTTGCCAACCCGCGCAATGCCGCTGCCGGGTCATTGCGGCAACTCGATGCGTCGATCACCGCGTCCCGACCACTTCGGTTCTTTGCATACTCCTGGGGAGAGTTGTCTGCCCCGCTCGGCACGACGCAATGGGGTACAATTGCGCGGCTGAATGGTTTAGGTTTTCAGACCAACCCCTTGACTGTGCTGTGTAAAAGTCCTGGAGAAATGCTTGCGCACTACCGGCAGATTGAAACGCAACGCGCGACCTTGGGCTATGACATCGACGGCGTCGTCTACAAGGTGGATGACCTGGGCCTGCAAGCGCGCCTCGGATTTCGCTCCTCAACGCCGCGCTGGGCCTTGGCGCATAAATTCCCCGCCGAACTCGCGTGGACACGGCTTCTCGGCATCGACATCCAGGTTGGACGCACCGGCGCGCTGTCACCGGTCGCACGCCTGCAGCCGGTGACCGTTGGCGGGGTGGTCGTCTCGAATGCCACGCTTCACAACGAGGATTACGTGGCCGGCCGCGATGCCAAAGGCCAGCCGATCCGCGGCGGCCGCGACATCCGCGTCGGCGACTGGGTGCAGGTCTAC
>JANPBI010000248.1:0-2412 GCA_031430315.1 Rhodobacterales bacterium | reverse complement strand
GACGGATAGGGAAACATCTCCAGCACGTAGTATTTGGGCCGCGACGGGTCCATCCGGGCGGTAAACACCCCGGCCTCGTCCCAGGCCTTTTGCCATTTCGGTTCGATCTGGGCGGGGTCATAGCGCGACATCGGGGGCACTTCCTTTGGATTGCCGCGGAATTAAACCCATGCAGCCGCCAAGGTCCAGCGACCGGGCGTCAACATTGCCGAAAATTCAAAGGCAGGTCGGCGGATCAGCCGCCGTGCCGGATCACAGCTTGCTGTCGCGAATCCGGATCTGGCGGGCGCGGGTCAGGATCGCATCCTCGATGGCGCGGGCAGTTTCCGCCGAGGCTGCTGCCCCGCCGCGTCCCTGCAGCGCCACTTTCAGCGACCGCGCATCCAATGCGGGGTCCTGCACATAGACGGTGGCGCGATAGGTGCGGCCCCCACCCGGCGGGGTGCCATAGCCAGTGACGATCACGCCCGTAAACGGGTCGATTGATTCGACCGGCAGGAAATTCAGCACCTCAAGCGACGCCTGCCACAGGTATTTGTTCACCTCGACCGTCGTGTTGGGATCATCGGCGTTGCTGAACAGATCCCAGATGGTGGATTCGTCCTTTTCGCCTTGCGCCTTTTCCAGCGCGGCCCGCTGCGCCAGGTTGCGCTCGCGCTGCTGCAATGTGCGTTCCGACGGAATTGCGGTGTCGTTGCGCCGGAAAAGTCCGCTATCCCCGCTGCCGATGCCACCGCCACAGGCCGCAAGGCTTGTGGCCAGGCCCAGGAATAACACGGCGCGCAGGGTGCGATGCATGACAATTGGCCCCAAATGGTTCTTGCCTCGCTGTCTAACCGAGCCTTCGGGGCCTGCCAAGGCTTTTTCCCCGACGCCCGCCCCTACCCCTCGCGCGCGAGAAAGGGTGCCTGCACCGGGGTCTACTTTGCCCCACTGTGGCAATGGTGCACCTGTTGGCAGTTCTGAATCCGCCTAGCCCCGTCGCGATGTTGCATTCCCCCCCGTGGAAAGAGCAAAACAGGCCATGCCCAGCGTGGAGTCCACTGCGATGGGGCTGATCCTAGAAGAAATGAGGAACAACTATGAAAAAGCTCCTTCTCGCGACGAGCATCCTGGCGGGCACCGCTGGCTTCGCCGCTGCTGAAGTAACCCTGTCGGGCGACGCCCGTATGGGTGTGATCAACGGGTTTGGTACGGATGACACTGGCTTTACCAGCCGTGCACGCGTCAAATTCACGATGTCCGGCGAAACTGATGGCGGCCTGTCGTTCGGCGCTTCCTTCCGTGCTGACAATGCCGGTGCTGCTTCTTCCGGCGACGCTGGCTCAGTGTTCATCTCCGGTGCGTTCGGCAAACTGACGATGGGCGACATTGACGGTGCAGCCCAACAAGCTGTTGGCAACGTTGACGGCGTGGGCTTGACTGGCCTCGGCGATATCAACGAAGCCGTCTACCTGCACAACGTTCTAGACAGCGCTGCAACCGATCCGACCGCAGCTTACGAGTACTCGGCAGGTTCGTTCACTGGGATCATCTCGATCCAGAACCCGAACAATGACCTTCTTGTCGCTCCTGTCGACCTTTCGCCGACCTACGCAATTGGTTTGAAGTATGCGATGGGTGACTACAACCTCGCCCTTGGATACGAAACCAACAGCGATGTCGATCTTGACCACATCATCCTTGGCGCAAGCGCCACGTTCGGTGCTGTGACGGTCAAGGCGAATTACGGTCAGCTGTCGGGTCCTGGTCTCAGCGTCGACCAGTATCACCTTTCGGCGACCTATACCGCTGATGCGCTGGCTGTGACCGCATTCCTGGCCGCAGATGAAGACCTCGGCGGCGCAGATGGCTACGGCGTTGGCGCAACCTACGACCTCGGCGGCGGCGCCAAGGTTGTCGGCGGCTACGCCAAGAACGACACCACCGACGCAAGCGCGTTCGACATGGGTGTGTCCTTCTCGTTCTGATCCTAACCGATCAACGTGATGGAAAGAGCGGGCGAAAGCCCGCTCTTTTCGTTTTGGGCAGGCTTCGCTAGGGTCTGGCGCAACAACAGGGGCACCGGATGGGACTGGCAGACATCACCGCGCGCATGCAGGCCGCCCTGACCGCAGCGGGCAGGCCATCTGATTCTGCGACCCTGATCGCCGTGTCGAAAATTCAGCCGCTCGACCGGGTGACCGACGTGCTTTCACAAGGCCACCGCACCTTTGGCGAAAACTACGTGCAGGAGGCCGCCGCGAAATGGCCCGATCTGCGGGCAAGCTATGGCCCCGTGCAGGTACACATGATCGGCCCCCTGCAATCCAACAAGGCCAAGGTCGCGGTGGATCTGTTCGATGCCATCCACACGCTGGACCGGGCGTCGCTGGCCGAAAAACTCGCCAGCCTTGCCCAGGCGCGCGGGAC
>JANPBI010000247.1:0-1984 GCA_031430315.1 Rhodobacterales bacterium | reverse complement strand
CCACGCGCTTCAGGGTCTTTTCAAGATCGCGCAAGGTTTCGGCATCGTCCTTCGACACCGATTTCGGCGGGATGCGGGCGATCTTGGCCACGACGGCTTCGATCTCTTTCGGTGTGATGGTCTTTTTCTTCTTGCCCTCGGGCAGTAGGTGCTGGGCTGCCCCTGCCTCGTCGATCACGTCGATGGCCTTGTCCGGCAACTTGCGGTCATGGATGTAGCGCGCTGCCAGTTCCACCGCCGACTTGATCGCGTCGCGGGTATAGGTCAGATCGTGATGTTCTTCGAAGTAAGGCTTCAACCCCATCAGGATCTTGATGCTGTCGCCGACCGAAGGTTCGTTCACGTCGATCTTCTGGAACCGGCGCGCCAGGGCGCGGTCCTTTTCGAAATGCTGACGGAATTCCTTGTACGTGGTCGATCCCATGCAGCGCAGCTTGCCGCCCTGCAACGCGGGTTTCAGCAGGTTCGAAGCATCCATCGCGCCACCAGATGTCGCACCCGCCCCGATTACCGTGTGAATCTCGTCGATGAAGAGGATCGCGTCGGGGTGATCCTCCATCTCCTTGACCACAGCCTTCAGGCGTTCTTCAAAGTCACCGCGATATCGGGTGCCGGCCAGAAGCGCGCCCATGTCGAGCGAATAGATCGTGGCATGAGCGAGAATCGCGGGCGTTTCACCCTTGATAATCTTCCAAGCCAGACCTTCGGCGATGGCGGTTTTGCCCACGCCGGGATCGCCTACCAGCAGAGGATTGTTCTTGCGGCGGCGGCACAGCACTTGAATGCAGCGCTCCACCTCCATCTCGCGGCCGATCAGGGGGTCGACGTCGCCCTTTTTGGCTTTGACGTTCAGATCGACACAGTATTTCGACAAAGCGGATTCTTTGGCTTCTCCTGCTTCGGCTTTTGGCGTTTCGGGCTGGTCCTCGGCCCCTGTCACGGGGCGGCTTTCGCCATAAGAGGGGTCCTTTGCCACGCCATGCGCAATGAAATTCACGGCGTCATAGCGGGTCATGTCCTGTTCTTGCAGGAAGTACGCTGCGTTGGATTCCCGTTCGGCAAAGATCGCGACAAGGACATTCGCCCCGGTCACTTCGGTCCGGCCCGATGACTGAACATGGATTGCCGCGCGCTGGATCACACGCTGAAAGGCTGCTGTCGGCACCGCCTCGGACCCTTCGACATCGGTCACCAGCGTGGATAGGTCATCATCGATGAAATCGACCAGCGTTTTGCGCAGATCATCAAGGTTCACCGAACATGCCTTCATCACGCGCGCCGCGTCCGGCTCATCGATCAACGACAGCAACAGGTGTTCCAATGTTGCCAGTTCGTGGCGGCGGGCATTGGCTAGCGCCAGCGCCCCATGAATGGCTTGCTCGAGTGTCGTTGAAAACGATGGCACGGTTGCGTGCTCCTGTTTTGCGGGTCGCGGGAACCGGGAGGGTTCACACCGACCTTGGCCTCATCACCTTAAAGTTCGGTTTTATTTTGCGCACTTCAAGCGCAAATTCAGGCAAAGTTTGCTTTGCGACATCACGCGCACGAAATGTGATGCAAACAGGGCGTCAAAAGCGGTCTTTTCGCGCGCGCAGGTCGGCAAAGACTTCGGCATCCGACGCATGGGCCATGCCCAGGGCCTGCTTCATCGCAGCTGTCCCGGCGCGCAAAAACGGGTTTGTTTCAGTTTCTTCGGACAAAAGCACCGGCACGGAAGGTTTTCCTTCTGCGCGTAGGGCTGCGACCCGGCTCATTCGCAACATAAGCGGCGCATAGCTGGGTTCAAGGCTTTGCGCAAAACGCAGATTGGCGGTCGTGTATTCGTGACCCGAACAGATCAAGGTATCGGGGGGCATGGCGGAAAGCTTCGTCAGACTTTGCCACATCTGCGCCGGCGTGCCTTCGGACAGACGACCGCATCCCGCCGCCATCAGACTGTCTGCTGTAAATGCCAGACGGCTGTCTGGGAAATGAAACGCGATGT
>JANPBI010000246.1:0-2451 GCA_031430315.1 Rhodobacterales bacterium | reverse complement strand
GCTCGCGTGATAGGCCATCGCCTCGTCCAGCCCGTCCGGGCCCTCCAGGCGGTAATACTCGTCGGGGCTCAGCAGGTAGGATTTGGCGGGCGTCTTCAACGATGCGGCGGGGTTGGCCGGGGCCGGGGGTGTTGTCGATATGGGCGTGGGCATTGATGTCACTCCTTGCCTTCAGCATGTCGTAAGTGGATTTCGCGCCGTCAATACCCTTTTTCAGAACGTCAAGCGGGATTATCCGACCTGTTGCAGTAAAGCGACTGATCATGCGCTGCATCGCCACATCGGCGGGCACGTCGACCAGCACCAGATCGACGGTGTAGCCTTCGTGTTTCAGCCGCGCGGCCAGGGCCTCGATCGCGGCCGCATCAGCGCCCACCTTCGGCAAAACTACGTTTTCACCGGCCATCATGGACCTGACCAGGACATCATCGGCCAGCTTTGTGCTTTCGGCATGCACGGCGTTGGCCCCGATGCCCCGGTCGAATTCGGGGATGATCTTCTTGGCCTCGTCCGCGTCAATGATGGCGGCCCCGCGGGCACGGGCCAGCGGATTTGCAATGGTGGACTTGCCCGCTGCGGGCGGGCCCAGAAGTATGGTGGCCTGCCGCTCGGTGCGGATGGCGTTCGGGGGCAGCGCCATTCCGTCCTCGGTCCAGGCCAACGCCCGCGCGCCGTCATGCAGGTGGGATACACCTGCATCCCGCCCGGTGATGACCTGATCCCCGGCGCGGTATTCCCGCGCCGCCCAGAATTCATCGGTGCCATATCCGTCCAGCAATGTGGTGGGCGGGCGGCTCGCCATGTCGGCCAGCGCGGCGGCAACACGGGGATGGGCCGCGATGTCATCAAAAGAGGCGCCCGATCGCACCATGTCCAGCAGGCCCGCGTTTTCCTCGGCGACCCGGATCGCGGCCACCGCCTCGGCCTGCACCGCCTCGGCCTCGGGCGAAGATGCCCCTTGGGTGAATGCCGCATCATCCATCCGGGCCTGCGGGGCGGCTGGCACCGCGAAACCGCGGGCGCGTCCCAGGTCCTCGGGCAGGTCCTTGAACGCCTCCGCATCGACGGTCCGCAGAACGTCGCGCGGGCCGGGCGTATCCAGCATGCCCCCCGTGCGCCCGGCATTGCGTGCCTCGTCGGCGTAGCGCTGCAGGAAACCGGCCACCTGATCTGCCGGTGCGGCACGGCCATTGGTCCAGAACTTGCGCACCAGGGCGGCGGTCAGCGGCGATATGGCCCCGTCCAGCATGTCGACCTCGTCCAGCAACTGCGTCACCGCGCGGCCGATGCTCAGACCCTCGCGCCGCGACAGGTCGCGCGCCGTGCCGATCAGGCGCATGGCGTCCAGGACATAGAGGCTGATGTCCATGGCAGGATCCACCAGCCCGGCCTCGATGTCGGCGCGCAGGGCGGCCCAGTTGGGGGCGGCAGTTTCCAGCGCCTCCATCAGGGATTTCAGGGCCGGGTCAGTGCCTTCGGTATAGCGCGCCAGAATGTCGGGATCGGGCCAGGCGCGCGCGAACAGCGCCTCGCGCAGCTGGCGCTGGCCATTGGCGTTCAGCATGCCGTCGGCCTCGAACATCGCATTGCGCGCCGACCGGGGCAGGGTGGACAGGGCGGCCCGGATGAAATCGCCATTGGCCGCTGATGCGACGGGCTGGCTTGGGTCCAGCCGCGACAGCACCGATGCGTCCAGATTGCGGGCGGTGGCGCGCGCGATCTCGGTCGGGGTCATCTGCGCGACACCGCTGTCCTGCGCCTCGATCACGAACCGCTGGCGCTCGGCCGGGGTCAGGTCGCTGCGACGGCGCGCCACCAGCACGGGCTGGGTGACGCCGTCGGGGATGGTGTAGCCTGCCGCCTCGATCGCGCCGCGATAGGCCGCCGCGCGGTCCGGCACGCGCTCATAGGCGCGCCCGATCGCCGACACGCGACCATTGCCGCTTTCGATCACGTTGTCCGGCCCCACGATGGGCGTGCCGGTGGCGGCATTCGGCGATGGCATCAGCTGCGCGGGGTCCAGCCGCGCGGCGGTCGCGGCAATCCAGTCGTCACTGTTGACACGCGACCGGTCGCGGGGCTGCAGATCGCCCGAGGCGCGGATCAGCGATGCGTAATCCACCACCTCGTATCCGACGTCGATCCGCGTGCCGTCGCCCGCCGACACCTGCCCCTCGCCGGTATAGCCGCGCGACGTGCCGGTAAAGGCGGGCATGTCGCCACTGGGCGGGGGCGCGTCACTGGCGGTGCGCATCTTGCGCGCCGACCAGCGGCGCAGATCGCCTGCGGTGAAATCGGCGAATGACTTGCCGCCGAACTTCACATTGGCATTGGCCTTGATTTCTCGCGGGGACATCAGCCTGGTGATGGGCGTGTTCAGGGGCGCCTGCAGCGCGCGCACCGCCCCCGTGGTGCCCATGAAATGCGCCAGGTACAGGTTGCCCGGATTGC
>JANPBI010000245.1:0-2457 GCA_031430315.1 Rhodobacterales bacterium | reverse complement strand
GGTGTTGCGGTCGCTGAGAAGAGCTTGAAGCTGCGCACGGTCGGCGGGGCCAAGGTAAAGGCAAATGTCATCGCGTCTCATGTCCCGACAATGAAACACCTCATCACATATGGGAATCCTTCGTCAGGTGGGGAACACTAGGGCATCACTGTTGTCGGGTCTGCGACCGCCACCGTCTTGATGATTGCAAAGACAGAGCGGCCCCCGGTCAGGGCAAGTGCCGTGGCCGACCTTGCTGTGATCCGCGCCAGAAGGATGTCCCCGCCACAGGTCAGCCGCACCAGCGCGCCCGTGCCTTGGATGCCGACATCCAGCACCGTACAGGCCAGGATGTTCAGCGCCGAGATTGCAACCGGACGTTCCAGTGACAGCATCACATCCTGCGCCATGATGCGCAGGCGCAGTGTCGTCCCGACCGGGCTTGCGATACCCGCCACCCAGACCGTGCCGCCCGACAAGGTCAGGCGGCTGAGGCCGTCTGCATCCGTGCCGTCCATTCGCGCGGAAAGGATGGCCCCGGTTTCGCGCGGGCCAACAGTGATCGCTGCCATGGGGTCGGAAAGGACATCCGCCGCAGGTCCGCAAAGGCGCAGACGCCCGGCCTCGATCAAGACAACGGTGGTGGCCAGGCGGGCGATTTCGGCGACAGAATGGCTGACATAAAGGACGGGCAGGCGTACCTCGTCGCGCAGGCGTTCGAGATAGGGCAGGATTTCTGCCTTGCGGGCTTCGTCCAATGCCGCCAGCGGTTCGTCCATGACCAGCAGTTGGGGGTGGGACAGGATCGCACGCGCCAAAGCAACCCGTTGCTTTTCGCCGCCCGACAGCGCGGCGGGATGGCGGTCCAAAAGGTTGCCGATACCCAGCAAATCGACGATCCGCCCTGTTTCGTCAGGTCCATGCGTGGATTTGGCGAACCAGCGCCCGTAATGCAGGTTTTGCCGGACGGTCAGGTGGGGAAACAGGCGGCCCTCTTGAAAGACATATCCGATGCGACGCAGGTGCGGCGGCACAAAGTGACCTCGGTCGGTGTCCAGAAGCACGCGGTCGTGCAGCTTGATGCGGCCCCGGTCAGGACGCAAAAGACCGGCAACGGCCTGTGCGATGGTTGTCTTGCCAGCGCCGGACCGTCCGAAAAGGGCAGTCACGCCCGCCGGGGCCGAAAAGGCCAGGTCCAGCGTGAACCCGGCAAAGGCATGGGTCAGGGCGATGGACAAGGTCATGTGCCACGAATCCGCTTGGCCACGACTTGAGCGACCCATTCGGACAAAAGGACCGCTGCCACAGCAACAGCGATAGCAATCCAGACCAGGCGGAACGCGTCGGCATCGCCGCCCGGCACCTGGAGAAACGCGTAGATTGCCGACGGCAAGGTTTGGGTTTGGCCCGGAATGCTCGCGACAAACGTGATAGTCGCGCCGAACTCGCCCATGGCCTTGGCAAAGGCGAGGATCGCCCCCGCGATCACGCCGGGCAGGATCAGCGGCAGGGTCACGGTGCAAAACACCCATGGCCGGGCGGCCCCCAAGGTTCCGGCGGCCTCTTCCAGTTTGGGGTCAACCGCCTCAATGGCCAGGCGGATGGCACGCACCATCAAGGGAAAAGCCATGATAGCGGCGGCAAGGACGGC
Source organism: Rhodobacterales bacterium (assembly GCA_031430315.1). Taxonomy (GTDB): domain Bacteria; phylum Pseudomonadota; class Alphaproteobacteria; order Rhodobacterales; family Rhodobacteraceae; genus JAJNPS01. Next base: position 827 of record JANPBI010000245.1, on the reverse strand, counting down.
ACCCGTCCAGCGAAAGGACAAGACCAGACCAAAGGTGTCTTCGAGCACCCGGCCCACCGGACCCTTGCGCCCAAAGGTGATCAGCAAGAGATAGCCCGTCACGACAGGCGGCAAGACCAGCGGCAGATGGACAAGTGCGTTCAGCAGCGTCTTGCCCCAAAAGGACCACCGCGCAAGCGCATAAGCCACCAGGATGCCGAAGGGCAGGCTCAGCAACATCGCCCAGAACGAGACTTTCAGAGAAAGCCCCAATGCCTGCCATTCGGCGGGAGACAGAACGTCACTCATCGGCAGGCAGCAGGGTAAAGCCGTTGGCGGCTAGGACATCGCGAGCCGCATCCGAAGAGAGGTAGTCGAGGAACATCTGGGCTTCGGGCACAGAGCTGGCCGACATCAGGGCGGCGGGATAGAGGATGGCGCGATGGCTGTCGGGTGGAAAGGCTGCAATGACAGTCACCGAACGTGTGCCGTCCGGATCGGGAATTGCGTCAGACGCGTAGACCACGCCCAATGGCGCCTCGCCTCGGGCCACCAATGCCAAGGCCGTGCGGACATTGTCGGATTGGACCACGTTGGCCTCAACTTTGGCCCACAGGCCGAAATGTTCCAACGCCTCTTTGCCGTATTGCCCTGCAGGGACACTATCGACCATCGCCATGGAAAGCTTGCCACCGTCCAGAAGGGCTGGCAGGTCAAGGTCCGGACGGATCTTGACCGACGGGGTGTCGGGGTCATGCGCAATCAGGACAATCTGGTTCGAAGCAATATCCTTGCGCGAGGTCGTGACGACGAGGCCGTCGGCTTGCAGCAGGTCCATCCATTCTGGT